>NZ_CP007212.1:3184646-3503110 GCF_001411805.1 Burkholderia plantarii | reverse complement strand
AGCGGCGGGGCGATGACGCTGGCCGGCTTCGCGCTGACCATCTGCGCGGCCGCCTCGTGGGCGCTCGGCAACATCGTCACGAAGCGGATCGGCAAGGTGGAGCTGGTGCCGCTGGTGGTGTGGGGCAGCCTGGTGCCGCCGCTGCCGTTCTTCGCGCTGTCGCTCGCGCTCGAAGGTCCGGCGCGGATCGAGGCCGCGCTCGGCGCGCTGTCGGGCGCGTCGATCTTCGCGATCGTCTATCTCGCGTTCGTCGCCACGCTGGTCGGCTACGCGCTGTGGGGGCGCCTGCTGTCGCGCTACCCGGCCGCGCAGGTCGCGCCGTTCTCGCTGGTGGTGCCGGTGGTCGGCATCGCCTCGTCGGCGCTGCTGCTCGGTGAACGGATGAGCGGCGCCGAATATCTCGGCGCCCTGCTGGTGATGGGGGGGCTGGTGGTCAACGTGTTCGGCGGCCGGCTCGCGCGGCGCGCGGCCTGAGGGCGGCTGCCGGCGGCACGCCTGGCGCCGGAAGGAAAAAGGCCCCGCGAACGCGGGGCCTTTGCGTCCGGCGGCGCTTTGTGGCCATGAAGCGGCCATGAAGCGGCCGTGAAGTTGCCGCAAACCGGCGGCCGGGGTTCAGGCCATCCGGCTTTTCGCGAGCGGCGGATTCGCCGCGAAGTAGCGCTTGATGCCGCGGAAGATCGCGTCGGCCATCTGCTCGCGATAGGCGTCGTCGTTGAGGCGACGCTCTTCTTCCGGATTGCTGATGAACGCGGTCTCGACCAGGATCGACGGAATGTCGGGCGCCTTCAGCACCGCGAAGCCGGCCTGCTCGACCGAGCCCTTGTGCAGTTTGTTGATGGTGCCGACTTCCTTCAGCACGAAGTTGCCGTAGCGCAGCGAGTCGCGGATCTGCGCCGTGGTCGACATGTCGAACAGCGCGCGGTTCACCGACACGTCCTGCGTCTTCACGTTGATCCCGCCGATCGTGTCCGACGAGTTCTCCTTGTTCGCCATCCAGCGCGCGGCGGCGCTGGTCGCGCCATGGTCGGACAGCGCGAACACCGACGAGCCGTGCGCCTGCGGCGTGGTGAACGCGTCGGCGTGGATCGACACGAACAGGTCGGCGCCGACGCGCCGCGCCTTCTGCACGCGCACGTTCAGCGGCACGAAGAAGTCGTTGTCGCGCGTCATCATCGAGCGCATGTTCGGCGCACCGTCGATCTTCGCGCGCAGCCGCTTGGCGATGTCGAGCGCGACGTGCTTCTCGTAGGTGCCGCCGCCGCCGATCGCGCCGGGATCCTCGCCGCCGTGGCCCGGGTCGATCGCGACGGTGAGCAGCCGCACCGTGCCGTTCTTGCCCTTCGGCGCCGTGAACGCATAGGACGAGTCGGTGTCGTCATCGTCGTCCTGCTTCGCGACGGCGGGCGGCGGCTTGATGGCGGGCCTGGCCGGGCTCGACGGCGCGGCGGGCGAGGGCCGCGCGGCCGGCGCCGTGTTCTGCGCGAAGCGCTGGAAGAACGCGTCGCTGCCGTCGCCGTTCGCGGGCGGCGGCGTGCCGGGGCCGTTCAGCGCCGCCTGCGGCGGCTGCGCTTCCTGCGCGCGCACCGAGTCGTTCAGCTGCTGTTGCTTGTGCTCGGTCTGCGCGATCAGGTCCGACAGCGGATCGGGCGCGACGGCCGGATACAGGTCGAACACCAGCCGGTAGCGATACGAGCCGACCGGCGGCAGCGTGAACATCTGCGGCTTCACCAAACCTTTCAGGTCGAACACCATGCGCACCACGTGCGGCTGGTACTGGCCGACGCGCACCGACTGGATCTGCGGATCGTTCGGCGCGATCTTCGAGACGAGCTCGCGCAGCGCCTGGTCGAGGTCGAGCCCGTCGAGGTCGACCACCAGCCGGTCGGGGCCTTGCAGCAGCTGCTGGGCCGCCTGCAGCGGCTGGTCGGATTCGATCGTCACGCGCGTGTAGTCGCGCGCGGGCCAGACCCGCACGCCGAGCACCGACGACGCGCGCGCCAGGCTCGGCGCGACCAGCCCGAGCACGAGCGTCGAGGCGCCCGCGACGAGCACCTGCCGGCGCCGCCAGTTGTGGGTGACGGTGGCGGCCGATTCGATCGACCGGAACGGTTTGATCAACATCTTTCGAGACATGCGGTTCCTGAAGCGCTGTAGGCCCGCGCGTCGAGCCGGCGGCCGTCGCCGTCGACATCGAGCGCGAACACGAGATCCGGCACGCCGAGCAGGGTACCGGCCTGCTGCGGCCATTCGACGAGGCAGATCGCACCGGCGTTGAAATATTCGCGAAAGCCCGCGTCCGCCCATTCGGCCGGATCACTGAATCGGTAGAGATCGAAATGATGGACCGTGAGTTCCCCGTTTTCGCGCGCGAGCACGTAGGGCTCGACGAGCGTGTAGGTGGGACTCTTCACGCGGCCGGCGTGGCCGAGGCCGCGCAGGATCGCGCGAACCAGCGTGGTCTTGCCGGCGCCGAGGTCGCCCGCGAGCTGGATCTGCAGGCCGGTGAACGCGTGCCGGGCGACGGCCTGCGCGCGCACCGCGTCGAGCGCGTGCGCGAAGCGTTCGCCGAACGCGGCGGTCGCGGCCTCGTCCGGGAGCGCGAAGCGGCGCTCGGCCAGCGGTGCGGCGGGGACGGACACGGCGTGCGGATGGCTGGGCTGCGCGGGCATTCTCGTAAAATAGCGCGATGAACCGTAAACCGGAACTCGCCGTGATCGACGCGCCCGCTTCGCAAAGCGACGGCGCCGCGTGGCGCCGCCTCGACGATGCGGCGCTGGAGGCGCTTGCGCGGCGCATCCGGGCCTGGGGGCGCGAACTGGGTTTCGGGGCGATCGGCATCAGCGATACCGATCTCTCGGATGCCGAAGCGGGGCTCGCCGCCTGGCTGGAAGCCGGTTGCCACGGCGAAATGGATTATATGGCCAAACACGGCATGAAACGCGCGCGCCCGGCCGAACTTGTGGCCGGTACGCGACGTGTGATCTCGGCGCGGCTCGCCTATCTGCCGGCCGCCACGGTGGCCGACGGCGCCGCGTCGGACGCAGGCGGCTGGCGCGCGCACGAGCTCGCGCGGCTCGAGGACCCGGCCGCTGCCGTGGTGTCGATCTACGCGCGCGGCCGCGATTATCACAAGGTGCTGCGCAACCGGCTGCAGACGCTCGCCGAGCGCATCGAGGCCGAGATCGGCCCGTTCGGCTATCGCGTGTTCACCGATTCGGCGCCGGTGCTCGAGGTCGAACTCGCGCAGAAGGCCGGCAACGGCTGGCGCGGCAAGCACACGCTGCTGCTGCAGCGCGACGCCGGCTCGCTGTTCTTCCTCGGCGAGATCTTCGTCGACGTGCCGCTGCCGACCGACGCCGAGCTGCACCCCGAGGCCGCGCCCGAAACGCCGGGCTCGCATTGCGGCAGTTGCACGCGCTGTCTCGACGCCTGCCCGACGGCGGCGATCGTCGAGCCGTTTCGCGTCGATGCGCGGCGCTGCATCTCGTACCTGACGATCGAACTGAAAGGCAGTATTCCGGAAGCGATGCGCCCGCTGATCGGCAATCGCGTGTATGGCTGCGACGACTGCCAGCTCGTCTGCCCCTGGAACAAGTTCGCACAGGCCGCGCCGGTGGCCGATTTCGACGTGCGCCACGGGCTCGACCGGGCCTCGCTCGTCGAGCTGTTCGGCTGGAGCGCGACGGAATTCGACGAGCGCATGCAGGGCAGCGCGATCCGGCGCATCGGCTACGAACGCTGGCTGCGCAACCTCGCGGTCGGGCTCGGCAACGCGCTGCGCGCGCCGGCCGGGCGCGTGACCGACGAGGCGCGCGCGGCGATCGTGGCGGCGCTCGCGGCACGCGCCGACGATGCCTCCGGGCTCGTGCGCGAACATGTGGAATGGGCGCTGCGGGCCGCCTGACGGCGGCATGGCGCGGCGGAGGATGAATGGGTGGCGGGGATCGCGCGGCGCCGGCCGCGCTTCGGGAGACCGTGATGTTCAATGCAGTGATCGACGCGCCGTTCGGCAGGATCGGCATTCGCACCGAAGGGAGCGTGGTGCGCGAGCTCGTCTATCTGCCCGATTCGGTGCGCGCCGTGGCGCCCGACAACGCGCTCGCGCGGCGCGCCGCGAAGCAGATCGAGCGGTATTTCGAGCGGGCCTCGGCGCGCTTCACGCTGCCGCTCGCCGAGGTCGGCTCGGCGTTCCAGCAGCGCGTCTGGCAGGCGATCCGCGAGGTGCCCCCCGGCAACGTGGTGACTTACGGCCAGCTCGCGAAGCGGATCGGCAGCGCACCGCGCGCGGTCGGCCAGGCCTGCGGCGCGAACTGGTTTCCGCTCGTGATCCCGTGCCATCGCGTCGTCGCGGCGAGCGGCATCGGCGGCTTCTCGAATCACGACGATGAAGGTTATTTCCTGAAGATCAAGCGCTGGCTGCTCGCGCATGAAGGGATTCGTTACTGATGGCGACGCGGATCGACGAACAGACCGGCGTGCCGGCGGATGAGCCGCGCGAGGCGCGGGCGTCCGGCGCGGACGAGGACACGGCGGTGTCGCCTGGTGGACAGGGTGGCGTGCCTTCGGCGACCGTGGGCGCCACGGGCGCGATCGACGCGGCCGCCGGCGAGGCGGCCGACGGCGCGAAGCCTGTCAAGGGTGCGAAGGGCACGAAGGCCGTGAAGGATGTGAAGGGCACGAGAGGCGCCGCCGCAGCGCCGGCAGCGGCGGGCAAGCCGCCTGTCGTGGCGGGCCGAAAGCCACGCGCGGCGGCGGGGCGGCCGGCCGGGTCCGGTGCCGGCGACGGGCCGGCCGACGGCGGACATCCGCTCGGCGGCAGCCCCGAGCGCGAGGCGAGCCGGACCTCGATCGACCTGTTCTGCGACGCGCTCTGGCTCGAGCACGGCCTGTCGCAGAACACGCTCGATGCCTACCGGCGCGATCTGACGTTGTTCGCGCAATGGCTCGCGGCCGCGCACGGCGCGAATGTCGACGCCGTGGACGAGGCGATGCTGACGGGCTACATCGCGGCGCGCAGCGACGGCAAGGCCACCTCGTCGAACCGGCGCCTGTCGGTGTTCCGCCGCTACTACGGCTGGGCGCTGCGCGAGCATCGCGCCGCGACCGATCCGACGCTGCGCATCCTGTCCGCGAAGCAGCCGGCGCGGTTTCCGTCGACGCTGTCGGAGGCGCAGGTCGAGGCGCTGCTCGCGGCGCCCGACGTCGAGACCGCGCTCGGGCTGCGCGACCGCACCATGCTCGAACTGATGTACGCGAGCGGGCTGCGCGTGAGCGAACTCGTGACGCTGAAGAGCGTCGAGGTCGGCCTCAACGACGGCGTGGTGCGCGTGATGGGCAAGGGCTCGAAGGAGCGGCTGGTGCCGTTCGGCGAGGTCGCGCACGGCTGGATCGAGCGCTACCTGCGCGAAGCGCGCCCGGCGCTGCTCGGCGCGCGCGCCTCGGACGCGCTGTTCGTGACCGCGCGCGGCGAAGGCATGACGCGCCAGCAGTTCTGGAACATCATCAAGCGCCACGCGACGCACGCCGAGATCCGTGCGCACCTGTCGCCGCACACGCTGCGGCACGCGTTCGCGACGCATCTGCTCAACCACGGCGCCGACCTGCGCGTGGTGCAGATGCTGCTCGGCCACAGCGACATCTCGACGACGCAGATCTACACGCACGTCGCGCGCGAGCGGCTGAGGACGCTGCACGCCGCGCATCATCCGCGCGGCTGAAGCGGCTTGGGCTGGCGTCAGCGATCCACGGCACGGGATCGCCGCATCGAATCACGCACGGTGCAGCGCGGCGCCCCACGAGCGCCGCGCCGCATCACTGGCCATAGGCAGGATGCTCGCGCAGCCGATGCTTGAGCACCTTGCCCGTCGAGGCGGCCGGCAGCGCATCGACGGCGACGATGCGCGCGGGCCGCTTGTACGGCGCGAGCCGCGCCGCGCACCAGGCCTCGAGTTCGTCATGCGCGAGCGCCGCGCCCGGCGTCAGCTCGACGAAGGCCATCACTTCCTCGTTGTCCGCCACCGGCCGGCCGATCACGGCCGACTGCACGACCGCCGGATGCGCGTTGAGCACATGCTCGACCTCGGCCGGATAGACGTTGAACCCCGAGCGGATGATCAGTTCCTTGCTGCGGCCGGCGATGGTCAGCGCGCCGTCGCCAGCGGCGCTCGCGAGGTCGCCCGTCTTCAGCCAGCCGTCGGCCGTCACCGCCGCGCGCGTCGCCTCCGGGTTGCGGTAATAGCCGAGCATCACGTTCGGCCCGCGCACGAGGATTTCGCCGACTTCGCCGGGTGCCACGTCGCGGCCGTCCACACCGGCCAGGCGCACCTCGATGCCGGGAATCGGCGTGCCGACCGAGCAGTCGGCGCGCGGCGCGTCGAGCGAGGTCTGCGTGACGGTCGGGCTGCTCTCGGTCATGCCGTAGCCGTTGTGCATTGGCAGGCCGTAGATGCGCTCGACGCGCGCCTTCAGGTCGGCGTCGAGCGGCGAGCCGCCCGAATAGATGAAGCGCAGATGCGGCGCATGCCACGCGTGGCCTCGCGCCTGCAGATGGTCGAGCAGCTTCGCGTGCATCGCCGGCACGCCCTGGAAGATCGTCACGCGTTCGTCGGCGAGCGCGCGGCGCACGGCCTCGGGCGTGAAGCGCTGCACCAGCCGCAGCGTGGCGCCGGCGTAGAGGCTGCCGAGGCAGACCGAGGTCAGGCCGTAGACGTGCGATATCGGCAGCACCGTGTAGACGACGTCGTCGGCGCTCACGCGCCGCAGCGTGCTCGACATCGCGGCGACGAACAGCAGGTTGCGGTGCGACAGCATCACGCCCTTCGGCGTGCCGGTGGTGCCGGTGGTGTAGATCAGCGCCGCGCACTGCCGGGCCGCGTCGGATTCGACCGGCTCGGCGGTGGCGTCGGGATCGAGCGCGACGGCCCAGGTGCCGATGTCGGGCTCGCCCGTGGCGGCGGGCAGCGCGCGGTGGCGTGCCGCGTGGGCGGCCGCGTCGGGCGAGGTGGCGGTGACGAACGCGATCGCGCGCGGCCGCGCGTGCGCGGCGATCGCGTCGAGTTCGGCCGCCGACAGCCGCGCGTTCGCGAGGAACGCCCAGGCATCGAGGGAGGCGGCCGCGAACAGCAGCACGATCTGCGCGATGCTGTTCTCGGCGACGATCATCACACGGTCGCCGCCGCGCACGCCGAGCGCGCGCAACCGGCCGGCCGTCGCGTCGACGGCCGCCACGAGCTGCCGGTAGCTGAGCCGGCGCGCATCCTCGACGAGCGCCGGGTGATCGGGCAGGCGCGCCGCGATCCGCGCGGGCACCTCGGTAATCCGCTCGGGCAGCGCGGCGAGCAGCGCCGCGACGTCGAGGCTCGGGGAGGGCGGTGAAAGGGGCATCAGGGCTCCGGAAACGAGGCCGGCGCGGGCGGGGCGCGGCCTTTCGCAGGAAAACGTGCCGATCGTGCCACGCCCACCCCGGGCGCCGCAATCGGCCGAACGGACAATAGTGCTTCGCGGCGCCCGCAATTAAAATGCGCGCATGAGCAAATCCCGACACGTATCCGAAACACCGGCGACGCAATGGTTGCGCCGCCACGGCATCGCCTTCGGCGAACACACCTACGATTACGTCGAGCACGGCGGCACCGGCGAATCGGCGCGCCAGCTCGGCGTGGACGAGCACGCCGTGGTCAAGACGCTGGTGATGGAGGACGAGCACGCCAAGCCGCTGGTGATCCTGATGCACGGCGACCGCACCGTGTCGACCAAGAACCTGGCGCGGCAGATCGGGGCCAAGCGCGTCGAGCCTTGCAAGCCCGAGGTCGCCAACCGCCATTCCGGCTATCTGGTCGGCGGCACGTCGCCGTTCGGCACGAAGAAGGCGATGCCGGTCTACGTCGAGGCGAGCGTGCTCGACTTGCCCTCGATCTTCGTCAACGGCGGCCGGCGCGGCTACCTCGTGAGCCTCGCGCCGGCGGTGCTGACCACGGTGCTCGGTGCGACGCCGGTGCAGTGCGCGAGCGTCGACTGAGGGTTTCACCGGCGGCCCCGGCCGGCGCGCTTCGGTAGAATGGGCGCCGCCGCGGCCCGGCAGACGGCGCCGCTTCCTCATTCATTCGTCGAAATTACGTCCCCATGCAGATTCTGATCGCTACCGTCGCTGCCTACCTGATCGGCTCGGTGTCGTTCGCCGTCGTCGTCAGCGCGTTGATGGGTCTCGCCGATCCCCGCTCGTATGGCTCGAAGAACCCCGGCGCGACCAATGTACTGCGCAGCGGCAACCGCAAGGCCGCGATCCTGACGCTGCTCGGCGACGCGTTCAAGGGCTGGCTGGCCGTCTGGCTGGTGCGGCACTTCGGGATCGGCGGCGAGACCGGCATCGGGCTGGCCGCGATCGCGGTGTTCCTCGGCCACCTGTACCCGGTATTCTTCCGCTTCCAGGGCGGCAAGGGCGTGGCGACGGCGGCCGGCGTGCTGCTCGCGATCTCGCCTGCGCTCGGCATCGCGACGCTCTTGACCTGGCTCGTGATCGCGTTCTGCTTCCGCTACTCGTCGTTCGCCGCGCTGGTGGCCGCCGTGTTCGCGCCGCTGTTCGACGTCTACCTGTTCGGCACGCACGACAATCCGGTCGCCTGGGCCGTGCTGGCGATGAGCGTGCTGCTGGTCTGGCGGCACCGCGGCAATATCTCGAAGCTGCTGAAGGGGCAGGAAAGCCGGATCGGCGAGAAGAAGAAAGCCGCGGAGGCGCCCCGCGCGGAGTGACCCGGCGCGGCCGGCGGGTGGTACGGAACACGCGGCACGCCGGCAGGCATCGCCGGCGCCGCGCCGCGATCAGTCGCGGAAGTTGTTGAAGTCGAGCGGCGTATCGGAGATTTCCTTGCGCAGCAGCGCGATCACGCTTTGCAGATCGTCGCGCTTGGTGCCCGACACGCGCACGGCGTCGCCCTGGATGCTGGCCTGCACCTTGATCTTGCTGTCCTTCACGGTGCGCACGACGCGCTTGGCCAGATCGCCCGTCACGCCCTTCTTGATCGTGACGACCTGCTTGAGCTTGTCGCCGCCGATCTTCTCGACCTTGCCGTAGTCGAGGAAACGCACGTCGACGCCGCGCTTGGCCATCTTGCCGATCAGCACGTCCTTCACCTGGCCGAGCTTGAAGTCGTCGTCGGCAAACATCGTCAGCTCCTGCTCCTTGTGCTCGACGCGCGAGTCGGAGCCCTTGAAGTCGAAGCGCGTCGAAATTTCCTTGTTCGACTGCTCGATGGCGTTTTTCACTTCAATCATGTTCGCTTCGGAAACGACGTCGAACGATGGCATGCGATTCTCCCTGTAAAACGCGCGCGCCGCGCGAAGCGGGCGCGCTCACTCGCTATAATTGCGGACCGATTGCCATTTTACCGATGCCCCCGCGTTTGCCCAAGGCCGCCCGCCTGTTGCGCCGGCGCGGTTTGCGCGAACCCCGCGCCGTTCCCTGCCCGCCGCCGATGTCCGAAGCCCCGATGCCGTCCGATCCCGCCCTGCCGCCGCCGTCCGCCGACACCCCGGTGTTGCGTCCCGATTACCCGCTGCGCGAGCACAACACGTTCGGCTTCGACGTGCGTGCGCGTTTCGCGGCGACGGTCGGCACGCCGGCCGGGTTCGTCGCCGCGGCGCGCGACCCACGCGTGGCCGGGCTGCCGGTGCGGGTGCTCGGCGGCGGCAGCAACGTGGTGTTCACCGGCGACGTGGACGCGCTGGTGCTGATCAACGACGTGCGCGGCCGCGCGCTGGTGGGCGAGGACGGCGAGGCTTGGTACGTGGAGGCGGGCGGCGGCGAGAACTGGCACGCGTTCGTCGACTGGACGCTCGCGGCCGGCATGCCGGGGCTCGAGAATCTCGCGCTGATTCCCGGCACGGTCGGCGCCGCGCCGATCCAGAACATCGGCGCCTACGGCATCGAGATGCGCGAGCGCTTCGCCGCGCTGAAGGCCGTCGAGCTGGCCAGCGGCGAGCTGGTGCAGTTCGACGCCGCGGCCTGCGCGTTCGGCTATCGCGACAGCGTGTTCAAGCGCGAGGCGCGCGAGCGTTTCGCGATCGTGTCGGTCACGTTCCGGCTGCCGAAGCGCTGGGAGCCGCGTACCAACTACGCGGACGTCGCGCGCGAGTTCGCGGCGGGTGGCATCGAGCCGGCCGCCGCGACGCCGCGCGACGTGTTCGACGCGGTGGTTGCGATCCGGCGCGCGAAGCTGCCCGATCCGCGCGTGCTCGGCAACGCCGGCAGCTTCTTCAAGAATCCGGTGATCGACGCGGCGCAATGCGCGGCGCTGCGCGAACGCGAGCCCGAGCTGGTCGCATATCCGCAGCCCGACGGGCGCGTCAAGCTCGCGGCCGGCTGGTTGATCGACCGCTGCGGCTGGAAGGGGCGCGCGCTCGGCGCGGCGGCGGTCCACGATCGCCAGGCGCTGGTGCTGGTGAATCGCGGCGGCGCGACGGGGGCGGACGTGCTGGCGCTCGCCCGTGCGATCGAGGCCGACGTGGAGGCGCGCTTCGGCGTGCGGCTCGAGGCCGAGCCGGTCGCGATCTGAGTGGCGGCGCGGGCCGTTCGTGCCGTTTCGTGCCGCTTCAGCCCGCGCGCCCATGAAAAAGCCCCGCCTCGGCGGGGCTTCGTCCGTCTTTGCTGCGACGCGGCGCTCAGTGATTGAGCTTGCCGAGCAGCAGGAATTCCATCAGCGCCTTTTGCACGTGCAGGCGGTTTTCCGCCTCGTCCCAGACCACGCTCTGCGGGCCGTCGATCACGCCGGCCGACACTTCCTCGCCACGATGGGCGGGCAGGCAGTGCATGAAGAGCGCGTCGGGGCTCGCGCCGGCCATCATCTCCTCGTCGACGCACCAGTCGGCGAAGGCCTGCTTGCGCACCTCGTTCTCGGCCTCGAAGCCCATGCTGGTCCAGACGTCGGTCGTGACGAGATCGGCGCCGCGGCAGGCTTCGTTCGGGTCCTCGACCACCTCGTAGGCCGACGCGCTGCCGGCGTCGACGAGCGACATGTCGAGCGCGTAGCCGGGCGGCGTGGACAGGCGCAGCTTGAAGCCGAGGATCTGCGCGGCCTGGATCCAGGTGTAGAGCATGTTGTTGGCGTCGCCGACCCAGGCCACCGTCTTGCCGCGGATCGGGCCGCGGTGTTCGTAGTACGTGAAGATGTCCGCCAGCACCTGGCACGGGTGAAACTCGTTGGTCAGACCGTTGATCACCGGCACGCGCGAGTTGTCGGCGAAGCGCTGGATGATCTCCTGCTCGAAGGTGCGGATCATGATGATGTCGACCATCCGCGAGATCACCTGCGCGGAATCCTCGACCGGTTCGCCGCGGCCGAGTTGCGTGTCGCGCGTGCTCATGAAGACCGCGTGGCCGCCGAGCTGGAAGATGCCCGCCTCGAACGAGAGCCGCGTGCGCGTCGAGTTCTTCTCGAAGATCATCGCGAGCGTGCGGTCGTGCAGCGGATGATAGGTTTCGTAGTTCTTGAACTTGCGCTTCAGGATACCCGTGCGCTCGAGCACGTACTCGTAGTCTTCCAGCGAGAAATCCTTGAACTGCAGGTAGTGACGAATGGTTTTGGCGGTCATGAAACGAGACGCGGCGGGAGGCAACCGGCGCTCGCGCGCCGGACGGCGCCGGCCGTCGGGGTGTGGTAATCCGGTCGAGCATAAAGGATTTTGCCGGCTTTGACGAGCCGGGCCGCCCCGGCGCGCCAGCTCCCGGCGGGCGGCCGGCGCCGCGCGGTCTAGCCGCGCAAATCGGGGTGACGGGGAGGGGACGGGCGGGCAAGCGTTGGCGCGCGAATCGGTCCGGCACCGGCATCGTGGCGCCGCTGGATGCGGCGGTGCGGTATAATTTCGCGGTTTTCCGAAGCCCGGCAGATCGCGCTGCCGGATACGGGCGGCGCCGCGCTCATGCGCGGCTGCGTACACCGGTGTGCTTGCGGGCAGCGCCCGGCGAGGGCGGCGGCAACGCGCCACGCAGCCGGCACCGCAAGCGGCCGTTCCCCGTTTCCGCCGCGGCAGCGTCATGCCGTCGGCCCATCAACTGGGACCCTTCATGGCAGAAACTCCCCCGACCGAATTCTTCATTCAAGGCATCACGAAAGAAGGAAAGACGTTTCGTCCGAGCGACTGGTCGGAACGGCTTGCCGGCGTGATGGCCCAGTTCGGACCGGGCGCGAGCGGCCGCAATGCGTACATGAAATATTCGCTGTACGTGCGGCCGACGATCGTCAGCGGCATCAAGTGCGTGATCGTCGACACGCGTCTGCGCGACCTCGAGCCGATGGCCTTCGATTTCGTGATGAACTTCGCGCGCGACAACAACCTCGTCGTCACCGAAGCCTGTGAGCTGCATCTGGGCAAGCATCCCTGAGTGAACCCGCGCGGGCGGAGCGGCACGGCCGCCGCCGGCGTCATCACCATTCCCTCCCCCGTTATCGCCGGCACGCGGCGGCGCACCGCCTGGCGGCCAGGCTACCGTCATGTTGGCGTCGCGCATGCGACGCGGCTGGCGGCAAGTCGCGTAGGCACGACAAAAAGCCCGCCGAAGCGGGCTTTTCGCGATCGCGGGAAACAGGGGCCCGTGCGAGCCGGGCACACCGGATTCGAGTTACTGCGCGGCGGCCTGCAGGCCCTTGACCGCTGCCGACAGGCGGCTCTTGTGGCGAGCGGCCTTGTTCTTGTGAACGATCTTCTTGTCGGCGATCGTGTCGATCGTCTTCGTGGCGGCCTTGTACAGCTCGGCAGCCTTGGCTTGATCGCCGGCGTCGATCGCCTTGCGAACCGCCTTGATTGCGGTACGGAATTTCGAGCGCAGCGCCGAGTTGTGCGAGTTAGCCTTCGCTGCCTGGCGGGCGCGCTTGCGTGCTTGTGCGGAATTAGCCATGACGGTTCCTTATCCTGTCCTGTTCCCAGAGCTTGGAGCCTGACGGCCAAGCGCTGCTTTTCGATCCGACCCTCGAGAGCGATTGCCCGGGGCGCAAAAAAACATTGGTTTCACCGAGGTCGGCAACGTGCTCGATGATCACCGCAGCGCGAATGCAGACTCAGAAACGCGAGATTATAGCAACAAAATCAAGGCAGTGACAAGCTCGGCGATATCGGCCGGTCTCGTCGCGCGTCATTCCATGCCGGCGCCGGCCGGAGTTCCGCGCGCGGCGCGTCCGGCGCCTTTTTCCGCCGAAGGGGCGGACCGCAACGGGGCTTCCGTATAATAGGCGCCCCATGAATCTATTCCGAGCCCTGCTGACGGTCAGCGGCTTCACGCTGTTGTCGCGCGTGACCGGTCTGGCCCGCGAAACGCTGATCGCCCGTGCGTTCGGCGCCAGTCAATACACCGACGCGTTCTACGTCGCCTTCCGGATTCCGAACCTGCTGCGCCGGCTGTCGGCCGAGGGCGCGTTTTCGCAGGCGTTCGTGCCGATCCTCGCCGAGTTCAAGAA
The DNA here is from genome assembly GCF_001411805.1 of Burkholderia plantarii. Taxonomy (NCBI): domain Bacteria; kingdom Pseudomonadati; phylum Pseudomonadota; class Betaproteobacteria; order Burkholderiales; family Burkholderiaceae; genus Burkholderia; species Burkholderia plantarii. Next base: position 3,489,665 of record NZ_CP007212.1, on the reverse strand, counting down.
CCAGCAGGGCCACGATGCGACCAAGGCGCTCGTCGACGCGATGTCGACCGTGCTCGCCTGGGCGCTCGCGCTGCTCTCGGTGGTGGGCGTGGCGGGTGCGTCGTGGGTGGTCTACGCGGTCGCCTCGGGCTTGAGCAACGACGGCCATGCCTATCCGCTCGCGGTCACGATGACGCGGATCATGTTCCCGTACATCATCTTCATCTCGCTGACCACGCTCGCCTCGGGCGTGCTGAACACCTACAAGAACTTCTCGCTGCCGGCGTTCGCGCCGGTGCTGCTGAACGTTGCGTTCATCGTGGCCGCGGCGTTCGTCGCGCCGCACCTGAAGATGCCGGTCTACGCGCTGGCCTGGGCCGTGATCGTCGGCGGCCTGCTGCAGTTCGTGGTGCAGTGGCCGGGGCTCAAGCGCATCGACATGATGCCGCGCATCGGGCTCAATCCGCTGCGCGCGCTCGCGCACCCGGGCGTCAAGCGCGTGCTCGCGAAGATGGTGCCGGCCACCTTTGCCGTCTCGGTCGCGCAGCTCTCGCTGATCATCAATACGAACATCGCGTCGCGGCTCGGGCAGGGCGCCGTGTCGTGGATCAACTACGCCGACCGGCTCATGGAGTTTCCCACCGCGCTGCTCGGCGTCGCGCTCGGCACGATCCTGCTGCCGAGCCTGTCGAAGGCGCACGTCGACGAGGATTCGACCGAGTATTCGGCGCTGCTCGACTGGGGCCTGCGCGTGACCTTCCTGCTCGCGGTGCCGAGCGCGCTCGGGCTGCTGTTCTTCGCCACGCCGCTCACGGCCACGCTGTTCAACTACGGCAAGTTTGACGCGCACACGGTGCAGATGGTCTCGCGCGCGCTGGCCGCCTACGGCGTCGGCCTGATCGGCATCATCCTGATCAAGATCCTCGCGCCGGGCTTCTACGCCAAGCAGGACATCAAGACGCCGGTGAAGATCGCGATCGGCGTGCTGATCGTCACCCAGCTGTCGAACTACGTGTTCGTGCCGCTGCTCGGCACGGCCGGCCTCACGCTCAGCATCGGCGTGGGCGCGTCGCTGAATTCGCTGCTGCTGTTCCTCGGGCTGCGCCGGCGCGGCATCTACCGGCCGTCGCCGGGCTGGCCGCGCTTCTTCGCCCAGCTGACGGGCGCCTCGCTGGTGCTCGCCGGCACGATCCACTGGTTCGCGATCAATTTCGACTGGACCGGGCTGCGCGCGCAGCCGCTCGCGCGCATCGCGTTGACGGCCGCCAGCCTGATCCTGTTCGCCGCACTATATTTCGGTATGTTGTGGTTGATGGGATTCAAATACGCGTATTTCCGCCGCCGCGCCAAATGACGACCACCATGACCCGCGTTCTCGATTTCTTCAGCGCCCTCGTCGCCGAGGATGACAGCCTGCCCTTGACCGAGGCGGCGCTCTCGCTCGCCCAGGACGCTTATCCCGACCTCGACATGCAGGCGGTGCTCGCCGAGCTCGACGCGCTCGTCGTGCGCTTTCGCCGGCGCGTGCGGGCCGACCTGCCGGCGCGCGAGCTGGTGAACGCGCTCAACGACTATTTCTTCCGCGAGCTCGGCTTCGCCTGCAATCACAACGATTACTACGATCCCGACAACAGCTACCTGAACATGGTGCTCAAGCGCCGCCGCGGCATCCCGATCTCGCTCGCGGTGCTCTACCTGGAGCTGGCGGGCCAGCTCGGGCTGGCGGTGCGCGGCGTGTCGTTCCCGGGCCACTTCCTGCTGCGCGCCAAGCTGGCCGACGGCGACGCGATGATCGATCCGACCACCGGGCGCTCGCTGTCGGAGGCCGATCTGGTCGACATGCTGGAGCCGTATGTGGCGCATCCCGAGGAAACCATGTCGAGCACGCTGCGCGCGCTGCTGCAGCCGGCGACGAGCCGCGAGGTGCTCTCGCGCATGCTCAACAACCTGAAGTCGATCTACCTGCAGACCGAGCGCTGGCAGCGGCTGCTGGCGGTGCAGCAGCGGCTCGTGATCCTGCTGCCGGGGCAGCCCGACGAGGTGCGCGACCGCGGCTTCGCCTACGCGCGGCTCGACTACCTGCGCCCGGCGCTCGAGGATCTCGAGTCCTATCTCGACGACTGCCCCGAGGCGGTCGATGCGACCATCGTCGAGGCGCAGCTGACCGAACTGCGGCAGCGCATGCAGCGCGGCGACGACTGACGCCTGCGCCGTCGGCCGACACCAGCCGATTCAAACGACGACGCCCGCGCACTCCGTCACCGGAGTCGCGGGCGTCGTCGCATCGGGCGCGCGGCTCGCGGGCCGCGCCGGCGTTCATTTCGGCTGCATGCGGATCGCGCCGTCGAGACGGATCACCTCGCCGTTCAGCATCGGATTCTCGAGGATCTGGCGCACCAGCATCGCGTACTCGTCGGGCTTGCCGAGCCGCGGCGGGAACGGCACCATCGCGCCGAGCGCGTCCTGCACTTCCTGCGGCATGCCGAGCAGCATCGGCGTCTCGAAGATGCCGGGCGCGATCGTCATGACGCGGATCGCGCTGCGCGACAGGTCGCGCGCGAGCGGCAGCGTCATGCCGGCCACGCCGGCCTTCGAGGCGGCGTAGGCGGCCTGGCCGATCTGGCCGTCGAACGCGGCCACCGACGCGGTGTTGACGATCACGCCGCGCTCGCCGGTCTCGACCGGCGCGTTCGCGGCCATCGCGGCCGCGGCCAGGCGCGCCATGTTGAAGCTGCCGACCAGGTTGATCGACACGACCTTCGCGAACAGGTCGAGCGAGTGCGGGCCGTCCTTGCCGACCGTCTTCGCGGCCGGCGCGATGCCGGCGCAGTTGACGAGGCCGCGCAGCGTGCCGAGCCCGGTGGCCGCCTCGACGGCGGCCTGCGCATCGGCCTCGCGCGTGACGTCGCAATTGACGAAGCGCCCGCCGAGTTCGCCGGCGAGCGCCTCGCCCGCCTCGCGGTTCAGGTCCGCGAGCACCACCTTCGCGCCCGCGCCGGCCAGCATGCGCGCCGTGCCGGCGCCGAGGCCCGATGCGCCGCCCGTGATCAGAAAGACGTTGCCGCGTAATTCCATCTTCGCTCCTTGGTTGTCGGGATCCGCCGCCGTGATCGGCCGGCGCGATCCATTGCCGGTCGATTGTACGAAACCGCGCGTGGCGATGGCGTGAAGCGAACGTTCATGCGATTTTTCGACGGACGAAAAAAAGCCGCTCCGGAGAGCGGCGTGGCGCGGCGGCCGGGCGTCGTGCCCGCAGCCGACGCTTACTTCAGTGCGTCGAACACGCGCTGACGGATTTCGTCGACCGTGCCGAGGCCCGAGATCTTGCGATAGGCGGGCGCCTGCAGGCCGTTTTCGGCACCGCGCGCGGCCCAGTCGCCGTAATACGAGATAAGCGGCTTGGTCTGTGCCTCGTAGACGTCGAGACGCTTCTTCACCGTGTCTTCCTTGTCGTCGTCGCGCTGGATCAACGGCTCGCCCGTCACGTCGTCCTTGCCCTCGACCTTTGGCGGGTTGAACGTGACGTGATAGGTGCGGCCCGAGGCCGGGTGAGTGCGGCGGCCGCTGATGCGCTCGATGATCGCCGAGAACGGCACGTCGATCTCGAGCACGTAGTCGATCGCCACGCCGGCGTCCTTCATCGCGTCGGCCTGCGCGATGGTGCGCGGGAAACCGTCGAACAGATATCCGTTGGCGCAGTCCGCTTCCTTCAGGCGTTCCTTCACGAGGCCGATGATCAGCGAATCCGGCACCAGCTTGCCCTCGTCCATGTAGCCCTTGGCCTCCACGCCGAGCGGCGTGCCGGCCTTCACGGCCGCGCGCAGCATGTCGCCCGTCGAGATCTGCGGAATCCCGAACTTTTCCTTGATGAACGTGGCCTGGGTGCCCTTGCCGGCGCCGGGAGCGCCCAACAGGATCAAACGCATGGTGATATCTCCAAGTTTCATGAATATGTGGCGCGAGGGGATCGCATCGGCGCGCGGCCCGGAGGTCGGCTTCCACACAACTCCGGCCGGTCTGACGGCGGCGCGGGCGGTGAAGCCCGCGCGGCGGCCGGCGGAGGGAGCTGGCGAGCGCGACTCAACGTGGGCGGCGCCTGACGGCTCGCACAGTCGTCCGATTATGCCATGGGTTATTTTTGCGGCGACCGAAAAAGGGCCTGCACGCGCGCGAGATCGGCCGGCGTGTCGACGCCCGGCGCCGGCGCGGCATCGGTCACGAGCACCGCGATCCGCTCGCCGTGCCACATCGCGCGCAGCTGTTCGAGCTGCTCGGCCTGCTCGATCGGCGCCTGCGCGAGCGACGGGTAACTGCGCAGGAAACGCGCGCGATAGGCGTACAGCCCGATGTGGCGATATACCGGGAAGGCCGGCTCCGGCATGGATTCGACGGCAGGCCAGTGCGGCTGCCAGGCATCGCGCGACCACGGGATCGGGGCGCGCGAAAAATACAGCGCGACGCTTTTCGCGTCGAGCGCGACTTTCACGACGTTCGGATTGAACACGTCGGCGGCGTCGTGGATCGGATGCGCGGCGGTGGCGATCGCGCAGGCCGGATGGGCGGCCAGGTGCGACGCTACGTCGCGGATTAGCGCGGGATCGATCAGCGGCTCGTCACCTTGAACATTCACGACGATCGTTTCATTCGGCAATTCGAGCAGCGTCGCGACCTCGGCGAGGCGGTCGGTGCCGGACGGATGGTCGGCGCGCGTGAGCAGCGCGTCGAACCCCTCCGCCCGCGCGGCGTCGAGCACGCTCTGCGCGTCCGAGGCGACCAGCACGCGCGCGGCGCCCGCTTCGCGTGCTCGCTCCGCCACGCGCACCACCATCGGCTTGCCGCCGAGGTCGGCGAGCGGCTTGTTCGGCAGGCGTGTCGAGGCAAGGCGGGCGGGCACGACGGCGATGAAGGGCGGCGGAGTGGTCATCGGGGTTTCGGCGGCGAACGAGAATGGAATCGAAGGGAAGGCCGGCGCGGGCGCCGGAGATGGTGCGCGTGCCGCGAAGGGCGGGCGCGACCGCTGCCGCTGGTTTGGCGCCGGTGCCGTTGAGCGGTCGGCATCGGCCGACCCGGCGCGGCAGCCCCCGTCAGTGCGTGGCGGCGGGGCCGGCCGGATCGACCGGCGTGCCTTCCACGGTCTGGCGCGCCTCGTCGACGAGCATCACGGGGATGCCGTCGCGGATCGGGTAGGCGAGCTTGTCGGCGTGGCAGATCAGTTCCTGCGCGGCGCGGTCATGGTGGAGCGGGCCTTTGCAGATAGGGCACACGATGATTTCAAGCAGGCGAGCGTCCACGGAGTTTCTCCACAACGAGAGCGATGAGGCGGGGATCGAGCGCGGCCTCGACAGGGACGACCCAGAGTCGGGCATCGCGCCAGGAAGTCCCCAATTTTACTGCATCCTTCTCGGTGATCAGGATCACCTCGGCGTCGTCGCTCGTGAACGGGTTGTCGGCGAACGCGTAATGGTCGGGCAGCGCGCGCGTGGCAGGCGTGAGGCCGGCCGCGCGCAGCGTCGCGAAGAAGCGCTCGGGCGCGCCGATGCCGGCCGCGGCCAGCACGCGCTCGCCGGCGAACTGCGCGAGCGGGCGGCGCCGCGACGGCTCGTCGAGATGCCAGGCGTCGCCGGGCGCGAGCCGCAGTGCGAAGGTGTCGGGCCACGGCGGCAGCGCGCGGCTGTACGGATCGTTGACGAGCGTGGCGTCGCGGTGCCGCGTGAGCGGTTCGCGCAGCGGGCCGGCCGGCAGCAGGAAGCCGTTGCCGCCGAGACGGTGGTCGAACACCACCAGCTCGACGCGGCGCGCCATCCGGTAATGCTGCAGGCCGTCGTCGCTGACCACCACGTCCACCTCGGGATGCGCGGCCGCGAGCGCCCGGATCGCGGCCACGCGGTCGGGGCAGACCATCACGGGCGCCTGGGTGCGTCGCGCGATCAGCAGCGGCTCGTCGCCGGCGCGCGAGGCGAGCGAATCGGGGCGGACCTCGGCGGGCTCGCGGATCGCGGCGCCGTAGCCGCGCGAGACCACGCCGGGGTGGAAGCCGTTGGCGCGCAGCGCGTCGACCAGCGCGATCACGGTCGGCGTCTTGCCGGTGCCGCCCACCGTGACGTTGCCGACCACCACTACCGGCGGGCCGGCATCGACGGTTTCCTTCCAGCCGGCCGCGAACGCGGCGCGGCGCAGCGCGGCGCAGGCGCCGAACAGCGCGGCGAGCGGCGTGAGCGCCCACGCGAGCGGGCCGCGTCGCCGCCATTCGCGGGCGATGCGCGCCTCGGCGCGTGCGAGCAGGCCGCCGCTCATCGGGCGATGGCGCCGGCGAGGCGCAAGGCGGGCGACGGATCGATCAAGCGGATTCTCCAGGACAACCGGGACCAGGGCGGCGCGGCCGGGACGGCGCGCCGGATTCCCCTCGAAAGGCGGCACTCTAGCGCGGCGGCGCCGCGCGCGGCAAGTCGGGCTGGGCAGGCGGCCTTGCGGCCGCGGCGGCGTTCTCACGGGGTCAGATAAAGGCGCGCCTGTGGATAACTCTGTGAAAAACTGCCTGGGGGATCGGCGCAAACGCCCGCGTGGCGGGCGTCCGATCGGCGGGTTGACACAATATGTCACAAAGATATTGTGTTAAATCAACAGGTTATTGAGATTTACGCGGGTTTTCCAGGGGCTTGACACAAGCGGCGAGCCGACCGGGGGCACATGTGGACACTTCGTGTCCGATGGGCGCGCGGGCCGGCCTTGGGGCGGCCCCGATGCAACGCCGGACGCGCGGGCCCGGTGCCGGCGCGAAGCACGAAGCTTGCCGCCGGGGCGCGACGGGGCTATCGTGTGCGCGCCTTCATTCCTCCCTACGCGATGCCATCCGATTCCTTTCCGTCCGGCCCGGGCGGCGCCACCTTCGGCCGTGCCGGCGACGCCGGCGACGGCGTGATTCCCGTTTCCGCGCTGAACCGCGCGATCGGCTCGATGCTCGAGCGTTCGTTCCCGCTCTGCTGGGTGTCGGGCGAGGTGTCGAACTTCACGCGCGCAGCGAGCGGCCACTGGTATTTCTCGATCAAGGACAAGGACGCGCAGATGCGCTGCGTGATGTTCCGCGGCCGGGCCCAGCATGCGCCGTTCACGCCGCGCGAGGGCGACCGCATCGAGGTGCGCGCGCTGGTCAGCATGTACGAGCCGCGCGGCGAGTTGCAGCTCAACGTCGAGGCGGTGCGGCGCACCGGCCAGGGCAAGCTGTTCGAGGCGTTCCTGCGGCTCAAGGCGCAGCTCGAGGCCGAGGGGCTGTTCGACCCGCGGCGCAAGCGGCCGCTGCCCGTGCATCCGCGCGCGATCGGCATCGTCACCTCGCTGCAGGCCGCGGCGCTGCGCGACGTGCTGACCACGCTCGCGCGCCGCGCGCCGCATGTGCCGGTGATCGTCTATCCGGCGCCGGTGCAGGGCGCGGGCGCGGCCGACAAGCTCACGGCGATGGTCGAGACGGCCAACGCGCGGCGCGAGGTGGACGTGCTGATCATCTGCCGCGGCGGCGGCTCGATCGAGGATCTCTGGTCGTTCAACGACGAGGCGCTGGCGCGCGCGATCGCCGCGAGCGAACTGCCGGTGGTGAGCGGGGTCGGCCACGAGACCGATTTCACGATCGCCGATTTCGCCGCCGACCTGCGCGCGCCGACGCCGACCGGGGCGGCCGAGCTGGTCAGCCCGCAGCGCGCGCTGCTGCTGCGCGAACTGGCCGAGCGCCAGGCGGCCCTCGCGCGCGGCTTGCGGCGCGGGCTCGACGCGCGCGCCCAGCAGCTCGACTGGCTGGCGCGGCGCCTGGTGAGCCCGGCCGAGCGGCTGGCGCGACAGCGCACCCACCTGCAGCAGCTCGCGCTGCGGCTCGGCTCGGCCGGCGCGCGGCCGGCGCGCGATGCGCGGGCGCGCTTCGCGCTGGTGATGCTGCGCTGGCAGCGCACCCGGCCCGACGCGGCCGCCGCCCGGCAGTCGCTCGCCGGCTGGTCGCAACGGCTCGACACCGCGCTGCGGCACCGGCACGAACGCGCCGCGGCGCGCGTGGCCGGCTACGCGGCGCGACTCGAGGTGCTGAGCCCGCAGCGCACGCTGGAGCGCGGTTACGCGGCGCTGATCGACACCCAGACGGGGCGTGCCGTGCGCGCGCCGGGCGCGCTTGCGCCGCAGCGCCGGCTTACCGTGCATCTCGCCGAGGGCACCGCGGACGTGTCGATCGCCGACGTCCAGCCGCGTCTTGATGAAACGTTCTGAACGAGCGTTTCACGAGGCGCGTCGCAGCGGGACCGAATCATGCTGGACCAGGCGGGCGTGCTGTCATCACGCTGATTTTTATATTCGTTATTACAGCGGTTATCACGCCGGGGCCGCTGGTCGAACGAAGGCGGGCGGATCCGAATACCCGCGAGTTTGCGGGGTTATTCGGTCTCGCCTACAATCGGACGCTCTGCAGGCCCTAGTCCCTACACATACACTTCAAAGGAATCCGTCATGGCTCATACGCTCCCGCCGCTGCCCTATTCTGAAGACGCGCTTGCTCCGCACATCTCGCAGGAAACGATCCAGTTCCACTACGGCAAGCACCATCAAACGTATGTGACGAACCTGAACAATCTGATCCCGGGCACGGAATTCGAAAACCTGTCGCTCGAAGAGACCGTGAAGAAGTCGTCGGGCGGTATTTTCAACAACGCCGCGCAAATCTGGAACCACACGTTCTTCTGGAACAGCCTGTCGCCGAACGGCGGCGGCGCTCCGACGGGCGCGCTGGGCGACGCGATCAACGCCAAGTGGGGTTCGTTCGACGCGTTCAAGGAAGCGTTCGCGAAGACCGCGATCGGCACGTTCGGCTCGGGCTGGGCATGGCTCGTGAAGAAGGCCGACGGCTCGCTCGACCTGGTCTCGACCAGCAACGCCGCCACGCCGCTGACGACCGACGCGAAGCCGCTGCTGACGATCGACGTGTGGGAACACGCGTACTACATCGACTACCGCAACGCGCGTCCGAAGTTCGTCGAGGCGTTCTGGAACGTCGTGAACTGGGACTTCGCCGCGAAGAACTTCGCCTAAGGCCCGCCGTCACGCTGCTGCGCCGGCCGGCTGGCCGGCGTGCCTCGCCGATGCCCTCCTTGCGAGGGCATTGTCGTTTCTGGCGTGCCGTTCCTGAATCGCTTCCGGCGGCACCGCGCGCTGTCCCGCCTTTCCATGACGCGGCACCGATCGAGACCGATCGCGTGCCGGATTCGTCATGATCGCCGCGATCGTTTCGACGGTTTCCTCCAGAGCGCGCAGCATCGCGCGGCCGGCTCAGATCGCGCGGCCGATCTCGCCGCTCGCCGCGCGCAGCGCGTCGAGGTCGAGGATCTCGATTTCCCCCACCTGCACGCGCACCACGCCGCGCGCGGCCAGCTCCTTCAGCAGCTGGTTGGCGGTCTGCCGCGTCAGCGAGGCGAGCGCGGCGAGCCGCTCCTGCGAGAGCCGGATGCGCGTGTGGCCGGTGCTGATGCCGCCGTAGCCCTCGGCGATCATCAGCAGCCGCGCGGCCAGCCGCTGCGCCGCCGGCATCAGGCTGATGGCCTCCACGGTCATGAACGACAGCCTCAGCTTCTGCGCCATCAGGAGCCCGAAATGTCGCCAGTAGCGCGGCTCGTCGTCGAGCAGTTGTTGCAATGCAGCTTGCGTGAAATGCAAAAGTCGTGTGTTCTCCACGGCAATCGCATCGTGCGTACACGGCTGGCCGTCGAACAGCGAGATCTCGCCGAACCAGGTGGTGGGTTCGAGCACGGTCAGCAACGCTTCGCGGCCGTCGGGATCGACCGCGCCGATGCTGAGCGCGCCGGACAGCACCGCGTAGAGGCCGCAGGGCGGGTCGCCGCGCCGGAACAGCGTGGCGCCGGCCGCGAGCGTCTGCACGGTGGCGCCGGCGCGCAGCCGGGCGCGCAGCGCGTCGGGCAGGGTCCGGAACCAGGGGTTCGCGTCGAGTTGCGACGAATCGAGGTCGGACGGCGTGGGCATGGGGGATGTCGGGTAGCTGACAGCGCGGGCCTGGGGCAACGCGCATGATAGCGCTCGTCCAAGGAGACAGGCACGATGAAAACACTGGTCGATCAACTCGCGAACTACGCCGCGTATCACCGCGATACACGCAACATCGTCACCCACCTGTTCGGCATCCCGATGATCGTCGTCGCGGTCGCCGTGCTGCTGTCGCGGCCCGTTGCCGGCGGCGCGGCTGGCGTCGCGCTGACCCCGGCGCTGGTGCTGACGGTGGCCACCGCGATCTACTACCTGCGCCTCGACCTGCGCTTCGGCTTGGCCATGAGCGTGCTGCTCGGGCTGGCGCTGTGGGCCGGCCAGGCGCTCGCGGCGGGGCCCACCGCGCACTGGCTCGCCTGGGGCATCGGGCTGTTCCTGGTCGGCTGGGTGATCCAGTTCGTCGGCCATGCGTTCGAGGGGCGCAAGCCCGCGTTCGTCGACGACGTGATCGGCCTCGCGATCGGGCCGCTGTTCGTGGTCGCCGAGGTGGCGTTCTACGCCGGGCTGCGCCGCGAGTTGCGCGATGAAGTGGAACGGCGTGCGGGGCCGCAGCGTCACGGGCCGCACGGCGCGCGAATCTGAGCGACGGTGACGACGCTCGCGGTGTTCGGCGCGGGCGCCATCGGCTGCTATCTCGGCGGCCGGCTCGCGGTCGCCGGTGCCGAGGTGCGCTTCGTCGGCCGTGCCGCCACGGGCGAGATGCTGCGCCGGCACGGCCTGACGTTGACCGATTACCTGGGCCGCGAGGCGCAGGTGGATGCCGCGCGGATCGCCTTCGACACCGATACGCGCGCGCTGGCCGAGGCCGACGCGGTGCTCGTCACGGTCAAGTGCGCGGCCACCCCGGCCGCGGCCGCCGCGCTCGAACCGGTGCTGCGCCCCGGCACGGTGGTGATCAGCTTCCAGAACGGCGTGCGCCAGGCCGATGCGCTGCGCATCGCGCTGCCGGGCCGCACGGTGCTGGCCGGCATGGTGCCGTTCAACGTGATCGCGCGCGGCGACGGGGTGTTCCACCAGGGCTCGGCGGGGCAACTCGCGGTGGAGGCGTCGCCGCGGCTCGCGCCGGTGGCCGCCGCGTTCGAGCGGGCCGGGCTGCCGCTGCGCGTGCGCGAGGACATCGTCGCCGTGCAGTGGGCCAAGCTGCTGTTCAATCTCAACAACGCGATCAACGCGCTGGCCGCGATGCCGCTGCGCGAGCAGCTCGGCACGCGCGACTACCGGCGCTGCCTCGCGCTCGCGCAGGCCGAGGCGCTGCGCGTGATGCGCCGCGCCGGCATCCGCCCCGCGCGGCTCACGCCGCTGCCGGCCGGCTGGCTGCCGACCGTGCTGTCGCTGCCCGACGCGCTGTTCATGCGGCTCGCGGGCGCGATGCTGGCGATCGATCCGCTCGCACGCTCGTCGATGGCCGACGACGTCGCGGCCGGCCGCGCGACCGAGGTGAACTGGCTGAACGGCGAGATCGTGCGGCTCGCGGCCGAGCTCGGGCTCACCGCGCCGATCAACGCGCGGCTGCGCGAACTCGTGCAGCTCGCCACGCGCGATCGCGCGCGCACGCGCTGGCGCGCCGACGTGCTGCTGCATACGCTGCGCGATTCGGTCCACGATCTGCCGGTGATCGCCGACGAGACCTGAGCCGGCTCGTGAGCGAGAGAAGTCGTCCGATGGCGGCGAGCAGGCAACGAAGGCGCCGCGCCGTCGCCGTCGCGCTCACCAGTTGATGTCGACGCAGAGCACCTGCATGCCGTCCGCGCGCGGCACGGCCACCGAGGCGGTCACGCACAGATGCGCCTCGTTGATCGACAGGTAGGGCGGCGTCACGCGCACGCGTCCCGGCGCGCGCATCGCCTCGATGAAGTACGGGCGCCTCGCCCAGCTCGCGCCTTCCGAGTGCAGCAGCGGCCGGAAGCGTTTCGCGCGCTGCGAGGCGCGCGTGCGCGGCAGCACGTTGTCGCCGATCTGGCGGCCGGAGGAATCGAGCACGAAACAGCGCGCGGTGTCGGGGAGCGCGAGCAGCTCGCCGGTGGCGCTCTCGACCTCGTCGCCGGCGGCGAGCCGCGTGCCGGACTGCTGGAGCGCGATTACATACGGCGCGAGGCGTGCCTGCTGGCCTCGCTCGCGCTCGGCCACGCGCAGGCGCAGCGCGGCCGACAGCGTGTCCATCGCGCCCGCGGCGGCCTGCGGCTGCACCGGCTCGACGCTCGGTCCCGAGAAATACTGGCCCTGCACGAAATCGACGTTGCACTCGAGCGCGATCAGCGCGTCGCGCTCGGTGGACAGGCCGCCCATCATCACGAGCTGCCCCGATTCGTGCAGCAGCGAGACGAGCCCCGGCAGCACGCGTTCGAGATGCGAGTGCTCGCTCGCCTGCGCGAGGATGCCGCGATCGAGCGCGACGATGTCGGGATGCAGATGCCAGACGCGGTCGATGTTCGAATGCTTCGCGCCGAAGCCGCCCAGCGCGATCAGGAAGCCGGCCTTGCGCAGCCCGTCGACGATCGCGCCGAAGCGCGGGGTCTCGCCGCCCGCCTGCTCCGGCACTTCCAGCACCACGCGCTGCGGCGGCAGGCCGAGCGCCTTCAGGTTGGCGAGCAGCGCGTCGCCGTAGATGGTGTCCATCAGCGCGGCCGGATGCAGGCTCAGGAAGAGCCATTCGTCGTGGCTGTCGAACGCATGGAAATTGCCGAGGTGCAGCGATTCGGCGAGCCGGCCGAGTTCGAGCAGATCCCCGCGCCGCGCCGCCTGCGTGAAGACTTCATGCGACGGCACCGGCTGGCCGTCGGCGCCGCGCGCGCGCAGCGAGGCGTGATAGCCGATCGCGCGCCGGTGCGAGACCGAGAACACGGGCTGGAACACGCTGAACACCGTGTAGTCGCCGTACAGCACGGTGCGCCGGTTGCCGTCGTCGCCCGCGACGGGGCGCGGCGGCTGGAAGCCGGGGGGATCGATATCGATCATGGTCATCATGATGTCGGCCGGGAAGAGGATGACAGTTTACCTACCCGGAGTGACCGAGCAAGAAACATGCGCGCGAGAGGCTGCCTGCCCGAGTCCGGCCGCATGGCCCGCGCTGGCCGATCGCGCGATCCGGCGCCTTGGGCGGGCACCGATCCCAGGCGGTTTCGGTCGATGTCGTTCGATTCGCGCACCGTGTTGGTGCGGCCGGTTCGCGCCTCGATGCGCCGGCGCGTGCAACGGCGGCGGCGCGTTTTTTCATCGCGCCGTCCCGTTCCACCCGGCGTCAGGCGCGTTCCGAGGGATCGGTTTTCTTCGCGCTGCCGCGCACGTCCGGCGCGAGCTGCGCGAAGATCCACGCCGAGCCGGCCGTGATGATGCCGACGCAGAAGAACGTCGCATGGAACGCCGGCAGCGTGTGGGTGGGCGTCACGCTGCGCATCACGCCGGTGAAGGTCGCGAGCAGCGCGCCCGCCACCGTCACGCCGAGGCTCATCGACAGCATCTGCACCAGCGAGAACAGGCTGTTGCCGCTGCTTGCGCCGCCGGTGCCGAGGTCCTTCAGGGTGAGCGTGTTCATCGCCGTGAACTGCATCGAATTGAAGCCGCCGAACACGGCGAGCTGCAGCACCTGCACCCACACCGGCACGTTGTCGCGCATCAGCGCGAAGCTCGCCATCAGCAGCCCGACCATCACGGTGTTGACGAGCAGCACCTTGCGGTAGCCGTGACGCTGGATCAGGTGTGTGATCAGCCGCTTCGAGAACATCCCGACCACCGCCACCGGCAGCATCATCAGGCCGGCCTCGAACGCCGAATAGCCGAGGCTCACCTGCAGCAGCAGCGGAATCAGGTACGGCATCGCGCCGCTGCCGATCCGCGCGAACAGGTTGCCGAGCAGGCCGACGCTGAAGGTGTGGATGCGGAACAGTTCGAGCGAGAAGATCGGATGCGGCGCGCGCACCGCGTAGAGCCCGTAGGCGACGAACGCGGCGAGGCCGAGGATCATCAGCACCAGCACGGCGGCGTGGTCCATGCCGAGGTCGGCGAGTCCGTCCAGCGAGAGCGACACCGCGATCATGCCGACCGTCAGCAGCAGGTAGCCCTTCAGGTCGAAGCGGCCGGCGGCCGGGTCGCGCGAGTCGGGCATCGAGTAGAACGTCGCGATGCAGCCCACCACGCCCACCGGCACGTTGATCAGGAAGATCCAGTGCCACGACGCGATCTCGACGAGCCAGCCGCCCAGCGTCGGCCCGATCAGCGGGCCGATCAGGCCCGGGATCGCGACGAACGACAGCGCCGGCAGGTAGCGCTCGGCCGGGAACGTGCGCAACACGGCCAGCCGCCCGACCGGCAGCAGCATTGCGCCGCCCACGCCCTGCGCCACGCGCGAGGCCACCAGCTGCGGCAGCGTGTGCGCGCTCGCGCAGAGCAGCGAGCTGGCCGAGAAGATCAGGATCGCGCTGAAGAACACGCGGCGCGTGCCGAACGTATCGGCGAGCCAGCCCGAGACCGGGATCATCACCGCCATCGTCAGCGAGTAGGCGATCACCACCGACTGCATGCGCAGCGGCGATTCGCCGAGGCTCGCGGCCATCGACGGCAGCGCGGTATTGACGATGGTCGCGTCGAGCGTCTGCATGAAGAAGCCGGTCGCGACGACCCACAGCATCACGGTCAACGACGATTCGCTCGGGGTAGGGGCGGCGGGACGGGACATGGGCAGGCTCGTGGTCGCGAAACAGCCGTCATTGTAAAAAAATAAGCCGGCACGCGCAGGAGATTCGGGGGCGGATGGTTGGACGAGACCCGCGCGCGGCGCGCGGGAGGCCGCGGTGCGTGAGTGGTGAGCGTGGCGGCGTTGGTCGGGCCGTGGGGCAGCGCCGGAGCGGGCTGCCCGTGAGCCGCCGGCGCGGGATCACGCCGCCGGGTCACAGGCATGCATCGCGCCGTTTCAGGCCGGCGCCGCGTCGGCGCCCACGTAGCGCGCGCGTGGCCGGATCAGCTTGCCGTCGTGCTGTTGTTCGAGCGCATGCGCGATCCAGCCCGTCACGCGGCCGGCCGCGAACAGCACGAACGCGGCGCCGTCCGGCAGCGCCAGCGCGCGTTCGAGCAGCGCGAGCGCGAAATCGATGGTCGGCCGCTCGCCGGTGACCGCCCCGACGCGCGTGGCCACCTCCAGCCCCACCCGCAGCGCCGCGTTGCGCGGCGCGGCCACGCGCAGCGCCTCGATCAGGGAGGCCGCGCGCGGGTCGCCGGCCGGGTAGAGCGGATGGCCGAAGCCCGCCAGGCGCGTGCGGCCGCCGGCCTCGCGCATGTCCTGCGCGAGCCGCGCGGCGAGATAGCGGTCGAGATCGGCGGCGCGCCCGGCCTCGTCGAGCAACGCGCGGGCCAGCGCCGTCTCGCCGCCGTGGCGCGGCCCCGACAGCGCGGCGAGCCCGCCCGCGATCGCGCCGAACAGGTGCGTGCCGGTGGATGCGATGCAGCGCACCGCGAACGTCGACGGGTTGAGTTCGTGATCGGCGCACAGCACGAGTGCGCGGCGCAGCAGCCCGGCGCCGGCGCGGCCGCGCACCGCCCAGGCGATCGCGAACTGCCGGTGCGCCGGCAGCATCGACGGCACGGTGCCGGCCAGCGCGGCGACGGTCGCGCGCAACAGCGCCGCGGCCATCTCGCCCCGTGCCTCGCGGCCGGGGTCCGACAGGCGCGGCAACCGCGCCGCCGCGGCGGGCAGCATCACGAGCGCGCGATCGAGCGGCGCGCTGCCGGCCCATTCGCGCAGTGCGTCACGCCAGCGGGCGGCATCGAATCCCGACAGGCAGGCCTCGGCCCGCACGGCGCTGGGCGCGCAGTCCCACAGCAGCGCCGCCACGTCCTCGAGCGAGGCGGACGCGGCGAGCGCCACCGCGTCGCGGCCGCGATAGCGCAGCACGCCGTCGGCGATCTGCGTGATCCGCGATTCGAGCACCGGCAGCCCCCAGTCGAGCGTGCGTTCGGCCACGCCGCCCGCGCGTTTCGCGTCGGCGCGCCGACGCGCGAGCAGCGTGACCTCGTCGGCGTCGTAGCGGCGCCGCTTCGACGCGCCGTCGGGCCACGAGCCCAGCAGCCCGCGGCTCACGTAGGCGTAGAGGGTTGGCAGGCTCACGCCGAGCCGCCGGGCGGCTTCGGTCGCGCTGAGTCGGGCCGTCACGATCGCTCCCTGCGCGCCATGGCACGCGGTTGTCCGGATGACTATTTATGCATTGATTCCGCCGATCAAGATTGATCGGCCGGCGCGGCAATTCTAGACTCGTCCCACACTTTTCGAATCCGGCAGGAGACACGACGATGGATGCGCGACTGGCTTTGCAAACCCTGTGGCAGACGGCGCTCGGCGATCCGGCCGCGCTCGCGCGCGTCGATCTCGCCGACGACGGCGACCCTGGCGACGGCGGCGCGGCGCTGCCGTCGGTGCATCGGGTGGGCGCGCTGGCGGCCTCGACGATCGCGGCGGCGGGGCTGGCCGCCGCCGAATGCCTGCGCCTGCGCGACGGCCGGGAACAGCGCGTGGCCGTCTCGCAGCGCGACGCGCTCGCGGCGTTCCGCAGCGAACGCTACCTGCGTGTCGACGACGCGCCGCCGCCCGACCCGCGCGACCCCGTCACCGGTTTCCACGCGACGCGCGACGGCCGCTGGATCCAGCTGCATGCGAACTTCGCGCATCACCGGCAGGGCATCGTCAAGGTGCTTGGCTGCGCCGATACGCGCGAAGCGATCGCCGCCGCGATCCTCGAACGCGACGGCGCGGAACTCGACGCGACGCTGGCCGAGGCGGGGCTGTGCGCCGCCTTGATTCGCAGTCCGGAGGAATGGGCGGCGCTCGACGCGGCACGCGCGCTCGAACGCCAGCCGCTGTTCGAGATCGAGCGCATCGGCGACGCGCCGCCGCGCGCGATCGGCGCCGGCTCGCCCCACATGCCGCTCGCCGGGGTGCGCGTGCTCGATCTCACGCGCATCATCGCCGGCCCGGTGGCGGGGCGCACGCTCGCGCAGCATGGCGCCGACGTGCTGCTCGTCAACGGCCCGCACCTGCCGAACATCGCGGCGCTCGTGATCGACAACGGGCGCGGCAAGCGCTCCGCGCAGCTCGACCTGCGCGACGCGGCGGGCCGCGCGGCGCTCGACGCGCTCGCGGCCGGCGCCGATGTGTTCCTGCAGTCGTACCGGCCCGGCTCGCTGGCCGCGCGCGGCTTCGGCGACGAGGCGCTGGCGGCGCGCCATCCCGGCATCGTCTGCGTGTCGGTCTGCGCCTATGGATACGAGGGGCCGTGGGCGATGCGGCGCGGCTTCGACAGCCTCGTGCAGTCGGCGAGCGGCATCGCCTGGCGCGAGCAGCAGGCGACCGGCGCGGCCGGCCCCGTGCATCTGCCGTGTCAGGCGCTCGATCACGCCACCGGCTATCTGGCCGCGTTCGGCGCGATGGCGGCGCTGGCGCGGCGCGCGCGCGAGGGCGGCAGCTGGCGCGTGCGCGTCTCGCTCGCGCAGACCGGGCGCTGGTTGCAATCGTTCGGCACGCTCGACGCGGGCCGCGAGGTGCCGGACTGGCCGCTCGAGGCGGTGCGCGACTGCCTCGCCCCGCCGCTGGTGTCGCCGTTCGGCGTGGTCCACGGCGTGCGGCCCGCCGAGCGGCTGTCGCTGACGCCGCCGCGCTTCGCGCGTCCGCCCGTGCCGCCGGGCACCGATGCGCCGCGCTGGCTCGCCTGAGGGCGGCGGGTTCGATCCATCTGATGGATCGGACGGGCTTGGGGCGTGAGGCGCGGCGCCCGGCCCGCCGCGATCATGGAACCGGCGGCGGCCCCGCCGCCGCGCGCGCCCAAGGCTACTTGCGCAACTCGACGACGAAGTCGTAGTAGTCGTTGCGGCAGTAGGTGTCCGTCAGCTCGATCGCGCGCTGGTCGGTGGTGTAGCCGATCCGCGTGATCAGCAGCAGCGCGTCGTGCGGCGCGATGCCCATCTGCTGGGCGATTTCCTCGCTCGCGTTGACGGCGCGGAAATGCTGCAGCGCGCGCACGATCGGCGTGCCGCGCTGTTCCAGCCAGCTGTAGAGCGAATCGCCGATCGAGGCCGGATCGGGGATCAGCGTGGCCGGGAACGTCGAGTTCTCGACCGCCATCACGATGTCGTCGGCGAGCCGCAGCCGCTTGAGCCGCGTGACCGACGCGGCGGGCGAGAGCCCCAGCTGGATCACCTCGTCGCGATTGGCGGGCTGCACGCTGCGCGCGATCCAGCGCGAGCTCGGCGTGAAACCGCGGCGGCGCAGCATCTCGCTGAAGCTCGACAGCCGCGAGAGCGGATCCTCGTAGCGCGGCTGGATGAAATTGCCGGCGCCGTGGGTGCGGCGGATCAATCCTTGCTCGACCAGCAGCGCGATCGCCTTGCGCGCGGTGATCCGCGACACGCCGAGCGCCTCCGACAGCACGCGCTCGGACGGCAGCGCCTCGCCGGCCGTCCAGCGGTTCTCGTGGATCGCTTCGCCGAGCTTGCGCGCGAGTTGCAGGTACAGCGGCGTGTCGTTGTCCGGGTCCGGGCGCAGATCGTGCCAGCGGTCTTCCGTCGGTGGCTTCATGAGGGGGGCGTGAAACAGGGTGGGGTCATTTTATGACATTCGCGCGCCGTGGTTGCGGCCGGCCGGCCCGCCTCGGTGATAGTCCGTATGCCGGCGCGCCGGACGCGGCGCCGCGCGCGACTCGCTACACTGGCAGTCCGGCATGGTGCCGGACTACTGGCGAGGACGAGATGGCGAACACGATCGACATGATTGCGCTGCCCGACGGCGAGCGGGTGGCGAAGCTCGGGCAGGGCACCTGGGAGATGGGCGAGCGGCCCGCGCGCCGTGCCGCCGAGATCGCCGCGCTGCGGGCCGGCATCGAGGCGGGACTGACGCTGATCGACACGGCCGAGATGTACGGCGACGGCGCCACCGAGGAACTCGTCGGCGAGGCGATCCACGGTCTGCGCGACGGGCTGTTCCTGGTCAGCAAGGTCTATCCGCACCATGCCGACCGCCGTCACATGATTGCCTCGTGCGAGGCGAGCCTGAGGCGGCTCGGCACCGACCGGCTGGATCTCTACCTGCTGCACTGGCGCGGCGGCGTGCCGCTCGACGAGACGCTGGAAGCGTTCGAGAGCCTGCGCGCGGCCGGCAAGATCCGCCATTGGGGCGTCAGCAACTTCGACACCGACGACATGGAGGAGCTGGTCGCCGCGGGCGGTGCCGGCTGCGCGACCAACCAGATCCTCTACAACCTCGCGCGGCGCGGGCCGGAATTCGACCTGCTGCCGTGGCAGGCCACGCGGCACATACCGGCGATGGCGTACAGCCCGATCGACCACCTGCGCCTGCCCAAAGGCACCGTGCTCGACGAGATCGCGCGCGAGCGCGACGCCACGCCCGAGCAGGTCGCGCTGGCCTGGGTGCTGCGCCGTGACGACATGATCGCGATTCCGAAGGCGGGCAGCGTCGAGCACGTGCGCGCGAACCGCGCGGCGCTCGACCTGGTGATCGACGACGCGGCGCTGGCCCGGCTCGACGTGGCGTTTCGCCCGCCGCGCGAGAAGCAGCCGCTGGAAATGCTGTAGGCGGTTGGGGACGGCCCGCGCCGTTCAGACGAGCTGCGAGCTGGCGCGGCGCCAGCGATGGAACAGGATCGAGCCGACCCAGCAGGCGAGGAACAGCCCGACGATCGCATAGCCGATCATGCCGAAGCGATCGTTGATCGCGGCGATCAGGTCCCAGCCGCCGCCGGCCAGCCCGAGCCGGTCGGCGACGAGGCCGAGCGCCTCGACGCCGCCGATCACGAGCGCGACCGCGGCCGAGACGAAGGTGATGCTGAGGTTGTAGGCGAGCTTGCGCCGCGGGTCGTCCATCGCCCAGCCGTAGGCGTGGACCATCAGCACGTTGTCGGTCGAATCGATCAGCGTCATGCCGGCCGTGAACAGCGCCGGGAACACCAGCACCGCGTGCAGCGGCAGCCCCTGGTTGGCCTGCGCGGCGGCGATCGCGAGCAGCCCGATCTCGGTGGCCGTGTCGAAGCCGAGCCCGAACAGCAGGCCCACCGGATACATGTGCGCGCTCTTCGTGACGAGCCGGAACAGCGGGCGCAGCAGGCGCGTGAGCAGGCCGCCCGCCGCGTGACGGTGGCCCGCGTGATCGTGATCGGCGGCCGGTGCGTCGGGATGCGCGGCGGTCGCGCGCGCGCGCCGGTAGCGGCGCCAGATGTCGCGCAGGATCACGAGATTGACGATCGCGAGCACGAGCAGGAAGCTCGCCGACACCGCCGTGCCGATCGTGCCGCCCACCGCCTTGAAGCCGTCGAAGCGCGTGCGCAGTGCGAGCGCGGAGATCGCGATGCCGAGCGTGGCGACGATCACGATCGTCGAGTGGCCGAGCGAGAAGAACAGACCGACCGAGAACGGCCGCTTGCCTTCCTGCATCAGCTTGCGCGTGACCGTGTCGATCGCGGCGATGTGGTCGGCGTCCACCGCGTGGCGCAGGCCGAAGCCATAGGCGAGCGCGGCGGTGCCGAGCAGCAGCGGATGGTCGCGCAGCGCGACGAGCGCCCAGATCCAGGCGGCGAGGTTTGCGCCGAGGAGCGAGGCGTAGAGCGTGAACAGCTGGCGGCGAGGCGAGACGGGCATGGCGTGGCGTCGGATCGGTCGCCGGGATCGGCGGATTCGGGGATTCTGACACGAGCAAAATTCCGGCGGTATGGCCGGACGAGCCGCGCACGCGAAACCGATTATGCAGTTTAACTGTGCAGTTTTCCTGTAAAATTGATAACGTGCGCGAATGGTTGAAATCCCCAATTCCTTCGACCCCACCGCTTCCTCCGGCGACGCCGAGCTGGCCGGCGAGCTGCGGATCGCGCTCGGCAAGCTGATGCGGCGTCTGCGCGAGCAGGCGCGCAGCGGCGATTTCACGTCCTCGCAGCGTTCGGTGCTGCTGCGGCTCGAACGCGACGGGCCGGCCACCGTGTCGGCGCTCGCGCGCGCCGAAAGCGTGCGTCCGCAGTCGATGCGCGCCACCGTCGCCGCGCTCGAGGCGCAGGGCGCCGTGGTCGGCACGCCCGATCCGGCCGACGGCCGGCAGACGCTGATGGCGCTTGCCGACGCGTTTCGCGAGCGCCTGCAGGCGAGCCGCGCGGCGCGCGAGGACTGGCTCGGCCGCGCACTCGACGCGCAGCTGTCGGCGCGCGAGCGGCGCGAGCTGGCGGCGGCCGTCGCGCTGCTGCAGCGGCTCGCGGAGTTCTGAGCCATGCGCGCGCATGCCGCTTCGATGCCGGTCGTTGCGCCGAACGCGCCGGCCGGCGCGCGTCTCCGCGATGACCCGAGTCGCCGTTGCCGTGGAGAACGCGAATGAACCTGGCCCGCTCGTTCCGTTCGCTACGCAATCCGAACTATCGGCTCTGGGCCGCCGGCGCGCTCGTCTCGAACGTCGGCACCTGGGTGCAGCGCACCGCGCAGAGTTGGCTCGTGCTTACCCAGCTGACGCGCCACGACGCTTCGGCGGTCGGCATCGTGATGGCGCTGCAATACGCGCCGCAGATGCTGCTGCTGCCGTGGACCGGCTATGCGGCCGACCATTTCGACCAGCGCAAGCTGCTGCGCGCGACGCAGGCGCTGATGGGCGTGCTCGCGTTCGGGCTCGGCGTGATCGTGGTGGCCGGCGTGGCGCGGCTGTGGCACGTGTACCTGTTCGCGCTGCTGTTCGGCAGCGTGGCCGCGTTCGACGCGCCGGTGCGGCAGACCTTCGTCACCTCGCTGGTCGGCGACGCCGACCTCGCCAACGCGGTCGCGCTCAATTCCACCGTGTTCAACGCGGCGCGCATGATCGGCCCCGGCGTGGCGGGGCTCGTGATCTCGTCGATCGGCACCGGCTGGGCGTTCGTTGCGAACGGCCTGTCGTTCGGCGCGGTGCTGGTGTCGCTGTCGCGGCTGCGCGTCTCCGAGCAGCATCCGGGCGCGCGTTCGCGGCGCGCGCAGGGCGGCCTCGCGGCCGGCGTGCGCTACGTGCGCGGCCGGCCCGACCTGCTCGCGATCCTCGCGATGCTGTTCCTGATCGGCACCTTCGGGCTCAACTTCCAGATCTACATCGCGACGATGGCCGTCGACGTGTTCCATGCCGGCGCGAGCGGCTTCGGGCTGCTGTCGTCGATCATGGCGATCGGCACCATCGCGGGCGCGCTGGTGGCCGCCGGCCGCGACCGGCCCACGCTGCGCACGCTGCTTGGCGGCTGCGTGGTGT
The DNA here is from genome assembly GCF_001411805.1 of Burkholderia plantarii. Lineage (NCBI taxonomy): Bacteria > Pseudomonadati > Pseudomonadota > Betaproteobacteria > Burkholderiales > Burkholderiaceae > Burkholderia > Burkholderia plantarii. Next base: position 3,467,425 of record NZ_CP007212.1, on the reverse strand, counting down.
TCGGCATCGGCTGCGCCTGCGCGGCCCTCGCGCCGGGCTTCTGGATCTTCGGCGCGATGCTGGTGGTGGTCGGCGTCGCCGCGCTGACCATCACCAATTCGTCGAACAGCCTGATGCAGCTGTCCACCGAGCCGGGCATGCGCGGCCGCGTGACGGCGCTGCGCGTGGCGATCGTGATGGGCGGCACCCCCATCGGCGCGCCGATCGTCGGTTGGGTGGCGGACCGCTTCGGGCCGCGCTGGTCGCTCGGCGTGGGCGCGGCGGCCGGCATCGCGGCCGCCGTGGTGGCGCTGCGCGCGATGCGTCGGCAGGCCCGCGAAGCGCGGGCCGAGGCCCGGACAAGCGACGAATCCGGAGGGCATGGAAGCGATGCCGCAGTCGAGCACGAGGCGGACGGCGGCGCCTCCCGCCCGCCCCCGTCGCACTGAGGCGCCGCGCCGGGAGCGGCCGCGGCGCAGGCTTGCGCGGGCATCGACGCGCGATTCTCCGCGCCATGAAAAAGCCCGCCTGGAGCGAACTCCGGACGGGCTTTCCGTCAGGCGCGCCTCATCGCAACGAGGCGCGCCCGCTCACCGGTTTCAGCGCCCCTTCGCGCTGATCACCGCTTCCGACACGTTGGCCGGCGTTTCCGCGTAGTGCTTGAACTCCATCGTGTAGGTCGCGCGGCCCTGCGTGGCCGAGCGCAGCGAGGTCGAGTAGCCGAACATCTCCGAGAGCGGCACCTCGGCGCGCACCACCTTGCCGCCGCCGCCGGCGATGTCGTCCATGCCCTGCACGATGCCGCGCCGGCTCGACAGGTCGCCCATCACGTTGCCCATGAAGTCCTCGGGCGTCTCGACTTCCACCGCCATCATCGGTTCGAGCAGCACCGGCTTGGCGCGGCGCATCGCTTCCTTGAACGCCATCGAGCCGGCCATCCGGAACGCGTTTTCGTTCGAATCGACGTCGTGGTACGAGCCGAACGTCAGGTGGACCTTCACGTCGACGATCGGGTAGCCGGCCAGCACGCCGCTCTTGAGCGTGTCCTGGATGCCCTTGTCGACGGCCGGGATGTACTCGCGCGGAATCACGCCGCCCTTGATCTCGTCGAGGAACTCGTAGCCCTTGCCCGGGTTCGGCTCCAGCGTGACGACCGCGTGGCCGTACTGGCCGCGCCCGCCGGACTGCTTGACGAACTTGCCCTCGACGTCCTTGGCCGTGGTGCGGATGGTCTCGCGGTACGCCACCTGCGGCTTGCCGACCGTGGCCTCCACGCCGAACTCGCGCTTCATGCGGTCGACCAGGATCTCGAGGTGCAGCTCGCCCATCCCGGAGATGATCGTCTGGCCCGATTCCTCGTCGGTCTGCACGCGGAACGACGGGTCTTCCTGCGCGAGACGGTTCAGCGCCAGGCCCATCTTCTCCTGGTCGGCCTTGGTCTTCGGCTCGACGGCCTGCGAGATCACCGGCTCCGGAAACTCCATGCGCTCGAGGATGATCGGCGCGTTGACCGCGCACAGCGTGTCGCCGGTGGTGGCGTCCTTGAGGCCGACCGCCGCGGCGATGTCGCCCGCGCGCACCTCCTTGATTTCCTTGCGCTCGTTGGCGTGCATCTGCAGGATCCGGCCGAGGCGCTCCTTCTTGTCCTTGGTCGCGTTGAGCAGCGTGTCGCCCGATTCCACCACGCCCGAATAGACGCGGAAGAAGATCAGCTGGCCGACGAACGGGTCGGTCATGATCTTGAACGCGAGCGCCGAGAACGGCTCTTCGTCGCTCGGATGGCGCTCGGCCTGCTTTTCCGGGTCCTGGTAGTCGTGGCCAAGGATCGCCGGCACGTCGACGGGCGACGGCAGGTAGTCGATCACGGCGTCGAGCATCGCCTGCACGCCCTTGTTCTTGAACGCGCTGCCGCACAGCATCGGCACGATCTCGTTGGCGATGGTGCGCTGGCGCAGCGCCGCCTTGATCTCGTCCTCGGTCAGCGAGGCGTGGTCGGTCAGGTACTTGTCGAGCAGCTCCTCGCTCGATTCCGCGGCCGCTTCCACCATCTTCTCGCGCCACTCGTGCGCGAGCTCGACGAGGTTTGCCGGGATCTCTTCATAGCTGAACTTCACGCCCTGGCTTTCGTCGTCCCAGAGGATCGCCTTCATCTTGACGAGATCGACCACGCCCTGGAAATGATCCTCCGCGCCGATCGGGATCTGGATCGGCACGGCCACGCCCTTCAGGCGGTCGCCGATCTGCTTCTGCACGCGGAAGAAGTCCGCGCCGATGCGGTCCATCTTGTTGACGAACGCGATGCGCGGCACCTTGTACTTGTTGGCCTGGCGCCAGACCGTCTCGGACTGCGGCTGCACGCCGCCCACCGAGTCGTACACCATGCAGGCGCCGTCGAGCACGCGCATCGAGCGTTCCACCTCGATCGTGAAGTCGACGTGCCCGGGGGTGTCGATGATGTTGATCCGATGCTCCGGATAGTTACCGGCCATGCCTTTCCAGAACGCGGTCGTCGCGGCCGACGTGATCGTGATGCCGCGCTCCTGCTCCTGCTCCATCCAGTCCATCGTGGCCGCACCGTCATGCACTTCGCCGATCTTGTGGCTCACGCCGGTGTAGAACAGGATGCGCTCGGTCGTCGTGGTCTTGCCGGCGTCGATGTGAGCGCTGATCCCGATATTTCTATAGCGCTCGATGGGGGTTTTGCGGGGCACGTGAACCTCCTGTGGTTCCTGAACGAATCGAACCGGCCGACATGACCGGTCCGCTACTGCATTTTCGAGATTTCAAGCATAGCCTGTACAGGTTGCTTTTGCAGGTGGGGGCGCCGGGCGGCGAATCAACCGGTGGCGCGGCAGGGGCGTTCGGGCGGCGGGCGGCGGGGTGGGGGCGGCCGCGCCGATTCAGCCGGCAAGGCTCGGGAGGCGGCTCGGCAGCGCCTGGGGGCGGGCCGCAAACCCTCGCGGGTGGCCGCGATGCGCGACGCTGGCACCGTCCCGGCCGGCCCGGCCGGCCGCGCACTGTATACAATTAGCGCTGGATCACGGCCGGCGGCGGGAATCGTGCGGCGGCGCCTGCGCGGCTGGCGCGAGGTTGCACCTGCCGGCAATCCCGCCGGCCCGGTGCCCCGTCGCGTCGCGCCTTGGTCGAGCCTTATTGCGGCGCCGGCAGCCCGTCGATCTTCATGCCGGGCTTGATTCCCTTCGCGTCGAACCAGCCCTTGCTCATTTCGAGCGCATAGACGCCATTGTTGCGCGGGCAATGATTGTCGGTGGTCTCGGCGCGCATTTCGTCGATGTCGGTGATCGTGCCGTCGGCGCGCATGAACGCGATCGACAGCGGGATCAGCGTGTTCTTCATCCAGAAGCAATGCACGGCGTTCTCGCCGAACGCGAACAGCATCCCTTCGTTCGGGGCGAGCTGGCTGCGGTACATGAGTCCCTGCTCGCGGTCCGCGTCGTTGGCGGCGATCGCCGCGTCGATCACGTACATGCCCACGCGCAGCTTGGTGCGCGGGAACTCGCTCGGCTGCTTGGCACCCGGCGGGATGCCGTTCGACTGCGCGACGGCGGGCGCGATGCCGCCCGCGGCAAGCGCGAGCGCGACGGGGAACACGGCGGTCCGCACGAGGCGGGCGAGCATGGGGCGCGGGGAGAGTCGCACGACGAGGCTCCTGATCGGGTAATCGAGGGCTGCATGGTACGCGATGCGCGCGCTCCGGTGCAGCAATGGCATGACGGCAGGGTGACGGTGCAAAAAGAAAAGGCAGATCGCCTCGCGGTGATCTGCCCTTCAACGGCGCGGGAACCGGACTACGGGCTCCCTGCGCTGCTTACGGCCTGCTTACTTAGTTCGAAGCAGCTGCCGGTGCTGCTGCGTCGCTGGCAGCGGCCTTCTTCTTTGCGTGCTTCTTCGTTGCGTGCTTCTTGTGCGTTGCCTTCTTCGCCGGTGCCGAAGCGGCTTCCGGAGCGGCAGCCGGTGCCGAAGCTTGTGCGAATGCAGCCGTTGCGAACAGGCCAGCGACCAGAGCGGCGATCAGTTTGTTCATCTTGTGTTTCCTCAGCTTTAGTTAATTAACCAAATGACCCGGCATAGGAGTCAGTTCGTCTAACGAGGCCATCCACCTTTCGGTTGACAGACGCGGCAAGAAAAAAAATTCCTTGGCGCTGCGGACACGCGGCTGCGATTCGTGCGTCGCGGACGACGCGGGTTTCGCGGCTTGGCGCCAATGCCGGATAGCTTCGGTCGGCATCTGCGTGAAATAACGGACGGTCGGGAGGATTGGTTGACGCGAGTCACGAAACTTTCATTCGACCGGCGCAAAACCTTCCCAGGGCGCGCGCGGCGGCAGTTCGACGGTCTCGCCGGGCGCGAGGCCGAGCGCGAACAGGTCGAGCGCGCCGACGCCGACCCGCACCAGCCGCAGCGTCGGGAAACCGACCGCGGCCGTCATCCGGCGCACCTGGCGGTTCTTGCCTTCACTGATCGCGAGTTCGATCCAGGTGGTCGGGATCGCCGCGCGAAAGCGCACCGGCGGTGTGCGCGGCCACAGCGCGGCGGGCGGCTCGACGAACGACGCGTGGCACGGGCGCGTGACGTAATCGCCGAGATCGACGCCGCGCGCGAGCGCCTTCAGCGCGGCCGCGTCGGGCGCGCCCTCGACCTGCGCCCAGTAGCGCTTGACGAGCTTGTGGCGCGGCTCGGCGATGCGCGCCTGCAGCGCGCCGTCGTCGGTCAGCAGCAGCAGGCCCTCGCTGTCCGCATCGAGCCTGCCGGCCGGATAGACGCCCGGGGTGCGCACCCAGTCGCCGAGCGACGGCCGGGTTTCGTGCGGCGAGAACTGGCAGATCGTGCCGAACGGCTTGTTGAGGGCGAGGAGGGGCATCGGGCGGGCTGCGCGGCTCGCGCCGCGTCGTATGGCAAATGGCGGAATCTTAATGCATAATACGGAACGGCAGGTCTTTTGTCTTATATAAGACTTGGTGACGGGCGGCGGCTTCGCGGCGGCACGGCCGGTCCGGGCGCTAGAATAGCGGCAACGTTTCTGTGCATCAGCCAGGCAAACAACCCGCTTTCCAATCAGCCCAGCCATATCACTGGAGTCGACCATGCCGTATCAGCACATCGTCGTGCCGGACGGCGGTGACAAGATCACCGTCAACGAGGACTTTTCGCTCAACGTGTCGGACCAGCCGATCATCCCGTACATCGAGGGTGACGGCTCGGGTGCCGACATCACGCCGGTGATGCTGAAAGTCGTGAACGCCGCGGTCGAGAAGGCCTACGGCGGCCGCCGCCGGATCCACTGGATGGAGATCTACGCCGGCGAGAAGGCGACGCGGATCTACGGCGACGATGTCTGGCTGCCCGAGGAGACGCTGCAGGCCGTGAAGGAGTACGTGGTCTCGATCAAGGGGCCGCTGACCACGCCGGTCGGCGGCGGGCGCCGTTCGCTGAACGTGACGCTGCGCCAGGAGCTCGACCTCTACGTCTGCCTGCGCCCGGTGCGCTATTTCAAGGGCGTGCCCTCGCCGGTGCGTGCGCCGGAGAAGACCGACATGGTGATCTTCCGCGAGAACTCGGAAGACATCTATGCCGGCATCGAGTGGCCGGCCGGCTCCGAGCAGGCGAAGAAGGTGATCCGTTTCCTGCAGGAGGAGATGGGCGTGAAGTCGATCCGCTTCCCCGACAGCTCGGCGCTCGGCGTCAAGCCGGTGTCGCGCGAGGGCACCGAGCGCCTGGTGCGCAAGGCGATCCAGTACGCGCTCGACCACGAGCGCAAGTCGGTGACGCTGGTCCACAAGGGCAACATCATGAAGTACACCGAGGGCGCGTTCCGTGATTACGGCTACGCGCTCGCGCAGAAGGAATTCGGCGCCGAGTTGATCGACGGCGGCCCGTGGATGCGCTTGAAGAATCCGAAGACGGGCGGCGAGATCGTCATCAAGGACGCGATCGCCGATGCTTTCATGCAGCAGATCCTGCTGCGCCCGGCAGAATACGACGTGATCGCCACGCTGAACCTGAACGGCGACTATCTTTCCGATGCGCTCGCCGCGCAGGTCGGCGGGATCGGCATCGCGCCGGGCGCCAACCAGTCCGATTCGGTCGCGATGTTCGAGGCGACCCACGGCACGGCGCCGAAGTACGCGGGCAAGGATTACGTGAACCCCGGCTCGGAAATCCTGTCTGCGGAGATGATGCTGCGCCACCTCGGCTGGACCGAGGCGGCCGACCTGATCATCTCGTCGATGGAGAAGTCGATCCAGCAGAAGCGCGTGACGTATGACTTCGCGCGGCTGATGGAGGGCGCGACGCAGGTGTCGTGCTCGGGTTTCGGCAACGTGCTGATCGAGAACATGTAGGCACGATGCGGTAGTGCCGGATCCGTTCCGGCCACCCCGGCGCCAGGCCGATGCCGCCGGGGTGAGCACTGAGGTTGGTCGGCGCTTCTTCTCGGTCGGTTCGATCGCGGCCCGTTGGGTTCGCTGTCAGCGATCTTCTGTCAATTTTCTCGTAGCAACGCATCAACCATGTCCACCTCGTCCAAGATCATCTACACCCTCACCGACGAAGCTCCGGCGCTGGCGACCTATTCGCTGCTGCCGATCGTCAAGGCCTTCACCCGCTCGTCGGGCGTGGCCGTCGAAACCCGCGACATCTCGCTGGCCGGCCGCATCATCGCCGCGTTCCCCGAGGCGCTCACGCCCGAGCAGAAGATCAGCGACGATCTCGCCGAGCTCGGCCAGCTGACGCTGCGCCCCGAGGCGAACATCATCAAGCTGCCGAACATCAGCGCCTCGGTGCCGCAGCTGAAGGCCGCGATCGCCGAACTGCAGGCGCAGGGCTACAAGCTGCCGAACTATCCCGACGAAGCGACCAGCGACGCCGAGAAGGACGCCAGGGCCCGTTACGACAAGATCAAGGGCAGCGCCGTGAACCCGGTGCTGCGCGAAGGCAACTCGGACCGCCGCGCGCCGCTGTCGGTCAAGAGCTACGCCCGCAAGCACCCGCACAAGATGGGCGCCTGGACCGCCGATTCGAAGTCGCACGTCGCGCACATGAGCGACGGCGACTTCTACGGCAGCGAGAAGTCGGCGCTGATCGGCGCGGCCGGCAGCGTCAGGATCGAGCTGACCACGGCCGACGGCACCAAGAAGGTGCTGAAGGAAAAGACCGCGGTCAAGGCCGGCGAAATCATCGACGCCTCGGTGATGAGCCGCACCGCGCTGCGCAGCTTCATCGAAGCGCAGATCGCCGACGCGAAGGCCAAGGACGTGCTGTTCTCGGTCCACCTGAAGGCGACCATGATGAAGGTCTCCGATCCGATCCTGTTCGGCCAGTTCGTGTCGGTGTTCTACGAGGACGTGCTGACCAAGCACGCCGAGACGCTCGTCAAGATCGGCTTCAACCCGAACAACGGCATCGGCGACCTGTACGCGCGCCTGAAGGACGTGCCGGCCGAAACGCGCGCCGAGATCGAAGCCGACATCAAGGCCCAGTACGAAAAGCGCCCGCACCTCGCGATGGTCAATTCGGACAAGGGCATCACGAACCTGCACGTGCCGAGCGACGTGATCGTCGACGCCTCGATGCCGGCCATGATCCGCGATTCGGGCGGCATGTGGGGCGCGGACGGCAAGCTGCACGACGCCAAGGCCGTGATTCCGGACCGCTGCTACGCGGGCGTCTACCAGGCCGTGATCGACGACTGCAAGCAGCATGGCGCGTTCGATCCGGTCACCATGGGCAGCGTGCCGAACGTCGGCCTGATGGCGCAGGCGGCCGAGGAATACGGTTCGCACGACAAGACGTTCCAGATCACCGCCGACGGCGTGGTGAGCGTGACCGACGAAGCCGGCAACGTGCTGCTCGAGCAGCCGGTGAAGTCGGGTGACATCTGGCGCATGTGCCAGACCAAGGACGCGCCGGTGCAGGACTGGGTCAAGCTGGCCGTGAACCGCGCGCGCGCCTCGAACACGCCGGCCGTGTTCTGGCTCGACGCCGCGCGCGCTCACGACGCGCAGATCATCAAGAAGGTCGAGCAGTACCTGAAGGATCACGACACGAGCGGCCTCGATATCCGCATCCTGCCGCCCGTCGAGGCGACGCGTTTCTCGCTCGAGCGCATCCGCGCCGGCAAGGACACGATCTCGGTGACCGGCAACGTGCTGCGCGACTACCTGACCGACCTGTTCCCGATCATGGAACTGGGCACCAGCGCGAAGATGCTGTCGATCGTGCCGCTGATGGCCGGTGGCGGCATGTTCGAAACCGGCGCGGGCGGTTCGGCGCCGAAGCACGTCCAGCAGTTCAACGAGGAAGGCTTCCTGCGCTGGGATTCGCTCGGCGAATTCCTCGCGCTGGCCGCCTCGCTCGAGCACCTCGGCAACGCGTACCACAACCCGAAGGCGCTGGTGCTCGCGAAGACGCTCGACCAGGCCACCGGCAAGTTCCTCGACGAGAACCGCTCGCCGGCACGCAAGGTGGGCGGCATCGACAACCGCGGCAGCCACTTCTACCTGAGCCTGTTCTGGGCGCAGGCGCTGGCCGCGCAGACCGAGGACGCGGAGCTGGCCGCGCAGTTCGCCGGTGTCGCGAAAACGCTGGCGGAAAACGAGGCCCGCATCGTCGAGGAACTCGGTGCGGCGCAGGGCAAGCCGGTCGACATCGGCGGCTACTACCGTCCGGACGCCGCACTGACGAGCCAGGCGATGCGCCCGAGCGCGACGCTCAATGGCGTGATCGACGCGCTGGCGTAAGCCGCGCGGGCGGTGCCGAGGCCGGGGTCCGGCGCGCGAGCGCGCGGCGGCGCTAGCGAGGCACCGAAACCAGAGCGGCGCGCGCGGTGAGCTACACCGCGCGCGCCGCGCAGCCGTCCGCGCGAGGATCGCGCGGCGGCGGCGAACGGCGGACGCGTGTGACGAGGCACGCGCCCGCCGTTCGCCGTTTACACATGAACGATTTCCCAATCGTCGATCTGCCCGGGAATCTCGAGCGTCGACGTGTCGACCTCGTCGAGCGCCTCGCAGTGCGCACCGCGCGCGAGATGATCGACCGCGTGCTCCGGGCTCTTGAACTCGCCCAGCGATTCATTGCCGAACGTCGCCTCCCAGCCTTCGTTGCCCGGCAGGATGTAGAACGACCCCTGGTCCGATCCATAGCGAAATCCCTTCATTTCAGCCTCCGTCCATCATTCAAGAAAGAAATCGATGCGTTCCCGCCGCGCGGCGGGAACCGGCTCGTCGACGTCCGCGCCGATAGCGGGCGAGGGGGCCAGCGGATCGCGGCCCTCGCGTTGCGTCGATCCATGGAAACCAGTCTACGTGGGCGGCGCGCGCTGATCGAGCGCGTAGAGCGGCTGCTCGAAACAAAAATTAACTATTAAAAACAATGGTTTGTGAGCGATGTTTCGAATGGCGGAACGTGTTGCGACATCGCGAAAACGTCCTTTGGTGCTCCGCATCATGATTTTTTACGACACGCGGCAGCGTTCCGTATCGTGAAAAATAGCGGACTTCGGCGGCGGGCGAGCAGGGGGCGACGACAGGGGTAGCGGGCGGGATGAAAAAGGGCGCGATCGAGCCGCCATTCGGCGGTCGGTTAACGGCGGTGATTTTCGAAACTTGAGGCTTCGTTCGCGAAACGGCGGCGAAACCCTTCATTTCGTGCTCGATTCCCGGGGGGTCATCTTCAAGTCATATGGCGGTAGCCATAATGCGCCCGCCCGGCGATTCGTCCGATTTTCAAAGTCGAGCGGACGGGCGGGCCGGACTCACACACATGGCTGCTACGGGGATTCACATGACCATCCGACATCGCATTACGTTGCTTGTCGCACTGATGTTCGTTGCGCTCGCAGCGATCGGCGGCTACGCCGTCTATCAGGCGCAGCGCAGCGCGGCAAGCGTTCGTCAGGTGACGCAGGGCGTCGTACCGAGCGCACTCGCTTCTTCCGATCTCGTCGCCGACCTGAAGGACGTTCAGATCGCGATGATGACGCTCGTCTACGCCCCCGACGCGAACATGGCGTCGCAGGCGCTCACGGAACTGAATACCAAGGAAGCGTCGCTGCGCGCGGCGCTCGACGTGCAGAGCCGCTCGGCGACGGGCCAGGCACAGACCGGGCTGATCTCGCAGGCGCGCGACAGCCTCACCAACTACTTCGACGCGATCCACGACACGGCAAAGATGAAGTCGGAGGGCAAGAACGAACTGGCGCAGGCCTACCTGTTCGCCAACGTCGCCCAGTACCGCGACGAGCTCGAAGGCATCATCGAGACGCTGCGCATCGAGAAGAACCGCCAGAAGGACGAGGCGATCGCCACGCTGAACGGCATGCTGGCCACCACCACGATGACGATCGCGATCGTCGCGGGCATCGTGATCGTGGTGCTGATCGGCGTCGGCCTGATGCTCTATCGCCAGATCGTGCGCCCGCTCGGCCGGATGCAGGAGATGATGAGCGAGATCGCGTCGAGCCAGGACTTCACGCGCCGCGTGCCGGTGGGCCGGATGGACGAAATCGGCCGCTCGATCGTCGCGTTCAACGGCATGATCGAGACCATCCAGCGCAACGCCGCGCAACTCAAGCAGCGCACCGCCGACATCCAGGCGATGCTGCAGAACATGCAGCAGGGCATCCTGACGATCGTGCCGGGCGGCACCGTGCATCGCGAGTACTCGGCGTTTCTCGAGCGCATCTTCGAGACCGGCGACATCGCCGGCCGGCCGGCCATGCAACTCGTGTTCGCCGATTCGGACGTCGGTTCGGATGGCCTCGCGCAGATCGAGGCGGCGATCGACGCGTGCCTCGGCGAGGACGGCATCAACTTCGAGTTCAACCAGCACCTGCTCGTCAACGAGATCGGCAAGCGCATGCCGAACGGCGCCGAGAAGCGCCTCGACCTGTCGTGGTCGGCGATCACCGACGAGACCGGCACCATCGTGCGCCTGATGCTCTGCGTGCGTGACGTGACCGAACTGCGCGCGCTGTCGGCCCAGGCCAACGAGCAGCGCCGCCGCCTGGAGATGATCGGCGAGATTCTCGCGGTCAGCCAGGACAAGTTCCACGACTTCGTCGAGAGCGCCACCGGCTTCCTGCACGAGAACGAGCGCATCATCCGCCAGCACGAGCGCGCCGACAGTTCCGCGCTCGCCGAGCTGTTCCGCAACATGCACACCATCAAGGGCAACGCGCGTACCTACAGCCTCCAGCATCTGACCAACATCGTCCACGAGGCCGAGCAGGTCTACGACGAGCTGCGCAGCGCGGACGCGGCGCGCGAGTGGGACCAGCACGAGCTGATGAGCGACCTGGCGCGCGTGCGCGAGGCGCTCGATCATTACGCGACCATCAACAACGTGAGCCTGAACCGTCGCGGCCCGGCCACCGGCGCCGAGCCGGATCGCTATCTGGTGGTGGAGCGCGCGCGGATCCATGAAAGCCTGCGCCTGCTCGATTCGGCCGATCCGTCGGACCCGCACAACTGGCTGACGATGCGCGATTCGGTGCGCGACACGCTGCGCCTGCTCGGCACCGAAACGCTCGGCGGCATGATCGCCGGCGTGACCGAATCGCTGCCGGCGCTGGCCGCCGATCTCGGCAAGGCGGCACCGGTGGTGCGCATCGACGACAACGGTTATCGCGTGCGCAGCGAAGCGGCGACGGTGATCAAGGACGTCTTCATGCACCTGCTGCGCAACGCGCTCGACCACGGCATCGAAGCGCCCGAGGCGCGGCGCGCCTCGGGCAAGGCCGACGAAGGCACGATCGACATCGAGGTCGGCGTCGACGCCGGCATGCTGCAGATCACCGTCAGCGACGACGGTCGCGGCCTCGCGCTGGCGCGGATCCGCTCGATCGCCGGCGAACGCGGCTGGCTCGACGACGCGGCCCTGGCGAACGACGACGATGCCGTCGCCGCGCTGATCTTCCGCCCCGGCTTCTCGACCGCCAGCGCCGTCACCGACGTGTCGGGCCGCGGCGTCGGCATGGACGCGGTGCGCAGCTTCGTGGTGCGCGCCGGCGGCAGCATCTCGCTGCGCTTCACGGACGATCGTCAGGGCGCCGCGTTCCGGCGCTTCCAGACCATCGTCAGCCTGCCGGACAACTACGCCGTCGACAGCGTCGGCATCGAGGTCGCGAACGCCGACGAAGCGGCGCGCGACGACCAGGCGATCGATCGGGCGTAACACGATGATGGGTGGAATCTGGGTAGCAGGACTGGTGGTGGTCGCGATCGCGGCCGTCGGATTCGGCTGCGTGATGTACCTGCGCGCGACGCGCGCGCAGGCCGAAGTGGGCCGGCTCGAGGCCGAGCAGGACGCGGCCGGCGCGCGCGCGGCGGCGGCGGAAGCCGACTGGGCGGCGCGCCGCGTCGAGGACGCGGAGCAGGCGGCCGCGCGCGAGCAGTCGCTCAACGAGTCGCTAGAGGACGCCGCCGCGCAGATCGCAGCGGTGCGCGAGTCGCTCGCGAAGGCCGAGGACGAGCGTGACGCCGCGCGTGCGCTGGCCGGGCGGATCGCCACCGAGTCGGCGCGGCTGCGCGGCCTGACCGGCACGTTCGAGCGCTGGCACGAGCAGATGAGCTCGCTGATGACGCAGAACCAGGACATGCACGCGAAGAATCACGAGCTCTCGTCGATCGTCGCGCACGTGCTGATCGTCTCGCTGAATGCCTCGATCGAGGCCGCGCGCGCCGGCACGGCGGGGCGCGGCTTCTCGATCGTGGCGAGCGAGGTGCGTTCGCTCGCCTCGCGTTCGCAGGAGCTTTCCAAGAGCTACCAGGACAGCCTGAACCGCAACGACCTCGTGACCACCGCCACGTTCCAGGACATCCAGGCGGGCGGCAAGATGATCACCGCCTCGCTCGGCAACGTCGACCTGCTGGCGACGCAGCTGCGCGACCGGCTCGAACGGAGCGAATCGTGATCGGCGCGAACGCGCGCGAGAGCTTCGAGCGGATCTTCTTCGGCGCGGCGCGGGCGCGGCTCGCGACCGACGGCGTCTGCGAGATCACGCCGCGCGCGGCGCCGGACGTGTCGCGCGGCGTCGAGGTGATCGTGCTGACCATCTCGTCGCTGCGCTTTCGCCTGCTCCTGCTGCTGCACTACCGCGACGACGAGGCGACGCGCGCCTGTTACATCGGCAGCGACGGCGCGACCGGGCGGCGGCCGCTGCGCGAGGCGTTCATGGAAGTCGCGAACCTCTGCTGCGGCGCGATCAACCAGGCGCTCGTCGGGCATTTCCCCGATCTCGGGATGTCGACGCCGTATGGCCTGAACGGCGCGAGCGCCGCGCATCTGATCGAGCTGAAGCCCGACCACGTGGCCGCGTATGACCTGATGGTGGGCGGCTCGGTGCGGCTGGGCGCGACGCTCTGCGTCTGCGCGAACGCGCACGTCGACTTCGTGGCCGAGACGCTCGACGTCGATTCGGGCGCGGGCGAGCTCGAAATGTTTTGATGGAAGAACCGAACGAACCCTCGGCAGGAGAAGGAATGACGACACACGATACGCCCGTCAGCAAGGTGCTGGTGCTCGACGACAGCGAGACCCATCTCGATGCGATCCGCCGGTTCTGCGACGAGCACAATCTGGTCGGGCTCAAGGCGCGTCGCAACCGGCTGCTGAAGGTGCTGCGCTCGAACATCGACCTCGGCGCGGTGCTGCTCTCGTTCGACTACGGCGGTTCGGCCGACGAGGCCGCCGCGGTGGCCGCGCAGATCGACGCGCTGCGCCCCGAACTGCCGATCATCGTGCGCCGTCCCGACGGCAGCGGCGACGAAGGCCTGCCCGAAGCGCTCAAGCGCGTGGCCTGCGCGAGCTACGCGCTGCCCGATCTCGAGCCGCTGCGCCGCGCCGTCGACGAATATCTGTTCAGCCTCGCCTACCCGAACGCGCTGGTGCGCGGCATCGAGGAGATCACCGAGGCGCGCCTCGCCACGATCTTCCGCGGCATGACGATCGAATGCGAAACGCCGTGCATCGTGCGCGACCAGATCATCTTCGGCGAGGTGTTCAGCCTGATCGCGCTGGAAAGCGCGTGGTGCCGCGGCTACATGATGATGCAGACCGACGAGCAGCCGATGCTCGACTTCGTCGCGGCGATGCACCCGGACGACAAGGCGCCGGACTTCCGCGACCTGAACGGCGTGCTCGGCGAGCTGACGAACCTGGTCTGGGGCGCGTTCAAGGATCGCTTCCTCGGCAGCGGCGGCGTGCCGGCCTCGAGCTCGGTGCAGGTGCCGCTGCTCGTGAACCACAAGCACAAGTACATCTCGTTCGGGTCCGAGAACCCGCAACTGTGTTTCAAGTATCGGGTGACCGACGACAAGTCGGGCCGCACCGTCACGCTGCACCAGCGTTTCGTGTTCAGCCTGCAATGGTCGCCGGAGTCGTTCGACGATCATGCGCAGGCGGTCGGCGAGATGGTCGACGCGGGCGAGCTCGACTGGTTTTAAGCAACAGACGGAAGACAACGAACATGGCAAAGATTCTGGTAGTGGACGATTCGAGCACGGTACGCGACGAAGTGGCGGGTTTCCTGCGCAAGAACGGGCTCGAGGTGGAAACGGCGGTGGACGGCAAGGACGGCCTGGCGAAGCTGAAATCGAGCCCGGGCATCCGCCTGGTGGTCAGCGACGTGAACATGCCGAACATGGACGGCCTGACGATGGTCGAGAAGATCCGCAGCGAACTCGGCAATGCGTCGGTCAACGTCGTGATGCTGACCACGGAAAGCAGCCCGGCGATGAAGGAGCGCGGCAAGGCGGCCGGCGTGCGCGGCTGGATCGTCAAGCCGTTCCGCGGCGAGGCGGTGCTCGAGACGTTCCGCAAGCTCGCGGTCTGACGCGAAACTGCGCGCTTTGCCGCTGCCGCGGCGTGCGCGCCGGTGTATCGTCATTGCTTCTCTGACACGGGACTCGATCGATGATACGCAGGCAATTTCTCCGCCGCGCGCTCGGTGCGGCGGCTTCGCTCGCATTCGTGCGCGGCGCGCTCGCGAAGACGCCGGCGGCGGATGCGTCGCATGGCATGGCGCCGATGCGCGGCATGGCGGGCATGGACGGCATGCAGGCGGCGCCGGCGGCTTCGGCCACGGCGGCCGGTGACGGCACACTCGCAGCCGCCGACGCGCTGCCCGCCGGCGCGCCGCTCGCGCCGCTGCGCGTGCTCGCCAACGAAAGCACGACACCGGGGCAATTCCGCGCGACGCTCGTCGCGCAGCCGGTCGCGCGGCAGCTGCTGCCCGGCGCCGCGCCCACCACCATGTGGCTCTACGGCGAGGCGGTGACGGGTTCCGCCGTCGGCCCGCTGATCGAGCTGCACGAGGGCGACGCCGTCGAGATCCGCGTCGTCAATCATCTGCCGCAGCCGACCACGATTCACTGGCATGGCCTGCCGGTGCCGCCCGACCAGGACGGCAACCCGCTCGCGCTGATCGAGCCCGGCGCGTCGCGCACCTACCGCTTCACGTTGCCGGAGGGCAGCGCCGGCACTTACTGGTACCACCCCCATCCGCACATGATGACGGCCGAGCAGGTGTTTCGCGGCCTGGCCGGGCCGATCGTGGTGCGCGCGGCTGACGATCCGCTCGCCGGCTGGCCCGAGCGCCAGCTGTTCGTGTCGGACCTGAAGCTGGCCGCCGACGGCACGATCGCCCCGAACGACATGATGGACTGGATGAACGGCCGCGAAGGCCAGTTCGCGCTCGTCAACGGCGCGCGCCGCCCGCATCTGGAGGTGGCCGGCGACGAGCGCTGGCGCGTCTGGAACGGCAGCAGCGCGCGCTTCCTGAACCTGTCGTTCGACGACGGCCGCGCCTTCGAGCAGGTCGGCACCGACGGCGGCCTGTTCGAGCGGCCGCGCCGCGTAACGGCGCTGCTGCTCGCGCCGGGCGAGCGCGCCGAGCTGCTGGTGCGCGCGGGCGGGCACGCCTCGCGCGCCGTGCTGCGCGCCGCCACCTACGACCGCAGCAAGATGGCCATGGCAATGTCCGATGACGATGATTCGTCGTTGCCGCCCGATCCGCCGCTGCCACTCGCGGACCTGAGCTTCGCGCCGGCGCCGGCGCGCGCCGTGCCGGCCGTGCTGCGCGCGGTGCCGCCGCTCGGCAAGCCGGTGGCGCGCAAGTCGGTGACGTTCGGCGAGGCGATGGACATGAACGCGATGATGGCCTCGGCGCCGGGCACGCGCCCGGCCGGCATGCGTTTCATGGTGAACGGGCAGACCTGGTCGCCGCATCGCGCGACGTTGACGAGCCGGCGCGGCGACGTCGAGCTGTGGAGCATCACGAACACCACCGACATGGACCACCCGTTCCATCTGCACGGCACGCAGTTCCAGGTGGTCGAGCGCGAACTGCGCGGGCGACGCACGCCCGAGCCCTACCGGGCGTGGCGCGACACCGTAAACGTCAGGAAGGGCGAGACGGTGCGGATCGCCACGGTCCAGCACGAGGCCGGCGAGCGGATGTTCCACTGCCACATCCTCGAACACGAGGATCTTGGCATGATGGGCACCTTGAAGGTTGTCTGAGGCCGCCCGCTTGGGGCTGGCGAAAAAAAACCCGGCTAGAAGCCGGGTTTTTATCGAGAATCCAATGCGTTCAGGCTGCCTGGATATTCGAAGCCTGCTTGCCCTTCGGGCCTTGGACGACCTCGAAGCTCACCTTCTGGCCTTCCTTCAGGGTCTTGAAACCCTGCATGTTGATGGCCGAGAAATGTGCAAACAGATCTTCGCCGCCTTCATCGGGCGTAATGAAGCCGAAGCCCTTCGCGTCATTGAACCACTTGACGATACCAGTTGCCATACCTACTTCCCCTGTCACTCAGTCGTTACCACGAGCACGCTCGAAAAGCTAAACGACCGGCAAATGCAGCCGTTCCCCCCTCACAAGCTCACCTCGGCCCATTTTCCGTCGTCAAGAAAGACAAAAAGAAAAAAGTGCCAGCTTGATTGTTGGCGCTCTTTATTTGAGTGTCAAGGGGAATTTGTCGGCGGTTTGAGGGTCGTTGTAAAGAACCCATTTTCAGGGTTTATCCGGCTTTCCAGCGTCATGCGCGTGCCAAGCAGCAATACTTGAAAAGCCCCATAATCGGCCCATATGCCAGACTCGGACGACAGGCCTTCGAGCTTGCCGGGAATATGGGATACTCGATCCGAGCGTCGCGTCACGGTAGCGGTTCCGTGGTCGCATGCATGACGGGGGGGCCGGTGCCGCGAGCCGGATCTCACGTCGCGCACACCACGCAGATCTGTGAGCATGCAGTCAGAACGGTGCCGGCCGCAAGGCTGGTTAATGACAGGATTGCGGGCCTGTCCGAGTTGTTTAGAATGGGTGTATGGCGATCATCCCGGACAAGCAGGACAACACCGTCCTGGAACGCAGCGAGCAGAAGCTGAAGCCGCCTTCGATGTACAAGGTGGTGCTGCTCAACGACGATTTCACCCCGATGGAATTCGTCGTGATGGTGGTGCAGGAGTATTTCAAGAAAGACCGCGAAACCGCTACGCAGATCATGCTGAAGGTACATCGCGAGGGACGGGGGGTATGTGGGGTCTATACGCGGGACATCGCGTCGACCAAAGTTGAGCAAGTCGTTACCCATGCGCGGCAGGCAGGGCATCCGCTGCAGTGCGTGATGGAGGAAGCATGATTGCCCAGGAATTGGAAGTCAGCCTGCACATGGCGTTCATGGAAGCGCGCCAGGCGCGGCACGAATTCATAACGGTCGAACACCTGTTGCTTGCGCTGCTGGACAACCCGACGGCGGCCGAAGTGTTGCGTGCATGCGCGGCCAACATCGAGGACCTGCGCCAGAACCTGCGCAATTTCATCCACGACAACACACCGACTGTGCCCGGTACCGACGACGTCGACACCCAGCCGACGCTCGGTTTCCAGCGCGTGATCCAGCGCGCCATCATGCACGTCCAGTCGACGTCGAACGGCAAGAAGGAAGTCACCGGTGCGAACGTGCTGGTGGCGATCTTCGGCGAGAAGGATTCGCACGCCGTCTATTATCTGCAGCAGCAGGGCGTGACGCGCCTGGACGTCGTGAACTTCATTTCGCACGGCATCGCGAAGACAGGCAGCGCCGACGCGGCGAAGGCGGGCGAAGGCACGCCGGAGTCCGAGGATGCGAATGCGCAGAAGGAAACGCCGCTCGCGCAGTTCACGCAGAACCTGAACCAGGCAGCGAAGGACGGCCGCATCGATCCGCTCATCGGTCGCGAGACCGAGGTCGAGCGCGTCGTGCAGGTGCTCTGCCGCCGCCGCAAGAACAACCCGCTGCTGGTCGGCGAGGCCGGGGTCGGCAAGACCGCGATCGCCGAGGGCCTGGCATGGCGCATCACGCGCGGCGAGGTGCCGGACATCCTCGCGAACGCGCAGGTGTTCTCGCTCGACATGGGCGCGCTGCTGGCGGGCACGAAATACCGCGGCGACTTCGAGCAGCGTCTGAAGACCGTGCTGAAGGAACTGAAGGAGCGGCCGCACGCGATCCTCTTCATCGACGAAATCCATACGCTGATCGGCGCGGGCGCCGCCTCGGGCGGTACGCTCGACGCGTCGAACCTGCTCAAGCCGGCGCTGTCTTCGGGCAACCTGAAGTGCATCGGCGCGACCACCTTCACCGAATATCGCGGCATCTTCGAGAAGGACGCGGCGCTGTCGCGGCGCTTCCAGAAGGTCGACGTGAACGAGCCGAGCGTCGAGCAGACGGTGGCGATCCTGCGCGGGCTCAAGTCGCGCTTCGAGGAGCATCACGGCGTCAAGTATTCGTCGGGCGCGCTGTCGGCGGCCGCCGAGCTGTCGTCGCGCTTCATTACCGATCGGCACCTGCCGGACAAGGCGATCGACGTGATCGACGAAGCCGGCGCCGCGCAGCGGATCCTGCCGAAGTCGAAGCAGAAGAAGACGATCGGCAAGGCCGAGATCGAGGAAATCATCTCGAAGATCGCGCGGGTCCCGCCGCAAAGCGTTTCGCAAGACGATCGCAGCAAGCTGCAGACGCTCGATCGCGACCTGAAGAGCGTGGTGTTCGGCCAGGATCCGGCGATCGACGCGCTGGCTGCCTCGATCAAGATGGCGCGGGCGGGCCTCGGCAAGCTCGACAAGCCGATCGGCGCGTTCCTGTTTTCCGGCCCGACCGGCGTCGGCAAGACCGAAGTGGCGCGCCAACTCGCGTTCACGCTTGGCATCGAGCTGATCCGCTTCGACATGTCGGAATACATGGAGCGCCACGCGGTGAGCCGGCTGATCGGCGCGCCGCCGGGCTACGTCGGTTTCGACCAGGGCGGCCTGCTGACCGAGGCCGTCACGAAGAAGCCGCACTGCGTCCTGCTGCTCGACGAAATCGAGAAGGCGCATCCGGACATCTTCAACGTGCTGCTGCAGGTGATGGACCACGGCACGCTGACCGACAACAACGGCCGCAAGGCGGATTTCCGCAACGTCATCATCATCATGACGACGAACGCGGGCGCCGAGTCGATGCAGAAGGGCACGATCGGTTTCACGACGCGCCGCGAAACCGGCGACGAAATGGCCGAGATCAAGCGCCTGTTCACGCCGGAGTTCCGCAACCGTCTCGACTCGACCATCAGCTTCCGCTCGCTCGATGAGGAAATCATCATGCGCGTGGTCGACAAGTTCCTGATCCAGCTGGAAGATCAGCTGCATGAGAAGAAGGTGGATGCGCTGTTCACCGACGCGCTTCGCAAGTACCTGTCGAAGCACGGCTTCGATCCGCTGATGGGTGCGCGGCCGATGCAGCGTCTGATCCAGGACACGATCCGTCGCGCGCTGGCCGACGAGCTGCTGTTCGGCAAGCTGGTCAGCGGCGGCCGCGTGACGGTGGACGTCGACGAGAACGATACCGTGCAGTTGTCGTTCGACAACTCGGCCGAGCCGCCGAAGCCGAGCGAAGAGACAGTCGAAGTCGAGTAATTCGATCGGGTCCGGCGACCCGGTCCGCACGCGGCGACGCGTGATCCGAACGGCGCGGGATTCATCCCGCGCCGTTTTCCGTTTCTTGCGCGGCCGATCGTTGAGTGTTCGATTCACGCGTGCGCTCGGAGCGCGCCGCCGGTCCGCGATTCGAATGGAATAAACACACTAATCGCCGCCCCGTGCGGCTGCCTCGGTGGCCCGAACGGCGGGCGCCGTCCGGCGTGTGTCAGCCGCGGCCGGTACTGCCGAAGCCGCCTTCACCGCGCTCGCTCTGCGCGAATTCCTCGACGACATTGAAGCTCGCCTGCACCACCGGCACGATCACGAGCTGGGCGAGGCGCTCGAACGGATCGAGCGTGAACGCGGTCTGCCCGCGATTCCAGGTCGAGATCATCAGTTGGCCCTGGTAGTCGGAGTCGATCAGGCCGACCAGATTGCCGAGCACGATGCCGTGCTTGTGGCCGAGGCCCGAGCGCGGCAGGATCAGCGCCGCGTAGCGGGCATCGGCGACGTGGATCGCGAGCCCGGTCGGCACCAGCGTCGTCTCGCCCGGTTGCAGCGTGACGGGGGCGTCGAGGCAGGCGCGCAGGTCGAGGCCCGCGCTGCCCGGCGTTGCGTAGTTCGGCAGGTACTCGCGCATGCGCGCGTCGAGAATCTTGAGGTCGAGTTTCATGCGGCGGGTTGCTGGCAGGAGTCGTGGAATTGAAACGTGCGCCGGGACGCGGCTTGGGTCGCGACCCGGCGGCTTGCGTGAATCAGATCAGGCGCGTGTCGGGCAGGCGCTTTGCGATCTCGTCGATCAGCGTGTGCGCAAGCGTGGCTTTCGGCGCGCGCGGCAGGCGTGTCGTGCCGCTGGCCTCGAACAGCACGACTTCGTTGTCGTCGAGGCCGAACGTCAGCGGGCCGAGGTTGCCGATCAGCAGCGGCACCTGCTTGCGCCGGCGCTTTTCCTCGCCGTGGACGTCGAGGTCGCCGCTCTCGGCCGCGAAGCCGACGCAGTACGGCGCGTCGGGCAGCGCCGCGACCGTGGCGAGAATGTCGGGATTCTCGACGAAGTTCAGCACCGGCATCCGCTGGCCGGCCGTTTTCTTGATCTTGTGCTCGGCGGGTTGGTCGACGCGCCAGTCGGCCACGGCGGCCACCGCGATGAACAGGTCCGCGTCGGCCACCGCATGCATCACCGCGTCGTGCATCTGCTGCGCGGTCTGCACGTCCTCGCGGTAGACGCCCCAGGGCGTCGCGAGCGGCACCGGGCCGGCCACCAGATGCACCTCGGCGCCCGCCTGCTGCGCGGCGCGCGCGAGCGCGAAGCCCATCTTGCCGCTGGAGCGGTTGGTGAGCCCGCGCACCGGGTCGAGCGGCTCGAAGGTCGGGCCGGCCGTGATCAGCACGCGCTTGTGGGCGAGCCGCTTCGGCCGGAAGTGCGAGACGATCGCCTCGTAGATGGCGCCCGGTTCGAGCATGCGCCCGTCACCGACCTCGCCGCAGGCCTGCGCGCCCGAATCGGGGCCGAGCACGGCCACGCCGTCGGCGCGCAACTGCGCCGCGTTGCGCTGGGTGGCGGGGTTCTGCCACATCTGGCGGTTCATGGCCGGCACCACCAGCAGCGGGCAGTCGCGCGCGATGCAAAGCGTCGAGAGCAGATCGTCGGCGAAGCCGTGCGCGAGCTTGGCGAGGAAGTCGGTCGAGGCCGGCGCGATCACGATCGCGTCGGCTTCGCGCGACAGATCGATGTGCGCCATGTTGTTGTCGACGCGCGCGTCCCACTGGCTCGTGAACACGGGCCGTCCCGACAGCGCCTGCATCGTGACCGGCGTGATGAACTGCGTGGCCGCCTCGGTCATCACCACCTGCACGGTCGCGCCTGCCTTGGTCAGCAGGCGCGTGAGCTCGGCGATCTTGTAGCAGGCGATGCCGCCCGTCATGCCGATCACGAGATGTTTTCCTGCGAGTTCCTGATGTTCCAACTGGACCTCCGGTAACGAAACGGGCCGGCGCCACGCGGCCCGGCCCCGTCACGCGCCGCGCGGCTCGGGCGCGACGGCGCGGTGCTCAGCGCGTGCCGCGCACGCGGCGCAGCTCATCGTAGACGAGCAGCACGGCGCCGATCGTGATCGCCGAGTCGGCGAGGTTGAACGCCGGCCAGTGCGAGCCGCGCAGGTGGAAATCGAGAAAATCGATCACGTGGCCATACATCAGCCGGTCGATCACGTTGCCGAGCGCGCCGCCGAGGATCAGCGCGAGCGACAGGCTGAACAGGCGCTGGTGGCCGTGGCGCTTGAGCAGGTAGCAGATCACCAGCGTCGCGGCGATGCCGAGCGCGGTGAACGCCCAGCGCTGCCAGCCGCTCGCGGCCGACAGGAAGCCGAACGCGGCGCCGCGGTTGAACACCAGCGTGAGGTTGAAGAACCCGGTGATCGGGTGCATCACGCCGTAGCCGAAGGTCTTCAGCACCGCGATCTTGGTCAGCTGGTCGAACAGGATCACGATCAGCGAAATGCCAAGCCACGGCGCGAGCGAGCCGCTCGCGGATTTCGACAGGGTTTTCGCCATGTTTATGCAGCGCTCCGGGTTTCACCGTTTTCAAAGAGGTTGGAGAAGCAGCGGCCGCACAGCGTCGGGTGGTCCGCGTGCGCGCCGACGTCGGCGCGGTAGTGCCAGCAGCGCTCGCACTTCGCGTAGGTCGAGGCCGCCACCACGACCGCTTCGTCGGCTGGCGCCTCGACGCCCACCACCGTGGCCGCCGAGGTGATCAGCACGAACTTGAGATCGTCGCCGAGGCTCTCGAGCGCCTCGCGGCGCGCGCCGCTCGCGCGGATCTCGACCTCGGCCTGCAGCGACGAGCCGATCCGGTTCGCGGTGCGGGCTTCCTCGAGCGCCTTCGTCACGTCGGCGCGCACGGCGCGCAGCAGCGTCCACTTGTCGATCAGCGCGGCCGCGCCGTCGATCTCCGGATAAGCGTAGTAGGTTTCCGTGAAAATCGTGTCGCTGGCCGGCTGGAACACCTTCCACGCTTCTTCCGCCGTGAACGAGAGGAACGGCGCGAGCACGCGCAGCAGTCCCTGCGTGACGTGATAGAGCGCGGTCTGCGCCGAGCGGCGTGCGATCGACTGCGGCGCGCTGGTGTAGAGGCGGTCCTTCAGCACGTCGAGGTAGAAGCCGCCGAGATCCTCCGAGCAGTACGTCTGCAGCTTCGCGACGATCGGGTGGAATTCGTACTTTTCATAGTGGGCGAGCAGCTCGGCCTGCAGCTGCGCCGAGAACGCGATCGCGTAGCGGTCGATCTCGAGCCATTCGGCGGCCGGCAGCGCGTCCTTCGCGTAGTCGAAGTCGGACAGGTTCGCGAGCAGGAAGCGCAGCGTGTTGCGGATCCGGCGATAGCCTTCCGTCACGCGCTTGAGGATTTCCTCGGAGATCGCCAGCTCGCCCGAGTAATCGGTCGAGGCGATCCAGAGCCGCACGATCTCGGCGCCGAGCCGGTTCGACACTTCGTGCGGATCGATGCCGTTGCCGAGCGACTTGCTCATCTTGCGGCCTTCGCCGTCCACCGTGAAGCCGTGCGTGAGCAGGCCCTTGTACGGCGCGCGGCCGTCGATCATCGAGGCCGTCAGCAGCGACGAGTGGAACCAGCCGCGGTGCTGGTCCGAGCCTTCCAGATAGAGGTCGGCCGGGAACTGCAGCGCGTCCTTGTGCGAGCCGCGCAGCACGTGCCAGTGCGTCGTGCCCGAATCGAACCAGACGTCGAGCGTGTCGCGGTTCTTCTCGTAGAGGTTCGCCTCGTCGCCGAGCAGTTCGCGCGCGTCGAGCGTCTGCCACGCCTCGATGCCGCCCGCCTCGACGCGCTGCGCCACGGCTTCGAGCAGTTCGAGCGTGCGCGGATGCAGCTCGCCGGTTTCCTTGTGGACGAAGAATGCCATCGGTACGCCCCACTGACGCTGGCGCGACAGCGTCCAGTCCGGGCGGTTCGCGATCATGCTGTAGAGGCGCTGCTTGCCCCACGACGGATAGAACGCCGTGGCCTCGACGCCTTCGAGCGCGACTTCGCGCAGCGTGCGCCCGCCGTCGTTCGGCTGCGTGTCCATGCCGGCGAACCACTGCGAGGTGGCGCGGTAGATGATCGGCGTCTTGTGGCGCCAGCAGTGCATGTAGCTGTGCGTGTACTTCTCGCTGCGCAGCAGCGTGCCGGCCGCCTGGAGCGCCTCGACCACCTTCGGGTTGGCATCCCAGATCGCCAGGCCGCCGAACAGCGGCAGCGATTCGATGTAGCGGCCGTCGCCCATCACCGGGTTGATGATGTCGGCGTCGCTCATGCCGTGCGCCTTGCAGGAGACGAAGTCCTCCACGCCGTAGGCCGGCGACGAGTGGACGATGCCGGTACCGGTGTCGGTCGTCACGTAGTCGCCGAGGTAGACCGGCGCGGTGCGCTGGTAGCCGGGGTGGGCGCTCGCGAGCGGGTGATGGAAGCGCAGGCCCGAGAGCTTCGCGCCCGGCGTGGTGGCGATCGTGTTGCCGGTCAGCTTGAATGCGTCTAGGCAGGCGGCGACGCGTTCCTCGGCGAGGATCAGCAGGCCGCGCGGCGTGTCGACCAGCGCGTAGACGATTTCCGGGTGCGCGTTGAGCGCCTGGTTCGCCGGGATGGTCCACGGCGTGGTGGTCCAGATCACGATGCCGCCGTCCTGGCGCGGCAGCGCCGCCAGCCCGAACGCCTGCGCGGTCTTTTCCGGCTCGGCGAACGCGAACAGCACGTCGATGGTCGGATCGGTGCGGTCCTTGTATTCGACCTCCGCCTCCGCCAGCGCCGAGCCGCAGTCGAAGCACCAGTTCACGGGCTTCAGGCCGCGGTAGACGAAGCCCTTCTCGATGATCTTGCCGAGCGCGCGCAGTTCTTCCGCCTCGTTGACGAAGTTCATCGTCTTGTACGGGTTCTGCCAGTCGCCGAGCACGCCGAGCCGCTTGAAGCCGAGCTTCTGCTTCTCGATCTGCTCGGTCGCGTAGGCGCGCGCCTTCTGCTGCACCTCGGCGGCCGGCAGCGACTTGCCGAACTGCTTCTCGATCTGGATCTCGATCGGCATGCCGTGGCAGTCCCAGCCCGGCACGTAGGGCGCGTCGAAGCCGGCCATGTTGCGCGACTTGACGACGATGTCCTTCAGGATCTTGTTGACCGCGTGGCCGAGGTGGATGTCGCCGTTCGCATAGGGCGGGCCGTCGTGCAGTATGAACTTCGGCCGGCCGGCGCTGGCCGCGCGGATCTTCTCGTAGACGCCGCGATCCTCCCAGTCCTGTACCCACTGGGGTTCGCGCCTGGGCAGGTCGCCGCGCATCGGGAACGGCGTGTCGAGCAGGTTGACCGGATACTTGGCCTGCGGTTTCGAGTCGGCTTTCTTGTTGCTCATGTCGGGGGTCGCTATCTCTTCTCGGTGACGCTCGCGCGTCGTGAAATCGGGGGGCGGGCGCCGGGACGGCGCGGCGGGCGCATGCGGCGTCCGGGGCGGATCAGGTCAGCTAATTCGGTCGGTGGCCGAGGTCGCGAAGCCGGTCGCGCGGCCGCCGTGCGCGGCGAAATAGGCGCGTGTGTCGACGACGTCCTGCGCGATCGCGCGCGTCAGCGTTTCCAGGTCGATGAACTTGGCCTCGTCGCGCAGCTTCTTCAGGAATTCGACGCGCACGATCCTGCCGTAGGCGTCGCCGTGCCAGTCGAGCACATGGACTTCCAGCAGCACGCGTCCCGCGTCCACCACGGTCGGGCGCACGCCGAGGCTCGCCACGGCCGGCAGCGGGTGGTCGGCCAGGCCATGCACGAGGACCACGAAGATGCCCGACAGCGCGGGCCGCTTGTGCGCGATCGGCAGGTTCAGCGTCGGGAAGCCGAGGTCGCGGCCGAGCTTGAGCCCATGCGCGACGTGGCCGCTGATCGCGTAGCCGTGGCCAAGCGCGGCCTTGGCCGCGTCGAGGTCGCCGGCCGCGAGCGAGGCGCGCACGCCCGAACTCGAGATGCGCGCGCCGTTCGGCGCCGCGAGCGTGGCCATCTGCTCGACGTCGAAGCCGTAGCGCTGGCCCGCCTCGCGCAACGAGGCGAAATTGCCGGCGCGCTTCGCGCCATAGCAGAAATCGTCGCCTACCATCATCCAGCGCGCATGCAGGCCGTTCACGAGCGTCTGCTCGACGAACGCCTCCGGCGACTGGTTCGCGAACGTGTGGTTGAAATGTTCGACCACCACGCGATCGACGCCGTTCTCGCGCAGCGCTTCCAGCTTGTCGCGCAGCATCGCGATGCGCGGCGGCGCGCCGGCCGGATTGAAGAATTCGCGCGGATGCGGCTCGAACGTCATCACGCAGACCGGCAGCCCACGTGCGTCCGCCGCCGCGCGCACGCGCGCGAGCAGGGCCTGATGGCCGCGATGGACACCGTCGAAGTTGCCGATCGTCAGCGCGCACGGGGCGCGGCTCTCGGCGTTGGGCAGGCCGCGAAAGACTTTCACGATAGCGGGTGGCAGCGGGCGAGTGGGGCGGGCGGATGCCGCAAAGCACAAGATTATAAACGTTCGGACGGCAGGGCGGCTCGGGCGGCGGGAAACGGCTATCCCGGATGGTAAAATCCGCGGATGAAAAAACTTGTCATCCTGATTTCAGGTCGCGGCAGCAACATGGAGGCCATCGTCGATGCGTGCGAGCGCGAACGCTGGCCGGCCCGGGTAGCCGCCGTGATCGCAAACCGGCCCGACGCGGCCGGTTTGTCGTTTGCGGCCGCGCGCGGGATTCCCGCCGTCGCGGTCGATCACGGCGGGTACGACGGCCGTGAGGCGTTCGACGCCGCGCTGGCGGCCGAGATCGACCGCTTCGACCCGGACCTCGTGGTGCTCGCCGGTTTCATGCGGATCCTCACGCCGACCTTCGTCAGGCGTTACGAGGGCCGGATGCTTAACATCCATCCGTCGCTGCTGCCGAGTTTCAAGGGCATGCGCACCCACGAGGCGGCGCTGGCCGCCGGCGTGGCGCTGCACGGCGCGACCGTGCATTTCGTGATTCCCGAGCTGGACAGCGGCGCGATCGTCGCGCAGGCGGCGGTGCCGGTGCGCGACGGCGACACGGCCGAAACGCTGGCCGCGCGCGTGCTCGCGGCCGAGCACCAGCTCTATCCGCGCGCCGTGCGCTGGTTCGCCGAGGGCCAACTGCGGCTCGACGGCGGCCGCGCGGTGGTGGCGCCCGGCGCGTGCCGATGGCTCGTCGCCGATGACAACAACGAACAGGGTGAGGGTGTATGAAGCTGCATGGTTTTCTGATTGGCCAGACCGAGACGTTGCTCGCCGACGTCCTGAAATTCACCGGCCCCGCCGACGCCACCACCAGCCGGTTCTTCCGCGCGCATCCGAAGCTCGGCCATGCCGAGCGCGGCGTGATCGCCGAGGCCGTGTTCGCGGTGCTGCGCCGGAAGATGGAGTTCTCGCACCTGGCCGAAAGCGGCTCCGGCAGCCCGGCGCGGCGCCTGACGCTGCTCGGGCTGATGCAGACGGCGGGCCGCTCGGCACTCAAGCAGCATGTGTCGGAGGCCGAATGGGCGTGGCTCGATCACGTCGCGAAGATCGATCCGGCCAGCCTGCCACTGCGCGTGCGCACCAACCTGCCCGACTGGATCCATCAGGCGCTGGGCCAGCGCTTCGACGCCGAGGCACTCACGCAGTTCGCGGCCGCCGTCAACTATCCGGCGCCGCTGGACCTGCGCGTGAACGTGCAGAAGGCGACCCGCGAGCAGGTGCTCGACGCGCTGCGCATCTCGGGCATCGAGGCCGGCGAGACGCCGTTCGCGCCGAACGGCGTGCGCGTGGTCGGCAAGCCGGCGCTGACGCGGCTGCCGATCTTCCAGGACGGCATGGTCGAGGTGCAGGACGAGGGCAGCCAGCTGCTCTGCTCGCTGGTCGCGCCGCGTCGCGGCGAGATGATCGTCGACTTCTGCGCCGGCGCGGGCGGCAAGACGCTCGCGCTCGGTGCGGCGATGCGCTCCACCGGCCGGCTCTATGCGTTCGACATCTCCGAGAAGCGACTCGCCAAGCTCAAGCCGCGCCTCGCGCGCAGCGGGCTGTCGAACGTGAACCCGGTGCTGATCGACAGCGAACACGATGCGAAGATCAAGCGGCTCGCCGGCAAGATCGATCGCGTGCTGGTCGATGCACCGTGCAGCGGGCTCGGCACGCTGCGCCGCAATCCCGACCTGAAGTGGCGCCAGACGCGCGACTCGATCGACGAGCTCACGCCGAAGCAGGCCTCGATCCTGGCCAGCGCCGCGCGCCTCGTGAAGGCGGGCGGGCGGCTCGTCTACGCGACCTGCAGCGTGCTGGAAGCCGAGAACGAGGCGATCGTCACGCAATTCCTCGCCGCGCATCCCGATTTCGTGCTGGTGCCGGCCAACCAGGTGCTCGCCGAGCAGCGCATCGGGCTCGACACCGGCGAGTACCTGTCGCTGTGGCCGCATCGTCACGCCACCGACGGCTTCTTCGCGGCCGTCCTCGAACGCCGCCCGAAGCCGGCCGCCAAGGCGGAAAAATCGGCTGGAAAGGGAGTTGAAAAGCCGGCCGTGAAGCCGACGGAGCAGGCCGCCAACCCATCGACCGAGTCGGTGGCGGAGCAGCCTGCCGAGCCGGCTCCGGATCAGGCCTGACGGACCCGCGATGCAGGGCCTGCCGCCATCGCAACGGCTCGCCGGCGTGATCCGCGACTTCGGGCAGCCGGGGACCATCTGGCAGCTCGCGGTGCTGAGCGGGACGCTGCTGCTGGCCTGGTTAGCCGCGCGCTGGCTGCGCGGGCGCATCGACGCGCGGCGCCGGCGTGCCGGGCAGGTCGCTGGCGCCGGCGCCGGTTCCGAGAGCCTGAAGCGGGCTCTATTTCCGCTGGTGGGCGGCCTGTTCGTGCTGGTCGCGCAGGCGGTGGGCGAGCGCTTCTTCCCGACCGCGATCCTGCAGCTCGCGCTGGTGCCGCTGTTCGGCATCGCGCTGATCTACCTGCTGTTCTCGATCGCGCGCCGCGCGTTCGTGCGCAACGGCCGCGATCGCGACACGCATGCATGGCTGTCGATCGTCGAAAAGCTCGTCTCGGTGGGGGTCTGGGTCGCGATGGTGCTGACCGTGCTCGGCATCCAGCGCGACGTGGTCGACTGGCTCGACGGCGTGCGTTTCCATGTCGGCACCGCGCACTTGAGCCTGCTGTCGCTGCTGTCGGGCTGCCTCTGGATCGGCGTGACGCTGGTGGTCGCGATGTGGCTCGGCTCGCTGCTCGAGGATCGCCTCGCCCGCGCCACGACGCTCGACGCGAACCTGAAGGTGGTGCTGTCGCGGGTCGGCCGCGCGCTGCTGGTGGTGGCCGCGGTGCTGATCGGGCTGTCGCTGGTGGGCATCGACGTGACGGTGCTCGGCGTGTTCGGCGGCGCGCTCGGCGTCGGGCTCGGCTTCGGCCTGCAGAAGGTCGCGAGCAACTACGTGTCGGGCTTCATCATCCTGCTCGACCGGTCGCTCAGGCTCGGCGACGCGATCAACGTGGGCGGCTTGCAAGGGGTGGTCACGCAGATCCGCACGCGCTACACGGTGGTGCGCGGCCTGGACGGCTACGAGACGCTGATTCCGAACGAGAAGCTGATCACCGACGTGGTGCAGAACCAGTCATCGTTCCAGACGCGCGGCTACGCGAAGGCGGCCGTGCGCGTCGCCTACACGGCCGACGTCGAGGCCGCGCTCGCGCTGCTGGTCGAGGCGGCGCGCGGCGTCGAACGCGTGCTCGACGAGCCGGCGCCGGCCGCCTATCTGGCCGGCTTCGGCGCGGACGGCGTCGAGCTCGAACTCGGCTTCTGGATCGCCGACGCCGCGCTCGGCACCTCGGGCGTGCGCTCGGCCGTGAACCGTAATCTGTGGCGTCTGTTCGCCGAGCATCGCGTGGCGATCGCGCTGCCGCAGCGCGAGGTGCGCGTGGTCGGTGCGGGCCATGCCGGTGACGTCGTTGACGCCGGCCGTCCGGACGAATCGACTGGATTTGTCGCCGCCGCACCGGCGCGATCGGGCGGCCCTGCGCCGCTTTGATTCGTCCCTTTTGGATCGATTTAGATCGTATCTGGACTCCAAATCCTTGGATGTCCGGCATTAGACTGCAATCCCCTTGCGCCATAGCAACAATCATTCATTTTTGACAGTTGCCAGGAACGGATACAGTAAAATTGCGTCTACACGCGGTAGGCTTTCATTTTTATGACGTCGGCGGCCGCGTACCGGCGCCGTCTCTGAACCACGGGTAATTTGCCTTGCTGAATTCTGTGCTCGACTTCCTGGCCCACGGGCTGCTGCGCTTCTCGTGGTGGCAGATCGTGCTGTTTACGCTCGTTGCCACTCACATCACGATCGTTGCCGTCACCATTTACCTGCATCGCTGTCAGGCGCATCGCGCGCTCGATCTGCATCCGGCCGTCAGCCACTTCTTCCGGCTCTGGCTCTGGATGTCGACGGGCATGCTGACGGGCCAGTGGGCCGCGATCCACCGCAAGCACCACGCCAAGTGCGAGACCGAGGAAGATCCGCACAGCCCGCAGACGCGCGGCATCTGGAAGGTGCTGCTCGAAGGCGCCGAGCTTTATCGCAGCGAAGCGAAGAACGAAGAAACGATGCGCAAGTTCAGCCACGGCACGCCGAACGACTGGATCGAGCGCAACATCTATTCGAAATACACGATCCTCGGCGTGAGCCTGATGATGGTGATCGACGTGGCGCTGTTCGGCATCGTCGGCCTGTCGGTGTGGGCCGTGCAGATGATCTGGATCCCGTTCTGGGCGGCCGGCGTCGTCAACGGTCTCGCGCACTACTGGGGCTACCGCAACTTCAACTCGGCCGACGCGAGCACGAATCTGATCCCCTGGGGCATCGTGATCGGCGGCGAGGAAATGCACAACAATCACCACACGTTCGCGACCTCGGCGAAGTTCTCGAACAAGTGGTATGAGTTCGACATCGGCTGGATGTACATCCGCATCCTGTCGGCGTTCAAGCTGGCCAAGGTGAAGAAGGTCGCGCCGACGCCGCGCCTCGTCGCGCGCAAGGCCGTGCTCGACCAGGAAACGCTGCAGGCCGTGCTGTCGAACCGCTATGAGGTGATGGCGCGTTACGGCAAGGCGCTCAAGCGCGCCTACCGCCAGGAGCTCGCGCACCTGAAGGAACTCGGCGCGCGCGAGAAGTACCAGCTGATGCGCGGCGCGCGCAAGTGGTTCCACAAGGAAGAGGACGGCCTGGACGAACCGCAGAAGCGCCTGCTGCCGGAAATCTTCGCGAACAGCCAGAAGCTGCAGACCTACTTCCAACTGCGCCAGGAACTGGCCGCGATGTGGGACCGTTCGAACGCTTCGCGCGAACAGTTGCTCGTGCAGTTGCAGGACTGGTGTCATCGCGCGGAACAGAGCGGCATCAAGGCTTTGCAGGAATTCGCGACTCGCCTGCGACGCTACGCATAACCGGAAATCGATTAGAATTTCGGAACGTCACAAACCCCGCGCTGGCGGGGTTTTTTCTTTTGTGCCGCCGGTTTCGAGGCGGCCCATCGGCAGGGCAGAGGAGAAGGAAGATGCAAGCGGCGATCAAACCCGTCGAGTACGACCGGCCGGGCGCTACATGCGGCATCGGGCAGGCGTGGGCGAAGGTGCCCGACAGCCCGTCGGCGGTGGAGCGCGACGCCCTGAAGGCGCGAATCAAGGCGCTGCTGGTGCGCGAGAAGGCCGTGCTCGTCGCGCATTACTACGTCGATGCGGAGTTGCAGGAGCTGGCCGACGAGACGGGCGGCTGCGTGGCCGACTCGCTCGAGATGGCGCGGTTCGGCCGCGATCACGACGCGCAGACGCTGATCGTGGCCGGTGTGCGCTTCATGGGCGAGACGGCCAAGATCCTGAGCCCGGGCAAGCGGATCCTGATGCCTGATCTCGATGCCACCTGTTCGCTCGATCTCGGTTGTCCGGCCGATGAATTCTCGGCGTTCTGCGATGCGCATCCGGACCGCAAGGTGGTGGTCTACGCGAACACGAGCGCGGCCGTGAAGGCGCGCGCCGACTGGATGGTCACCTCATCGATCGGTCTCGAGATCGTCGCTGATCTGCATGCGCGCGGCGAGAAGCTGATCTGGGCGCCGGACCGCCATCTCGGCGGCTACATCCAGAAGAAGACCGGCGCGGACATGCTGATGTGGCAGGGCTCGTGTCTCGTCCACGACGAATTCAAGGGCATCGAGCTCGACCTGCTGCGCGCCGAGTATCCCGATGCGAAGGTGCTCGTGCATCCGGAGTCGCCCGAGGGCGTGGTCGCGCTCGCCGACGTGGTCGGCTCGACCACGCAGCTGATCGACGCCGCGGTCAGGCTCGACGCGCAGCGCTTCATCGTCGCGACCGATCTCGGCATCCTGCACAAGATGCGCCTCGCGGCGCCGGGCAAGACCTTCATCGAGGCGCCCACGGCCGGCAACAGCGCGACCTGCAAGAGCTGCGCGCATTGCCCGTGGATGGCGATGAACGGCCTCGCGAACCTGGCCGACGTGCTCGAACGCGGCCACAACGAGATTCACGTCGATCCGGCGCTAGGCCTGCGCGCGCGCGTGCCGATCGACCGGATGCTCGCGTTCGCCGCCGAGCACAAGCAGCGCGTGCAGGCCAGCGGCGACCTGCAGCGCGATGCGAAACTGTTCTCGAACGTGGGGGCGGCATGACGGCGGTCTCCACGATTTACGGCGAAATCGTCGCCGAATACGGCGCGGCCTTCGAGGCCGCGATCGCGCGCAACGTCGCCGACGCGATTGCCGAGGACGTCGGCAGCGGTGACCAGACCGGCCGGCTGGTCCCCGACGGTCTCGCGCGGCGTGCGCGCATCATCGTGCGCGAGCGTGCGGTGCTGTGCGGCGTGCCGTGGTTCGAGGCGGTGATGCGCGCGATCGATCCGTCGATCGACGTCGACTGGCGCTACCGGGAAGGCGACGTGATGGAGCCCGACGCCACCGTCTGCGAGCTGCGCGGCCCGGCCCGCTCGCTGCTGACGGCCGAGCGCAACGGCCTGAATTTCCTGCAACTGCTTTCGGGCGTCGCGAGCGCGACGCGCCGCTACGTCGATCTGATCGACGGCCATCGCGCGCGCATCCTCGACACACGCAAGACGCTGCCGGGGCTGCGGCTCGCGCAGAAATACGCGGTGCGCGTGGGCGGCGGCGCGAACCAGCGGCTCGCGCTGTACGACGGCATCCTGATCAAGGAGAACCACATCGCGGCGGCGGGCGGCGTCGGCGCGGCGCTCGACGCGGCGTTCGCGCTGCAGGCCGGCGTGCCGGTGCAGGTCGAGGTGGAGACGCTCGCGCAGCTCGATACCGCGCTCGCACATGGCGCGAAATCGGTGCTGCTCGACAACTTCACGTTCGAGATGATGCGCGAGGCGGTGCGGATCGCGGGCGGCCAGGCCGTGCTCGAGGTATCGGGCGGCGTCAATGCCGATACCGTCGTCGAGATCGCAGCGACGGGCGTCGACCGGATCTCGATCGGCGCGCTGACGAAGGACGTGCGCGCGACCGATTTCTCGATGCGTATTGTCGACTGATTGGTCGACTGATCGATCGGGCGGGACCAAAACGAAGCCGCGCGCGAAAGGGTTCGCGCGCGGCTTCGTTGTTTTCTGAAGCGGTTTCCCGACCCGGCCTGCCGGCCCGGGCGCCGCGCTCAGCGCCCCGGGGACAGCACGGTCGGCAGCGCTTTCGGCAGCGTGTCCGGCCAGTCGCGGCTGTAGTGCAGGCCGCGGCTCTCCCGCCGCGAGCGCGCGCTGTCGACGATCAGCGAGGCGACGTCGACGAGGTTGCGCAGTTCGAGCAGGTCGGGGCTGACGCGAAAGTTCGCGTAGTACTCGTGGATCTCGTCGCGTAGCAGCGCGATGCGATGCCGGGCGCGCGCGAGGCGCTTGTCGGTGCGCACGATCCCGACGTAGTTCCACATCAGCCGGCGCAGTTCGTCCCAGTTGTGGGCGACCACCACTTCCTCGTCCGGATCGGACACGCGGCTCTCGTCCCAGGCCGGCAGCGTGCCGTGCGAGGCGGGTTCGTAGCCGGCCGCCTCGATCGCGTCGGCGGTGGCGCGGCCGATCACGAGGCATTCGAGCAGCGAGTTGCTGGCGAGCCGGTTCGCGCCGTGCAGGCCCGTGTACGACGTCTCGCCGACCGCGTAGAGGCCGGCCAGGTCGGTGCGGCCAGCCAGATCGGTGACCACGCCGCCGCAGGTGTAGTGCGCGGCCGGCACGACCGGGATCGGCTCCTTCGCGATGTCGATGCCGAATTCGAGGCAGCGCGCGTGGATGGTCGGGAAGTGTTCGCGCAGGAACGACTCGGGCTGGTGGCTGATGTCGAGATAGACGCAGTCGATGCCGCGCTTCTTGATCTCGAAGTCGATTGCGCGCGCAACGATGTCGCGCGGCGCGAGTTCGGCGCGCGGATCGTGGGCCGGCATGAAGCGCGTGCCGTCGGGCAGCTTCAGCAGGCCGCCTTCGCCGCGCACCGCCTCCGAGATCAGGAACGACTTCGCATACGGGTGGTAGAGGCAGGTCGGATGGAACTGGATGAACTCCATGTTCGCGATCCGGCAGCCCGCGCGCGAGGCCATCGCGATGCCGTCGCCGGTCGCCGTGTCGGGGTTCGTCGTGTACAGGTAGACCTTGCCGGCGCCGCCGGTGGCGAGCACCGTGTGCGGCGCCTCGATCGTCACGGTCAGGCCGGTGCGCACGTCGAGCGCGTAGAGTCCGACGCAGCGCCCGCCGGCCAGGCCGATGCGGTCCGAGGTGATCAGGTCGATCGCGTGGTGGTTCTCGAAGAACGTGATGTTCGGATGGTGGCGCGCGCGCTCGCTCAGCGTCGCGAGCACGGCGTGGCCGGTCGCGTCGGCCGCGTGGATGATGCGGCGATGGCTGTGGCCGCCCTCGCGCGTCAGATGGAAACCGAGTTCGGCGGCCGCGTCGCGCGTGAACGGCACGCCCTGCGCGATCAGCCATTCGATCGCGGCGCGGCCGTGCTCGACGATGAAGCGCGTGGTGGTCTCGTCGCAGAGGCCGCCGCCCGCGATCAGCGTGTCGCTGACGTGGTTCTCGACGCTGTCGGCCGAATCGAGCACCGCCGCGATGCCGCCCTGCGCGTAGTCGCTCGCGCCTTCCATCATCGACCGCTTCGCGATCAGCGCGACCTTGCGCGTCTGCGCCAGGTTCAGCGCGACCGACAGACCGGCCAGACCGCTGCCGACGATCGCCACATCGAAATTCATCTTGCCTCTCCGTTTCCGCGCTTTGATCCGAGGTTTCCGCCGGCGCGGGGCCGCGCGGAAGGGCAGAGCATACCGCGTTCGCCACGGCCATGTGACACGGAGAAGACAAAAACCGGCATCGCGGACAAGCTGCGCGCCGGCAAAACAAAAAGCCCCGCGCGAGCGGGGCTTTTCGTGTCATCAGGCTGGAGACGGAAGATTACTTGATCTTCGTTTCCTTGTACGCCACGTGCTTGCGGACGACGGGATCGAACTTCATGATCTCCATCTTTTCCGGCATGTTGCGCTTGTTCTTCGTGGTCGTGTAGAAGTGACCCGTACCAGCGGTCGACTCGAGCTTGATCTTGTCGCGTGCGCCCTTTGCCATGTTCGTGCTCCTTGGACTTAAGCTTCGCCGCGTGCGCGCAGGTCAGCGAGCACGGAATCGATGCCGTTCTTGTCGATCAGGCGCAGGCCGGCGTTCGAGACGCGCAGACGCACCCAGCGGTTTTCGCTTTCCACCCAGAACCGGCGATTTTGCAGATTCGGCAGGAAGCGACGCTTCGTCTTGTTGTTGGCGTGGGAAACGTTGTTGCCGCTCATCGGCGCTTTCCCAGTTACTTGGCATACGCGTGCCATGAGAGCACTCCTAATACGCTGAATTCGGGTTCAATGGCCGGTGAAGTTTCTTCGCTCAACGACTGCGGACCCGCTGCCGTCTTGGAAAGACCAAGCCATTGGTGATGGCCGGACCTTTCGTCCCTTCTTGGCTTCAGAACTGGTTGGAAAAAAGTCAGACGGCGATTCTAACAGAAAAAATTCAGGAAAATCAACCCAATTTCCCCATCCGGTTCGCGGGCGGATCCGCGACCCGGTTCGCCGCCGTCCCGACGGACATGGGGACATGTCGGAGCGGCCAGTCCGGCGCGGCTGCCGGCGTGGCCGCGAGGGCCGCCGCCGGTGCCGCCGCGCGCGTCTCGCGCCGGTCACATCAGGCCCGCCTGGGCGAACGAGAACGTCTCGCTCGCGCCCACCACGATGTGATCGATCAGCCGCACGTCGACGAGCGCGAGCGCGTCGTGCAGCACGCGCGTGAGCCGCCGGTCCTCGGCACTCGGGCGCACCGCGCCGGACGGGTGATTATGCGCCACGATCAGCGCGGCCGCCTTCAGTTCCAGCGCGCGCCGCACGATTTCGCGCGGATAGACGGCCATCCGCGTCAGCGTGCCGTGGGTGGCTTCCTCGTCGCGCACGAGCCGGTGCTGCGCATCCAGATAGAGACAGACGAACACCTCGCGCGCCCGGGTGCCGATCGTGAGCCGCAGGTAATCCTCTACGGCGCCCGGCGAATCGACGAGCGGGCGCTCGCTGGCGCGTTCGACGAGCGCCCGGCGCACCAGTTCGGTGGTGGCGATCATGACCGCGGTGCGCGCCGGGCCGACGCCGGGCAGTTCGCTGATGGTGTCCGGATCCGCGTCGAGCAGCGCGCGCAGCGACCCGAAGTGCCGCAGCACCGCTTCGGCGATGCCGGCCGTGCTGAACCCGGCGATGCCGTTGCCGAGCAGCAGCGCGAGCAGCTCGTGATCGGCCAGTGCGGCGGGGCCGCGGTCGAGCAGCCGTTCCCGTGGCCGGTCCTCGTGTTCGTTTTTGCGCCGGCGTCTGCGTTTGCGGACGGCCGGCGCCGGGGGAGGGCGAAGCGCCGGGGCGGCGTCGGGGCCGGCCGTTGGGTCGGCCGTGGGGCCGGCGGGAGCGGCCTCGGGGGCGGCGGCGCCGGCCGTGCGATTGCTGTCCGAACGCATGCGATGATTCTCCGGGTGAGGAACGCCCGGCGGCGGCCGTGGTCCGACATTCCGCCCCGCGCGCTCAGGTGACTTACAATAGCGGTTTTGCGTTGTGCCGCCCGGCGGCGGACTGAACGAGTAACTCATGAGCCTCATCGATATCTCAGAAGTGAAGCCCGGTTCCCACGTCACGCTTCATTACCGGCTCGCGCTCGCCGATGGTGTCGACATCGTCAACACTTTCACCGACAAGCCGGCTACCCTGCTGCTCGGTGCAGGGCAACTCGCCCCCGCGCTCGAGACCATTCTGCTCGGGCTGAAGACCGGACACCATTCGACCTTCCAGCTAGCGGCTGGCGAGGGGTTCGGTCCCCGCAATCCAGAGATGATCCAGCGCGTCAGCCTGAAGACGCTGCGCGAGAACGGCATGGTCGGCGACGACTTCACGCCCGGCGACCTGATCGAATTCAACGCGCCGGACGGCGGCCGCTACGCTGGCGTGCTGAAGGAGGTCGGCGAGACCTCGGCGCTGTTCGACTTCAACCACCCGCTGGCGGGGCAGGCCATTACGTTCGAAGTGAAAATCATCGGGATCCTGTAACCATGAGCTCCACCGATACGCTATCCGGCCCCACCGTCGCGGCCGATGCCGAAATCCTGCTCGCCCAGCCGCGCGGCTTCTGCGCCGGCGTCGACCGCGCGATCGAGATCGTCGAGCGCGCGATCGCGATGCATGGCTCGCCGATCTACGTGCGCCACGAGATCGTCCATAACAAGTACGTGGTCGAGGATCTGAAGACGAAGGGCGCGATCTTCGTCGAGGAACTCGAGGAAGTGCCGTCGGGCAACACGGTGATCTTCAGCGCGCACGGCGTGTCGAAGGCGGTGCGTGACGAGGCTGCGGTGCGTGGCCTGCGTATCTATGATGCGACCTGCCCGCTCGTCACGAAGGTCCACGTCGAAGTCGCGAAGATGCGCCAGGACGGCGTGGACATCGTGATGATCGGCCACAAGGGGCACCCCGAGGTCGAGGGCACGATGGGCCAGGTCGAGCGCGGCATGCACCTGGTCGAGAGCGTCGAGGACGTCCTCGCACTGGAACTGCCGGATCCCGAGAGCGTCGCGCTCGTCACGCAGACCACGCTGTCGGTCGACGATGCGGCCGAGATCATCGCCGCGCTCAAGCGCAAGTTCCCGGCGATCCGCGAGCCGAAAAAGCAGGATATCTGCTACGCGACGCAGAACCGCCAGGACGCCGTGAAGTTCATGGCGCCGCAGTGCGACGTGGTGATCGTGGTCGGCAGCCCGAACAGCTCGAATTCGAGCCGCCTGCGCGAAGTCGCGGAAAAGCGCGGCGTCGATGCCTATATGGTGGATTCGCCGGACCAGATCGATCCGGCCTGGGTGGCCGGCAAGCGGCGGATCGGCGTGACCGCCGGCGCCTCGGCGCCCGAGGTGCTGGCCCAGGCGGTGATCGCGCGCCTGCGCGAACTCGGCGTGCGCAACGTGCGCGCGCTCGAAGGCATCGAGGAAAACGTCTCGTTCCCGCTGCCACGCGGCCTCAACCTGCCGGCGGCCGGCTGAGCGGGAATTCCCTCCCCCGGGATTTTCCCCGATTCGTCGGATCAATCCCGGCGACCGGCATCGCCCTCTTACCAAAGCGCGCCTCGGCGCGCTTTTGTTTTACCCTCCATTCCCCTTCATTTTTTCGTTTTGCAACTGCTTGCTTCGGATTTGGTGCAACCTGGTTGCGCTGATTTTCACGCGATTGTTCAAAAATTTGGTTGCAATGCAGGAAAACCCTGTCGAATCAGGAATATTGGTCATCCAGAAATTGGAGTTACAATGCGCGCGTTTTGAGGCTGGAATGCGTTGCAGACAAGGGTTTTGCAATGCGCAGGAGACCGATTTAATGCCGCGTCGGTTGGCCGTCGCCCGCTCGGTGGTAACCCGGGTTGCAATGGGGCGCGACGCCGTGACGCGAAATCTGGCGGCGGTGATCGAGAGGGTATCCGGCAGATCTGGGGCCGGATCGAAAACGGGTCGCGGCCAGGACGCGACGGACGGGAAGCAAAACGGGAAGCAGAACGATAACGAGGTCTGTTTGGGGATCGAAGCAATGCATTTGCGTGAGCCGAAGGGCGCGCAAAGCCGGATGACGGCCCGCGAATGGCCGGCGTGTGCCGAAACAGGCACACAAATTGCTCAAATGTCGGAGCAGGTCGATGGGGCGAGAGCGCGCGACGCGACGGCCCGGATGGCACCGGCCTGCGCACTCGGCATTTTTGGCGGTTTGGGTTTGAGTATTGTGCAGATTACGTCTTTCTCGAGTCGGACGATCGTCCGCGGCGCACCGGTGGTGTGCATGGATGTGCCCGTTATCGGGGCAGGCATTGCCGGTGACGTCGAGCGGCCCGTCGCCGGACCGGCTGTCGGCCCGCGTGTCGGCGTCGCCCGGAGCAGGCCGGCGCGGTCCGCCGCGCGGCCGGGCCGGATCTCGCGTCGCCCGTCGCGGCGCGGCGCGGTTCGCGCCACCTTTCTCAGGACCGTCCCGGGTCGTTCGCGTGCAGGTCATGCGGCGGCCGGCGCGCGCGCGAATGCGGGCATGCGGGATGCGGCTGGCTCCAACGTTCGGATGCCTAACGACTTCAAGGAGGCCAGGATTATCGTCCTCGATGTCGTGAAGATGTAGCGACGGGACTCGTGACGGCACCGGAATCGTGCGGTGCCGTTTTTGTATCCGTCCCGGCGGCGCGCAAGGTTTCACGGGCCGCGCGGCGTGGCCGGGATGTCATCACCCTTATCGGTATTTATTCGTACCCGCAGTGCAACCGGGATCGCGTATCCGCCGCTCATCGGCGCGGGACAGCGGTTCTCCGGTGGCACGGATCAAGGAGCTTTTAATGGATATTTTCGTCCAGCAGGTCATCAACGGACTGGTGCTCGGCAGTGTCTACGCCATCATCGCGTTGGGCTACACGATGGTGTACGGCATTCTCGGCATCATCAACTTCGCGCACGGCGACGTGCTGATGATCGGCGCGATGGTGGCGTTGTCGGCGATCACCGTGTTGCAGAACCATTTCCCGGGGCTCGGCAACATCGCGACGCTGACGATCGGTCTCGTGATCGCCGCGGCGGTGTGCGCGGTGGTGGGCTTCACCATCGAACGCGTCGCCTACCGGCCGCTGCGCCGCGCGCCGCGTCTGGCTCCGCTGATCACCGCGATCGGCGTTTCGATCCTGCTGCAGACCGCCGCGATGATGATCTGGTCGCGCAACCCGCTGCCGTTCCCGCAGTTGCTGTCGACGAATCCGCTCAACGTGATCCAGCCGACCGACGCGACGCCGGGCGCGGTGATCTCGCCCACCGAAATCGTGATTATCGCGGTGGCGTTCATCGTGATGGCCGGCCTGCTGCTGCTGGTCCACAAGACCAAGCTCGGCCGTGCGATGCGCGCGATCTCGGAGAACCCGAACAACGCCAGCCTGATGGGCGTGAACCCGAACTTCGTGATCTCGGCGACCTTCATGATCGGCTCGGCGCTGGCCGCGCTGGCCGGCGTGATGATTGCGTCCGAATACGGCAACGTCCACTTCTACATGGGCTTCATCCCGGGCATGAAAGCGTTCACGGCCGCGGTGCTGGGCGGGATCGGCAACCTCGGCGGCGCGATGGTGGGCGGCGTGCTGCTCGGCCTCATCGAGCAGCTCGGGGCCGGCTACATCGGCAATCTGACGGGCGGCGTGTTCGGCTCGAACTACCAGGACGTGTTCGCGTTCGTCGTGCTGATCATCGTGCTCGTGTTCCGTCCGTCCGGCCTGCTCGGCGAACGTGTGGCCGATCGCGCATAAGGAGACCAACATGACTTCCATTCAACCGATCGAAACCTCGACGACGCTCATCGAAGAGCGCAATACCGCGAAGACGCTCGCCATCGGCGTAGTGGTCGCGCTGCTGGTGGCCGCCGCGCCGTTCCTGATCGGCGCTGCCGGCGGCAACTACTGGGTCCGCGTGCTCGACTTCGCGATGCTGTACGTGATGCTGGCGCTGGGCCTGAACGTGGTGGTCGGCTTCGCCGGCCTGCTGGACCTGGGCTACATCGCGTTCTACGCGGTGGGTGCCTATGTTGCCGCGCTGCTGACCTCGCCGCACCTGACCACGCAGTTCGCCTGGATCGCGGCGATGTTCCCGAACGGCCTGCACACGCCGTACTGGGTGGTGGTGCCGGTGGCGATGGCGCTGGCCGCGCTCGCGGGCGTGCTGCTCGGCGCGCCGACGCTGCGCCTGCGCGGCGACTACCTGGCGATCGTCACGCTCGGCTTCGGTGAAATCGTCCGGATCTTCATGAACAACCTGGACCGTCCGGTCAACATCACCAACGGGCCGCAGGGGATCACGGGCGTCGCGCCGCTGCACTTCGGCAGCTTCAACCTGTCGCAGACGCACACGCTGTTCGGCTTCAGCATCACCTCGGTGTACCTGTACTACTACGTGTTCGTGATCTGCTCGCTGCTGGTGATCTGGGTCTGTACGCGTCTGCAGCACTCGCGCATCGGCCGCGCCTGGGCCGCGATCCGCGAGGACGAGATCGCCGCCAAGGCGATGGGCATCAACACCCGCAACGTCAAGCTGCTCGCGTTCGCGATGGGCGCCTCGTTCGGCGGCCTGTCGGGCTCGATGTTCGGCGCGTTCCAGGGCTTCGTGTCGCCGGAATCGTTCACGTTCTGGGAATCGATCGTGGTGCTGGCCTGCGTGGTGCTGGGCGGCATGGGCCACATCCCCGGCGTGATCCTCGGCGCGGTGCTGCTGGCCGTGTTCCCGGAAGTGCTGCGCTCGACCATGGGCCCGCTGCAGCACGCGCTGTTCGGCCATGAGATCGTCGACACGGAAGTGATCCGCCAGGCGCTGTACGGCCTCGCGATGGTGCTGATCATGCTGTACCGCTCGGAAGGCCTGTGGCCGGCACCGAAGCATGAGGACAAGATCGCCAGGATCTCGAAGCGCAACGGCAAGAAGACGGCGGTTCGCGCCTAACGGACGGATACGGAGAAACAAGCAATGAGCGAGAACATTCGACTGTCCGTGAAGGGCGTGAACAAGCGCTTCGGCGGCCTGCAGGCGCTGTCGGACGTCGGGCTGCAGATCCGCGAGGGCGAGATCTACGGGCTGATCGGCCCGAACGGCGCGGGCAAGACCACCTTCTTCAACGTGATCACGGGCCTCTACACGCCCGATTCCGGCGAATTCAAGCTGGACGGCACCGACTACACGCCGACCGCCGTGCATGAAGTGGCGAAGGCGGGCATCGCGCGCACGTTCCAGAACATCCGCCTGTTCGGCGGCATGACGGCGCTCGAGAACGTGATGGTGGGCCGCCACGTGCGCACGCGTCACGGCCTGATCGGCGCGGTGTTCCAGACGCCGTCCGAGCGTCAGGAAGAGCGCGAGATCAAGGAGCGCGCGATCGAGCTGCTCGATTACGTCGGCGTGCTGCAATACGCCGACTACACCTCGCGCAACCTCTCGTATGGCCACCAGCGCCGCCTCGAGATCGCGCGCGCGCTCGCGACCGATCCGAAGCTGCTCGCGCTCGACGAGCCGGCGGCCGGCATGAACGCGACCGAGAAGGTCGAGCTCACGCGCCTGCTCGACAAGATCCGCGCGGACGGCAAGACGATCCTGCTGATCGAGCACGACGTGAAGCTGGTGATGGGATTGTGCAACCGGATGACGGTGCTCGATTACGGCAAGGTGATCGCCGAGGGTCTGCCGCAGGACGTGCAGAAGGATCCGAAGGTGATTGAGGCATATCTCGGCGCAGGGGTGCATTGATGGCAGCGGCAATGTTGAAGATTTCGGGCCTGCAGGTGAACTACGGCGGCATCCAGGCGGTGAAGGGTGTCGACATGGAAGTTCGCCAGGGCGAGCTGGTCACGCTGATCGGCGCGAACGGCGCGGGCAAGACCACCACGATGAAGGCGATCACGGGCCTCAAGCCGTTCTCGGGCGGCGACATCACCTACGAAGGCCAGTCGATCAAGGGCGTGCCGGCGCACGAACTGCTCAAGCGCGGCCTCGCGATGGTGCCGGAAGGCCGCGGGATTTTCGCGCGCATGTCGATCCTCGAGAACATGCAGATGGGCGCCTACCTGCGCCACGACAAGGACGGCATCAAGTCCGACATCGAGCGCATGTTCGGCTTCTTCCCGCGCCTGCGGGAGCGCGCCACGCAGTTCGCCGGCACGCTGTCCGGCGGCGAGCAGCAGATGCTCGCGATGGCGCGCGCGATCATCAGCAAGCCGAAGCTGCTGTTGCTCGACGAGCCGTCGATGGGCCTCTCGCCGATCATGGTCGAGAAGATCTTCGAAGTGGTGCGCGAGATCTCCAAGGAAGGGCTGACCGTGCTGCTCGTCGAGCAGAACGCGCGGCTCGCGCTGCAGGCCGCCGACCGCGGCTACGTGATGGATTCGGGCACGGTCACGATGGAAGGCAACGCGAAGGACATGCTCGACGATCCGAAGGTGCGCGCCGCGTACCTGGGCGAGTGATTCGCCGGGGCGTCGCCTGACTGGCCGCGAGGCCGGTCGCGCGGCACCGGCAGCGTTCGGAAAAGCGCAAAAAAACAGGCCGCCACGGTTTTGCCGTGGCGGCCTGTTTCGTTTTGGGGCGCGTCCGCCTTGTCGGACGCTCAGGCTGGCATCGGCAGGCGCTTGCCGAACGACACCAGCTGCTCGACCTGATAGCCGAGCGCCGCGTAGAAGCGGCAGGCCTCGTCGTTGTCGGGGAGCACCTGCAGGTTGATCTTGCGGCAGCCGAGCGCCTCGAGCGCGGCCTCGGCGTGCGCCATCAGCGCGCGGCCGATGCCGAGCCGGCGCGTCTCGCGCGCGACCGCGAACGAGTAGAGCCAGCCGCGGTGGCCGTCGTAGCCGGCCATCACGGTGCCCGTCAGCCGCTCGCCGCGCAGCGCGACGAAGAACAGCTCCGGCTGGGTGGCGAGCTTGGCCTCGATCGAGCGTCGCGGGTCGCGATGCGGCACGCTCGCGTCCGAGTAGCCCGGAAACGCGTCGGCCCACAGCGCGAGCACGGGCTCGGTGTCGGCGCGCGCGAAGGCGCGGATCATCACGTCGTCGAGATGCATGGCCGGCTCCC
Organism: Burkholderia plantarii; assembly: GCF_001411805.1. Lineage (NCBI taxonomy): Bacteria > Pseudomonadati > Pseudomonadota > Betaproteobacteria > Burkholderiales > Burkholderiaceae > Burkholderia > Burkholderia plantarii. Next base: position 3,423,288 of record NZ_CP007212.1, on the reverse strand, counting down.
GCCTCGCTTCAGAGCGTGTCGAGGATCGAACGCAGCATCGCCATCATCTGGTCGATTTCCTCGTTCGTCACGTTCAGCGCCGGCATGAAGCGCAGCAGGTTCGGGCGCGCCGCGTTCAGCAGCAGGCCGTCGGGCTGCATGTCGCGCGCCTTCTCGACGATCTGCGGGCCGATGTCCTTGCCGAGCAGCAGCGCGCGCAGCAGCCCTTCGCCGCGCTCGCCCGCGAAGCCGCGTTCCTCCGACAATTCGAGCAGGCGCCGCTTCAGGTATTCGCCGCGCTCGCGCACGCCCTCGAGGAAGCCCGGCGCGACGAGCTGCGAGATCACCGAATGGCCGACCGCCGTCATCAGCGGGTTGCCGTTGTAGGTGCCGCCCTGGTCGCCCGCCTCGAACACCGCGACGTCGGCCTTCGAGAGCAGCGCGGCGAGCGGCACGCCGCCGCCGATGCCCTTGCCGAGCGTCATGATGTCCGGCTCGATGTCCGCCAGCTCATAGGCGAACAGCGTGCCGGCGCGGCCGCAGCCGCTTTGCACTTCGTCGACGATCAGCAGCAGGTCGTGCTGCTTGGTCAGCGCGCGCAGCTGCTGCATGAATTCGCGCGTGGCCGGGATCACGCCGCCTTCGCCCTGGATCGGTTCGAGCATGACCGCCACGGTCTTCTCGTTGATCAGCTTCTCGACCGAGGCGATGTCGTTCAGGTCGGCCTTCGGGAAGCCCGGCACCTGCGGCGCGTAGATCGTGTCCCAGCCGGGCTTGCCGCTCGCCGACATGGTGGCGAGCGTGCGGCCGTGGAAACTGTGGTCGAACGTGATGATCTCGTAGGCGCCGTTGCGGAACTTGCGGCCCCACTTGCGCGCGAGCTTGATCGCGCCTTCGTTCGCTTCCGCGCCACTGTTGGCGAAGAACACCTTGTCGAACACGCTGTGCTGCGTAAGCAGCGCGGCCAGCTTGGCCATCGGCTCGTTGTAGAACGCCGGCGACGGGTTCAGCAGCGTCTCGGCCTGCGATTTCAGCGCCTCGATCATGCCTTCGTTGCAGTGGCCGAGCGCGTTCACCGCCCAGCCCTGGATGAAATCCAGATAACGCTTGCCGGTGTGATCGTAGAGCCACGAACCCTTGCCGTGAGTGAACACGATGTCGGGGCGGTTCGTGATGTACATCAGCGAGTCGATCGGATATTCGTTCAGAGGCATGGCGGCGAGCTCCAGCGGGTAGCGACGGGAAAAAAGACAATAAAAAAGCCACGGAATGCCGTGGCTTGGTGGTTCGAACTGCTTGGCGTAACGAGGAGGGGGTTACGCGTGCGTCCGTGACGAGCCGGCGGCATCCGTGAGGTGCGGCGAGCGACGTCGGAGGGCGGACAGGAAGCGGTTCATGGCGCAAGCATACGGCATGACGCCGCACCAAGTAAACCGCCCGGTTGCGACAAACGGGTGTCGCCACGCAAATTTCCGCGCCGGGCGGCGCTGCCCGGGTGCCCGGCGGGCGCAACCGGCCGGGCCGCGCGGGGCGCCGCCGGAGCGGGCGCCGACGCGCTCGGACGGCGGGCTCAGACCGCGTGAGCCAGATCGGCCGCGCTGGTGAACGAATCCGCGTAGAACTCGTCCTGGGGCAGCCCGTGGTGCGCCGTGAAATCGCGCTGCGCCGATTCGACCATCACCGGCGCGCCGCACGCGTAGACCTGGAACGGCGACAGATCGGGCAGGTCCTCGGCGACGGCGCGATGCACGAAGCCGGTGCGGCCGGTCCAGGCATCGTCGGCGTCGGGCTCGGAGAGCACCGGCACGAACGTGAAGTTCGGAATCTCGCGCGCCCATTGCTCGGCCAGCTCGAACAGGTAGATGTCCTTGAGCCGGCGCGCGCCCCAGTACAGGCGCATCGGCCGCGTGAAATTGCGGTGGCGCGCGTGTTCGATGATCGCCTTGATCGGGGCGAAGCCGGTGCCCGAGGCGAGCAGCACGATCGGCTTTTCCGAATCCTCGCGCAGGAAGAACGTGCCGAGCGGGCCTTCGAAGCGCAGGATCTCGCGCTCCTTCATGGTGTTGAACACGTGGTCGGTGAACTTGCCGCCCGGCATGTGGCGGATGTGCAGTTCGAGCGGGCCTTCCTCGTGCGGCGCGCTTGCCATCGAATAGCTGCGGCGCGTGCCGTCCTTCAGGATGAACTCGATGTACTGGCCGGCCAGGTACTGCAGGCGCTCGTTGGCCGGCAGCTGCAGCTTCAGCACCGCGACGTCGTCGGCGCGGCGCTCGATCGCGTTGACGCGGCACGGCAGCTTCTTCACCTGCACGCCGTCCACGCCGGCGATCTCGCGCACGTCGATCTCGAGGTCGCATTGCGCCGTGGCGCAGCAGAGCAGCGCGAGGCCGCGCGTGCGTTCGTCGTTCGACAGCGCCGAGGCCGCGTGCGGACGCTGCTCGACCTGCCCCTGCACGACCTGTCCCTTGCACGAGCCGCAGGCGCCGTTCTTGCATCCGTAGGGCAGGTGGACGTTCTGGCGCAGTGCGGCTGCCAGCACGGTTTCGTCGGCCTCGACCTGGAATTGCCGGCCGCTTTGCTTGAGGGTTACGTTGAATGCCATAAGTCGTTGAACAAAAGTGGGGACCGTGCGAATCGGGCACGGCGGCTACAATGATTGCGCTACGAATTCCGCTTACATCCATGATTGCGACACGAATCCTGCGCCGTCCGCGCGTGCTGATCGTCGGCTGCGGCGATGTCGGCATGCGCTGCGTCGAACAGTTGCGCCGGCGGGCGTGCCCGCCGCGCATCATCGCGCTGACGAGCCAGCCGGCCCGGCGCGCCGAACTGCTTGCGGCGGGGGCCGTGCCGATTGTCGGCGACCTGGACCGGCGCGAGACGCTGGCGCGGCTCGGCGGCCTCGCGCGGCTCGTGCTGCATCTCGCGCCGCCGCGTCCGTCGGGCGACGGCGATGCGCGCACGCGCGCGCTGATCGCGGCGCTCGGCGCGCGCCCGGCGGTGCGGCGCGGGCCGGCCCGGCAGGCCACCCAGGCGGTGGGCCGGCTGCGTGCGACGGCCAGTCACTTGCCTGACGGCTTGGCCAATCGGGCAGCGCGTATTGTACCCGAGGGGCTCCGGCGGCCGATGACGCTCGTCTATGCAAGCACGAGCGGTGTCTACGGGGATTGCGGCGGCGCTTACATCGACGAAACGCGGCCGGTGCGGCCGGCCAATGCGCGCGCGGTGCGGCGCGTGTCGGCCGAACGGCAACTGCGGCGCGCCGGCGCGCGCGGGGCGCTCGACGCGCGGATCGTGCGGATTCCCGGCATCTACGCGGCCAACCGGCTGCCGATCGCGCGGCTCGAACGCGGCACGCCGGCGCTGGTCGACGCCGACGACGTCTACACCAATCACATCCACGCCGACGATCTGGCCGGCATCCTGCTCGCGGCGGCGCGGCGCGGCCGCGCCGGACGCGTGGTGCATGCCAGCGACGATACCGAGATGAAGATGGGCGAGTATTTCGAGCGCGTGGCGCGCGCGAGCGGCCGGGCGAGCCCACCGCGCATCACGCGCGAGGAGGCAGAGCAGCGCCTCGAACCGGTGCAACTGTCGTTCATGCGCGAATCGCGCCGGCTCGTCAATACGCGGCTCAAGCGCGAACTGCGCTTCGTGTTGCGCTATCCCAGCGTCGAGGATTTCCTGCGCACCGTGTCCGCCGACAGCGAACTCGGTTCGCTCAGGTGAGCGCCGGTAGCGCCTCGATCAGCAGGAAGCAGAGCAGTGCGCCGATCATCGCGCCGATCAGGTTCGGATGGTAGGTGCGCTTCATATGCATCATGGCCAGCAGCGCGCCGATCAGAACGGCGCCGACGATGGCGAACGTGAGCATTACGGGCGACAGCGCGAACGCGGTGTGGGTCATGATCCTTCCCCTAAACCATACTGACTTTTGACCTTGTTGTGATTCGAGTATAGCGGGGACGCAGCAGAGTTCCATATTGCGCCGCAACGCCGCGTGCGCGGGTGCAACGGCGGGGATTGTGCGGATCGACGCGCGCCCGACGCGGGGGTAACGCGCGTTCAGCGGGCCGGCGCGGCGGCGCGCAGCGAAGCGAGATCGGCCTCGTCGAGCCAGCGCCAGGCACCGGCCGGCAGCGCATCGGGCGGCAGCGCGAAGCTGCCGATCCGCTCGCGATGCAGCCGCTCGCAGCGGTTGCCTGCGGCGGCGATCATCCGCTTCACCTGATGGTATTTCCCTTCCTGCACGGTCATTTCGAGTTGATGCGTGCCGCGCGCCCGTGCGTCGAGCGCGGCGATCGGCTTCGGCTCGCCGTGCAGCAGTACGCCGTCGCGCAGCGCGGCCAGTTGCGTGTCGTCGAGCGGATGCTTGAGCGTGGCGAGGTAAGTCTTCGGGACCTTGCGTTTCGGCGACGTGTAGGCATGCACGAACCGGCCGTCGTCGGACAGCAGCAGCAGGCCGGTGGTGTCCTGGTCGAGCCGGCCCACGCACTGCACGCCGCGCTCGGCGAACTGCGGCGGCAGCAGCGCGAACACGCTCGGGTGGTGCTGCGGGTCGCGCGAGCATTCGTAGCCGGCCGGCTTGTTCAGCGCGAGATAGGCGTGCTCGCGATAGGGCCAGCGCGTGCCGTCCACCTCGAATTCGAGGTTGTCGGCGGGGAAGGACTGGCCGGGATCGTCGCAGATCGCGCCGCCGATCGCGACGCGACCCGCGTCGACCAGCGCGCGACACTGGCGGCGCGAGCCGAAGCCTTGGGAGAAGAGGATGGTTTCGAGGTCCATGGCGCGCGCATTGTAGCAAGGGCGGAAGACATGAAAAAACCCGCGAAGCTTGGCGCTGTCGCGGGTTTCTGAGTTTGGTGCCCAGGGCCGGAATCGAACCGGCACGCCTTGCGGCGGGGGATTTTGAGTCCCCTGCGTCTACCAGTTTCACCACCTGGGCAGAAGATATTGCAGCCCCGCGTGTTCGGTTGCGCGCGGGCGAAACGCGGATTATGTCGGAAAACGCCGGGCCGGGCAAGCCGCCCGTGCAGCGCGGCGGTGGCCAGTAGGTCGCGTCCACGGCAGCCCCTTCTATATTGAAAGGCAGGCACCGCCCTCACAGCTCGTAGGACTCAGCCTCGCCCTTCAGTGCCTGCTCGATCAGCTTGCGGTTCAGCGTCGGCGACAGCAGTTCGACGAGCGTATACACATAGCCGCGCAGGTATGCGCCTTGTTTCAGCGCCACGCGCGTCACGTTGCTGCCGAACAGGTGCCCGACCGGAATCGCGCGCAAGTTGCGGTCGCGCTCCGGATTGAACGCGATGTCGGCCAGGATGCCGACCCCGAGCCCCAGCTCCACGTAGGTCTTGATCACGTCCGCGTCGATCGCCTCCAGCACGATGTCGGGCGACAGCCCGCGCAGCGCGAACGCGTGGTTGATCTTCTTGCGGCCGGCGAACGCGTCGTCGTAGGTGATCAGCGGGTATTGCGCGAGATCGTCGAGCGAGGGCGGGCGCCGTTCCAGCAGCGGATGGTCGGCCGGCACCACGGCCGCGTGATGCCACTGGAAGCACGGCAGCGACACCAGCTCCTTGTAGTCGGCGATCGCCTCGGTCGCGATCGCGAGATCGGCCTGGTCGTGGATCACCATCTCGGCCACCTGGGTCGGGCTGCCCTGCAGGATCGACAGATGCACCTTCGGGAAACGCTTCTTGAACTCGGCGATCGCCGCGGGCAGCGAGTAGCGCGCTTGCGTATGCGTGGCCGCGATGGTCAGATTGCCCTGATCCTGCGCCGCGTAATCCTTCCCGACCCTTTTCAAGCTTTCGACTTCCTGCAGGATCCGCTCGACCGAGGCGAGGATGATCCGGCCAGGCTCGGTCAGCGAGCGCACACGCTTGCCGTGGCGCGTGAAGATCTCCACGCCCAGTTCGTCCTCGAGTTCGATGATCGCCTTCGACACGCCCGGCTGCGATGTAAACAGCGCCTTCGCGGCCTCGGTGAGGTTGAAATTCTGGCGGACGGCCTCGCGCACGAAGCGAAATTGGTGCAGGTTCATATATAACCCTTTCGCATATGGACAGAATTTTTTAGTCGTTTGAAATATAAAGCGAGTTTATTACGATTCACCTTGGTTTTTCAAATATGGATATCTGTTTTCGTCATTAGCAAGTGACGCGGCCGAGGCCCGGCCGGCTCAGCGCGTCGGGCGCGAACGAGGCAGAATTCAGGCTTGGCGTGGCTAGGACGCCAAGCCGTCAACATGAAACCTGGGGTCCCCGAATGTATCAGTACGACCAGTACGACCAGACGATCGTCGACGAACGCGTCGCGCAATACCGCGACCAGGTGCGCCGCCGGCTGTCGGGCGAATTGAGCGAAGAAGAATTCCGTCCGCTGCGCCTGCAGAACGGCCTGTACATGCAGCGCCACGCGTACATGCACCGGATCGCGATTCCCTACGGCAATCTGCGCAGCGACCAGCTCCGCATGCTGGCGCGCATCGCGCGCGAGCACGACCGCGGTTACGGCCATTTCTCGACGCGCTCGAACATCCAGTTCAACTGGATCCAGCTCGAGGAAACGCCGGACCTGCTCGCCAAGCTCGCGTCGGTGCAGATGCACGGCATCCAGACCTCGGGCAACTGCATCCGCAACATCACGGCCGACCAGTTCGCCGGCATCGCGCCCGACGAGGTGGTCGATCCGCGCCCGTGGGCCGAAATCCTGCGCCAGTGGTCGACGTTCCATCCCGAATTCGCCTGGCTGCCGCGCAAGTTCAAGATCGCCGTGTCCGGCTCGAAGGTGGACCGCGCCGCCGTGCAGATGCACGACCTCGGCGTCTACCTGTCGCACAACGCCGACGGCGAGCTCGTCGCGAGCATCCTCGCCGGCGGCGGCCTGGGCCGCACCCCGATCGTCGGCTCGATCATCCGCGAGAACCTGCCGTGGCAGCATTTGCTGACCTATTGCGAGGCGGTGCTGCGCGTCTACAACCGTTTCGGTCGCCGCGACAATCTCTATAAAGCGCGGATCAAGATCCTCGTGAAGGCGCTCTCGCCGGAGAAGTTCTCGCAGCAGGTCGAGGCGGAATGGCAGCACTTGAAGGATGGCCCCTCGACGCTGACGCAGGAAGAAGTCGAGCGCGTCTCGCGCTTCTTCGCGCCGCCGGCCTACGAGAAGCTGGCCGACACCGATGCCTCCTACGAACAGCATCTGCTCGAGAACAAGGCGTTCGCGCGCTGGGTCGAGCGCAACGTCGCGCCGCACAAGGTGTCGGGTTACGCGGCGGTCACGCTGTCGCTGAAGCCGAACGGCGTGGCGCCCGGCGACGCGACCGACGCGCAGATGGAAGCGGTGGCCGACTGGGCCGATGCCTATTCGTTCGGCGAACTGCGCGTGTCGCACGAGCAGAACCTGATCCTCGCGAACGTGAAGAAGCGCGACCTGTTCGCGCTGTGGGAAAAGGCCAGGGCGGTCGGCTTCGCGACGCCGAACATCGGCCTGTTGACCGACATCATCGCGTGCCCGGGCGGCGATTTCTGCTCGCTTGCGAACGCCAAGTCGATCCCGATCGCGCAGGCGATCCAGGAGCGTTTCGACGATCTCGACTATGTCTACGATCTCGGCGAGATGTCGCTGAACATCTCGGGCTGCATGAATTCGTGCGGCCACCACCACGTCGGCAACATCGGCATTCTCGGCGTCGACAAGGATGGTTCGGAGTGGTACCAGGTGTCGCTCGGCGGCGAGCAGGGCACGGGGCAGGACGGCCTGAAGCTGGGCCGCGTGATCGGCCCGTCGTTCTCGGCCGAGGAAGTGCCGGACGTGATCACGAAGCTGGTCGACACCTTCGTCGACACGCGCATCGACGGCGAGCGCTTCATCGACACCTACAACCGCATCGGCATCGCGCCGTTCAAGGAGCGGGTCTACGCGGCGCGCCAGCCGGCCCACGCGTAACCGAACGAGGAATTCAGCAGATGGCTTCGATTATCAAGAACCGCGCAGTGATCGACGACGCATGGCAGGTCGTGCGCGCGGGCGAGGACGGCGCGCTGCCCGAGGTGGGCGCGCTGCCGGCCGGCAAGGTGCTGGTGCCGCTCGCCTACTGGCTGGCCGGGCGCGATGCGCTGGTCGCCGCGAAGACGAAGGACGAGCTCGGCGTGTGGCTCGCGCCCGACAGCGAGCCGGCCGACGTGGTCGCCGACTTCGACGCGCTGACGGTGATCGCGGTCGAGTTCCCGCGCTTCGGCGACGGCCGCGGCTACAGCACCGCCCACCTGCTGCGCAAGCGCCATGGCTGGACCGGCGAGCTGCGCGCGATCGGCGACGTGCTGCGTGACCAGCTGAACTACATGTCGCGTTGCGGCTTCGACGCGTTCGCGGTGCGCGCGGACCGCGATCCGCATGACGCGCTGAACGCGTTCAGCGAATTCTCGGAACGCTACCAGGGCGCGGTGGACGACGCGGTGCCGCTGTTCCGCCGCCGCGCCGCGGCCGGCCAGGCGGGCGCATGAGCGCCCCCCTCACCCCCGAGCTGGCGGCCAAGGTCGAGCGGCTCGATGCGCTGCTCGCCGCGATCGCCGAGCGCCACCCGCGCGTGAAGTTCGCGAGCAGCCTCGCGGCCGAGGACATGCTGGTTACCCACGCGATCCTCTCGAAGCAGCGTGCGATCGGCATCTTCTCGCTGAACACGGGCCGCCTGCACGCGGAGACGCTCGGCATGATCGACCGCGTGCGCGAGCGCTACGGCTACGAGATCGAGCAGTTCCACCCGCGGGCCGACGCGATCGACCGGTACGTGGCCGAGCATGGCCTGAACGCGTTCTACGAAAGCGTCGAGCTGCGCAAGGCGTGCTGTCAGATCCGCAAGGTCGAGCCGCTCGATCGCGCGCTCGCCGAGGTCGACGCCTGGGTCACGGGCCAGCGCCGCGAGCAGTCGGTGACGCGCGCGGAGCTGCACGAGGAAGAGCACGACGAGGCACGCGGCATCGCCAAGTACAACCCGCTCGCCGACTGGACCGAGGCCGAGGTGTGGGCCTACCTGAAGGCGTTCGACGTGCCGGTGAACCCGCTGCACGCGCGCGGCTACCCGAGCATCGGCTGCGAGCCCTGCACGCGCGCGATCCGCCCCGGCGAGGACAGCCGCGCGGGCCGCTGGTGGTGGGAATCGCGCGACACCAAGGAATGCGGCCTGCACATCACGGTCGCGCCGGTGTCGGAACTGCCGAGCCGCGCCAACGCCTGAGGCGCCGCCGCGCGCTTCGACCACGAACGACAGCAATCGCGCTGCCCGCCACGACGGGCGGCGATCAGCAAACCAGCAAGGACTGACACCATGAGCACGACGCTCGAACAATCCGCCTTCGCCCGGCCGGCCGGCACTTCCAGCCGGATGGGCCACCTCGACTGGCTCGAGGCCGAGTCGATCCACATCCTGCGCGAACTCGTGGCCGAGTGCAGCAAGCCCGCGCTGCTGTTCTCGGGCGGCAAGGATTCGGTCGTCGTGCTGCACCTCGCGCTGAAGGCGTTCGGCCTCGGCGCGGGCCGCCAGACCTCGCTGCCGTTCCCGCTGGTCCACATCGATACGGGCCACAACTACGACGAGGTGATCGATTTCCGCGATCGCCGCGCCAAGGAGATCGGCGCCGAGCTGGTGGTCGGCCACGTCGAGGATTCGATCGCGCGCGGCACCGTGGTGCTGCGCCGCGAAACCGATTCGCGCAACGCCGCGCAGGCCGTCACGCTGCTCGAGACGATCGAGCAATACGGCTACACGGCGATGATCGGCGGGGCGCGTCGCGACGAGGAAAAGGCGCGCGCCAAGGAACGCATCTTCTCGTTCCGCGACGAGTTCGGCCAATGGGACCCGAAGGCCCAGCGCCCGGAACTGTGGAGCCTCTACAACGCACGCCTGCACAAGGGCGAGCACCTGCGCGTGTTCCCGATCTCGAACTGGACCGAACTCGACGTCTGGCAATACATCGCGCGCGAGAACCTCGAACTGCCGTCGATCTACTACGCGCACCAGCGCGAGATCGTGCGCCGCAACGGCCTCTTGGTGCCGGTCACGCCGCTCACGCCGATGCGCGAGGGCGAGACGAGCGAGAACGCGCTGGTGCGCTTCCGCACGGTGGGCGACATCAGCTGCACCTGCCCGGTGGAGAGCGACGCCGACGACGTCGAGAAGATCATCGCCGAGACCGCGGTGACCGAGATCACCGAGCGCGGCGCGACGCGGATGGACGACCAGACGTCGGAAGCCGCGATGGAACAGCGCAAGAAGCAGGGTTATTTCTGAAGCACGCGAGGACACAGACATCATGAGCATCATCGAGAACCACGAAGACCTCGGCGTGTTGCGCTTCATCACGGCGGGCAGCGTCGACGACGGCAAGAGCACGCTGATCGGCCGCCTGCTGTACGACAGCAAGGCGGTGCTGTCCGATCAGCTGTCGGCGCTGTCGCGCGCGAAGAACAAGCGCACGGTGGGCGACGAGCTCGACCTCGCGCTCCTGACCGACGGGCTCGAAGCCGAGCGCGAGCAGGGCATCACGATCGACGTGGCGTACCGCTACTTCGCCACCGCCAGGCGCAAGTTCATCATCGCCGACACGCCGGGCCACGAGCAGTACACGCGCAACATGGTGACGGGCGCCTCCACGGCGCACGCCGCGATCATCCTGGTCGACGCGACGCGCGTGACGGTCGAGGGCGGCGTCACGCAGCTGCTGCCGCAGACCAAGCGCCATAGCGCGATCGTCAAGCTGCTCGGTCTGCAGCACGTGATCGTCGCGATCAACAAGATGGATCTGGTCGAGTATTCGGAGACCACCTTCAACCTGATCCGCGACGCCTACGTCACGCTCGCAGAACAGCTCGGTCTGGCCGGCGTGCGCTTCGTGCCGGTGTCGGCGCTCAAGGGCGACAATATCGTCACGCTGTCGGACAGCATGCCGTGGTACTCGGGCGAGCCGCTGCTGGACCTGCTGGAAACGCTGCCGGTGGCGATCGACAGCGGCGACGCGCTGCGCTTCCCGGTGCAGTGGGTGGCGCGCCAGGACGGCAGTTCGGCCGACGACTTCCGCGGCTACATGGGCCGCGTCGAGGCCGGCGAAGTGCGCGTGGGCGACGAGATCGCGGTGCTGCCCTCGGGCCGCACGGCGACGGTGGCCGAGATCATCGCGCCGGTGCCGGGCGGCACGGCCGCGGTAGAATCCGCGTTCGCGGGGCAGACGGTGACGATCCGCCTCGGCGAGGACGTCGACGTCTCGCGCGGCGACGTGTTCGTGCCGAACGCGCAGCGCATCGAGCCGGCCAAAAAGCTCGAAGCGGACCTGTGCTGGTTCGACGAGACGCCGCTGTCGCCGCAACGCAAGTATCTGCTCAAGCAGACCACCAACATGGTGTTCACGAAGATCGGCGCGGTCCGGCAGGTGCTCGACGTGCATACGCTGTCGCAGGCCACCGACCGCCAGGACCTGAAGATGAACGACATTGGCCGGGTGGCGCTGACGCTGCAAAAGCCGATCGTCTGCGATACCTACGATGCGCATGCGGGGACGGGCGCGTTCGTGCTGATCGACGAGGCGACGCACCACACGGTCGCCGCCGGCATGATCCGCGCGTACTCCGCGTGATGCCAGCGCCGTCGGCGGCGCCAGCATTATCGACGGCCGCTGACGGCGACCAACCAACGAAGGGTTTATGGGCAAGGTGTATCTGATTGGCGCGGGGCCGGGCGCGGCGGACCTGATCACGGTGCGCGGCGCGCGGCTGCTCGGCCTGGCCGACGTGGTGCTGCACGACGCGCTGGTGGAGCCCGCGATGCTCGACCATGCGCCGAACGCGCGGCACGTGGCGGTGGGCAAGCGCTGCGGGCAGCGCTCGTCCGCGCAGCAGTTCATCAACAAGCAGATCGTCGACGCCGCGCGCGAGCACGCCGTGGTGGTGCGCCTGAAGGGCGGCGACCCGATGCTGTTCGGCCGCGCCGACGAGGAAATGCGCGCGCTGGAGGCGGCCGGCATCGACTACGAGGTGGTGCCCGGCATCACCGCGGCGCTGGCCGGCGCGGCCACGCTGAAGCGCTCGCTGACGCTGCGCGGCGTCGCGCGCAGCGTCGCGTTCGCCACCCGGAGCCGCGCGCCGGGCAGCGACGAGATCCGCGAGCAGGTCAACGCCGATTCGCTGGTGTTCTACATGGGCCGCGACAGCGCGCCCGGCATCGCGCAGCAACTGATCGACGCGGGGCGCGCGGCCGACACGCCGGTGGCGATCGTCGAGGCCTGCAGCACGCCGCGCGAGCGCACGCTCGAACTGACGCTGGCGCGGATGGCGGCGGGCGAGGCGCAGGCCTGGCTCGATCCCGCGCAGCCGAGCCTGCTGATGATCGGCGCCGCGTTCGGCGAACGCGGGCGGCTCGCGGACGACGGCGCACGAGCCGAAGCCGGAGCGGATGGCGACAGCATGCGCAACGCGGCCTGACGCGACGCGTTCGGCGCCCTCGATGCGGCGCCGTCAATGAAAAACGCCGGCCTTCGGGCCGGCGTTTTTTCGTTTCGGCGACACCGCGGCGGGCGGCATCGCTTCAAACAGGGCTCATGAATGCGCCGATCGGTCAGGCGCTCGCCTGCTGCAGGCAGTAGCGCGCGATCGCGTCGAGCACGGAGTCGTCCTCGCCGATCGCGGTGGCGCAGCGGATCTCGACGCCCGGATGCGCGGCGCGGCACGCTTCGAGGATCTCGGGCAGGTCGCGCCGCACGTGGCCGCCCTGGCCGACGAACACCGGCACGATCGTGATGGTCGCGCAGCCGTGCGTGACGTGCGCGGCCACCGCGTCTTCCAGTTCCGGCGGCATCAGTTCGAGGAACGCGAGCGAGACCGGGCCGCTGGCGTGGGTGGCGCGCACGCGTGCGGCGAGCCGCTCGAACGGCTCCATCCAGCGCGGGTCGCGCGAACCATGTCCGAACAGGATGATCCCGTGCTTGCTCATCGTTCCTCCGTTGTTTGCGGTAGTCGTTGATCAGTGCCGGTCGACCCACTTCAGCGCGAACAGGCCGAGCGCGAGGTAGATCAGGGCGGGGAGCGCCGCCGTGAGCGGCGCGGGCCAGGTGTTGAGCGTGCCGATGTGCGAGAACAGCGTGTTGAAGAGCTGGAAGCTCATGCCGAGCATGATGCCGCCGAACACCTTCACGCCCACCACGCCGGCGCGCGTGTGCAGGTACGCGAACGGCAGCGACAGCACCAGCATCACGAACACCGCGAACGGGTACAGCAGCTTGCGCCACAGCGCGATGTCGTAGGTCTGCGTGTCCTGCTGGTTCTCGCGCAGATGCTGGATGTAGCGGAACAGGTTGAAGATCGACATCCGCTCCGGCGACACCAGCAGCACCGAGAGGATCTGCGGCGTGAGATCCGAGCGCAGCGAATATTGCGGCATCGACACCTGCTCGGAGCGGTAGACCGGATTCAGCGCGTCGGCAGGCGCGTGGGTGTCGGGCGGGATCGGCGTGAGCTGGGTGTCGGTCACGTCGGTCAGCAGCCAGTGGCCGGGCGGCGCGTAGCGGCCCGACTTCGCGATCCGCACGTTCTGCAGCTGGAACTTCGAGTCGAATTCGTAGATCCGCACGTTGCTGATGGTCGAGTCGGGCGACAGCGTGCCGACGTTGACGAAGCGCGTGACCGGTTCGCCGTTGTCGCGCGCGGTCAGCGTGTCCTTGACCCACACGCCCGAGGCGAAGTTCGACGACACCGACGAGCCGAGCGCCTCGAGCCGCACGCGCTCGGAGAGCTGGTCGGTGTAGGGGCCGACGAATTCGCCGATCAGGTAGGTGACGATCACGAGCGGCACGCCGATCTTCAGCAGCGAGCGCAGCGCCTGGTTGGTGGCGAGGCCCGAGACGCGGAAGATCGTGAATTCCGAGTTCGCCGCCATCTGCGCGAACACGTAGATCGCGCTGATCAGCGTCGCGACCGGGATGATCTCGTAGAAGCGCGAGGGCGTCTGCAGCGCGACGCGCAGTACCGCGTAGCCGAAATTGTAGGTGCCGTGGCCGACCGAGTTCAGCTCGCTGATCAGGTCGAAGAAGAAGAACAGCCCCGAGAACGCGAACAGCACGAAGATGAACGTCAGGTAGATCTGGCGCGCGAAATACTTTTCGTAGAGCCGCATCGGTCAGGCTCCCCGGCGGAACGTGGCCCGCGAGATGAGCGGCCGGTTGCGCACGCGCAGCCAGAACAGGAACGCGACGATGCCGGCCACCACCACGTGCAGCACCACCAGCCCGACGCCGAACGGCAGCTTGCCGCGCTCGATCTGCGATTGCACCACGTTCAGCAGGTTGGAATACGTCAGATAGATCAGCACGGCCATCACGAGGTTCACGGTGCGGCCGCGCCGCGGATTCTGGTAGGCGAGCGGGATCGCCAGGATCATCAGGTTGATCGCGATCAACGGCAGGCCGGCGCGCCAGGCGAATTCGGCCAGGTTTTCCTTGGTTGGATCGCGCAACAGGTCGAGCGTGGGCGTGCTGGTGGTGGTGGGCTGCGTGACCACCTGCTTGCTCTGGATCTTCACGCCGTAGCGCTCGAACTGCATGATCTTGAAGTTCGGCTGGCCGGGCACACCGTCGTAGCGGCGGCCGTTCTCGAGCACGATGAAGCGGTCGCCGTTCTTTTCGGTTTCGGTGCGGCCGGTCTGCGAGACGACGATGTTGACCTTGCCCTGCTCGGTGGTCGTGACGAACACGTTCTGCACCCGGGCCTGGTCCGGCGACATCTTCTCGATGAAGAACACGCGGTTGGTCGAGGTGGATTCGCGGAACTGGCCCGGGGCGAGCAGCGAGACCTCGTCGCGCTGCTGGAAGCGCGCCTTGATCAGCTTGCTCTGCTGGTTCGACCACGGCCAGCCGATGAACGCGAAGAACGCGATGAGCAGCACGATCGGCGTGGAGAACACGCCGATCGGCCGGATCAGGCGCGTGAGGCTCACGCCCGAGGCGAGCCACACCACCATTTCGGAATCGCGATACCAGCGCGTGAGCACGAACAGGATCGACACGAACAGGGTGCCGACCAGGATCATCGCGAGGTAGCCGATCACGGTGAGGCCGATCAGCACGAGCACGTCCTTCGGGCTGACCTGACCGGACGCTGCGTAGCCGACGATACGGATCATCATCGACGTCAGCATGATCGTGAGCAGCACCATGAAGACAGCGCCGGCCGTATACGCAAGCTCGCGCTGGAGGGAGCGTTCAAAGATCATGTTTGATGCGAAGAGGGCGGGAGGGAAGGGGCGCGCGCCGCCACGGGAAAAATAGCGGATAATTGCGGCTTTCACCCATAGCCCAGATTTTATCCGAGGACAAGCGCGATGGACTTTAGCATAAAAGGCTTTGATTGGAGCAAAGGCGCTTCCAAGGGGTTCCTGACCGGAAAATCCGACTGCATCGTGATCGGCGTGTTCGAGTCGCAGACGCTGTCGGGCGCCGCGCTCGACACGGATGAAGCCACCAAGGGGCTGCTGTCGCGAATCATCAAGGCCGGCGACATGGACGGCAAGGCCGGCAAGACGCTCGTCCTGCACGAAGTGTCGGGCATCGGCGCGTCGCGCGTGCTGCTGGTCGGCCTCGGCAAGCAGGACGGATTCGGCCAGAAGGCCTACCAGGAAGCCGCCCGCGCCGCGTGGCGCGCGCTGCTCGGGACCAAGGTCGGGCAGGTCGCGTTCACGCTCACGCAGCTGCCGGTGGCCGAGCGCACGTCCGACTGGTGCGTGCGGGCCGCGATCCTCGCGCTGCGCAACGAAACCTACCGCTTCACGCAGATGAAGAGCAAGGCCGAGCCCGCGCCGGCCGCGCTCAAGCGCGTCGTGTTCAGCGTCGATCCGGCCGACGAGAAGGCCGCCAAGCTGGCCGCGAAGCAGGCTGTGGCGATCGCCAACGGCACCGATTTCGCGCGCGATCTGGGCAACCTGCCCGCCAACGTCTGCACCCCCACCTATCTCGCGAACGCCGCCCGGCAGATGGCCAAGGACTGGAACCTCAAGTCCGAGGTGCTCGGCCTGAAGCAGATCCAGGCGCTGAAGATGGACTCGTTCCTGGCGGTCGCGCGCGGCTCGGTCGAGCCGCCGCAGTTCATCGTGCTGCACTACCAGGGCGGGCCGGCCAAGGCCGCGCCGATCGTGCTGGTCGGCAAGGGCATCACGTTCGACACGGGCGGCATCTCGCTGAAGCCGGGCGAGGGCATGGACGAGATGAAGTACGACATGTGCGGCGCCGGTTCGGTGCTCGGTGCGATGCGCGCCGTGGCCGAGATGGGGCTCAAGCTCAACGTCGTCGCGATCGTGCCGACCTGCGAGAACATGCCGGCGGGCAACGCGCTGAAGCCGGGCGACATCGTCACGACCATGAAGGGTCTGACGGTCGAAGTGCTCAATACCGACGCCGAGGGCCGCCTGATCCTCTGCGACGCGCTCACCTATGCCGAGCGCTTCAAGCCGGCCGCCGTGATCGACGTCGCGACGCTGACGGGCGCCTGCATCATCGCGCTCGGCCACCACAACAGCGGCCTGTTCTCGAAGGACGACGCGCTGGCGGGCGAGCTGCTCGACGCCTCGCGCGAGGCTGGAGATGCGGCCTGGCGCCTGCCGCTCGACGACGAGTATCAGGACCAGCTGAAGTCGAACTTCGCCGACCTGACGAACCTCGGCGGGCGCCCGGCCGGCAGCGTGACGGCCGCGTGCTTCCTGTCGCGCTTCGCCGAGGCTTATCCGTGGGCGCACCTCGACATCGCCGGCACCGCCTGGAAGAGCGGCGCCGCGAAGGGGGCCACCGGCCGTCCGGTGCCGCTCCTGACGCAGTTCCTGATCGACCGCGCCGACGCGTGAGCGGCGCGGCAACGACGCGGCGGCGCGCGCGATGACGCGGATCGATTTCCACTCGAACGTCGGCGATTCGCTGGCGTATGCGTGCCGGCTGTTGCGCAAGGCGTATCTGGCGGGGCAATCCGTCGTCGTCTGCGCGGAGCCGGCACGGCTGCGCGCGCTTGACGAGCGGCTCTGGACCTTCTCGCCGCTCGATTTCATTCCGCACTGCTCGGTCGACAATCCGCTGGCCGGCCAGACGCCGATCGTGCTGACCGCCGATCTTTCCCGCGCGCCGCACGACGGCGTGGTGCTCAATCTCGGCGCCGAGGTGCCCGCGCAGTTCGCGCGGTTCGCGCGGCTGCTCGAGGTGGTCGGCAACGCGCCCGAGGAACTGGCGGCCGGCCGCGATCGCTACCGGTTCTACCGCGATCGCGGCTATGCGCTGAACAACTACAAGCAGGGCGGCTGACCCGCGCCCGGAGGCAACATGCCCGACGCCAACCACGAGTTCGACATTCCTGTTCTGACCGATGTGCTGGTGCCCGGCAAGCTCGTGCCGGCGCGTTCCGTGACGCAGCCGGAGGCGCCTGCGCCGCGTGCCGGCGACGTTCCCGATCTGCCGCCGGAGGTTGCGCCCGAACTGGCCGCTTCCGGGCTGCCGCCGGTCGAGGCGCGCGCGGCGCTGTCGACGGTTTACGACGCGCCGGCCGGCGCGGCCGGGGCCGATGCGCTGCCGGTGTCGAGGCTGGCGACCGGGGCGGAGGAGGCTGGGCGGGCGGAGGTGCCCGCCGCGCCGAGAGAAACGCAGGCGCGGGCGTCGAAGTCCGAGGTTTCTCCGCAGGAGCGCGCGGCGTTGCCGGAAGCCACGTTCGTGGCGCCGGAGTCGGTGCCGGCGCATACGCCCGAAGCGACGACTTCCCGTCAGGTTGAATTGGCTCCGCAGGCTGCGGCAGACGAGCCGCCTTTGCCGGAGTCGGAGGCCGCACCGGCCGGGCCGCATGTGTCGCCAACCGGGGCCCGCGAGGTTGAGCAGGACGTTCCCGATGCGCCGTTCGTCGCGCCGGAGCCGGGGGTGCCGCCGGAGTTGGCTGGCGCGCCGGAGCCGTTGCCGGAACCGCCCGTCGATACGGTGCCGAATGCATCCGAGGCGCGGTTCGTTCCGCCTGAGCCGCTGGCGCCGCAAGAACTCGCCAGGGCGCCCGGGGCGCTGGTTTCGCCTGAACCGTCGGCGCATCAGGAAGTTGCCGCAGTGCCCGAGACGCCTGTTGCTCCGCACGAGCGGGAGGCGGCACCGGCGCCCGTGGCGGACCCCGAGTCGTACATTTCACCGGAGCCGGACGCCGAGGCGCCGCCGCGTGCATTCACCGCCGCGCCCGAGCCTGCCGCAGCACGGGAATCCGTAGTCGAGCCGTCCGAGCCGACCGTCGAGGCCGCACCGAACGCCCCGGAGGCGCATTTCCCCGAACTGGCGGCGGCACGGCAGTTCGGCGTCGAGCCCGATGCGGTTTATCCACAGGAGGCGGCCGCAAAAGTAGAGCCACTCGCGGAGAACCCGCCGTTCGGGTCGGCGGAGCCGCCGGTGCCCCAGGCACTCGCCGCGGCACCCGAGCCCCTCGCTTCGTCCGCACCGCCCGCGCACGTCGAGCCGAGTGCCTCGGAGGCCGTGTTCGTCGCGTCCGAGCCCGCGGTTCCACAGGAGTTCGCGGCAAGCCCGGAACTGCTTTCTCCACTGAAGCCCGACGCGGCATCCGTGACATCGCCGCCGGCTCCCACGCCGCACGAGGCGGTCGAAACGCCGCTCGTTCGCGACGACGAGCACGACGCCCCGGACGACGCCTCGCTTGCCTACGCGCTGACCAATCCGGAGCAGGCCGCCGAGCCAGTCGACGCCGAGCGGGCCGCCGCCGGCAGCAAGCTCGGCACCGCCGATGCGCCTGTCAGCGAAGCCTCGCCGGCCGATAACGAGGTCGTGGCCCGCACCGGCTCGGCGCTGCACGCCATCGAGGCGATGCCGCCCGCCGCGTTCGCCGAACTGACGCCGTTCGCCGCCGACGAGCCGATGCCGGCGCGCTTCGCCGATCACGAAGCGCCGCCCCCCGTCGAACTGCAGCACGGCGGCCCCGAGCCGCTGCCGGCAGTGGCCCCACTCGCGCCGGCGGCGCCAGCCATCGACGCGCAGCGCGTCGCCGAGCGGCTGCACGGCCGCGTTGCCGGCTATCTGGCCGGCGAAGGCCGCGCGCTGATCGACGCGCGCTGTCGCGAGGTGGTCCAGCAGCATGCGGCGGCGCTCGCGGGAGAAGTCTCGCAGCAGGTGCTGCTGGCGCTCGCGCCGGAAATCGAACGTTGGGTGAGCGAGGCGATTGGCGAAGCGCTCGCGGATCGCGAGCCGCCGGCGGCGTGAAGATGTAACCGAGGCGGGGGGCGAGCAATGCCCTCGTGCGCGATAAATCGTGGATCTTTCCGACCGGCGCCGGCATCGGCGGCGCGGCACGCGGATGCGATGCGAGCGCCTACTTCAGCGTCATGATCCAGTGGGCGAGCGTGTGCGCCTCGTCTTCGGTCAGTTGCGTGTTGGCCGGCATCGGCACCGGCCCCCAGACGCCGACGCTGCCTTTCACGATCGATTGCGCGAGATAGTCGACCGCATCGGCGCGCGCGAGATAACGATCGGCGATGGCGTGGAACGACGGCCCCATCAGCGGAGCCGCCACGGCATGGCAGGCCATGCAATTCTTGCGTTGCGCGAGTATCGGGCCGCTCGCGGGTTGCTGGGCATGCGCAAGCGTACATGCGATCAGCAGCGCGGCAGCGGTCGCTCGCAGGAGCGTGATTCTCATACGGGGGTCTCCACCGGCTCGGCGGCCGGTCTGGCTGTCCGCGCATTATAGAAGTAAAGCCCCCGCGAGTTCCTGGCGGCCGTCCATGCGCGGCGCGCGGCCCTGCGTGGATCAATTCACCGCGCGCGGCGCACTTGCCGTTCTGTTCGGCGCGTGAAGGATCACGCAGACATGCGCGCATGATCGAAGCGCCGGTCACCGCCGCGTCATGTCCCGCGCCGGCGCCCGTTGCAACGCACCCCGCTCAGCCCGTCACCGCCCCCTTGTTCGCGGGCAGCGCGAGCGCCGCGTATTTCGCCAGCACGCCGCGCGTGTAGCGCGGCGCCGGCCGCCGCCAGGCGGCGCGCCGGCGCGCCAGCTCGACGTCGTCCACGTTCAGCTGCAGCAGCAGCCGGTGCGCGTCGATGGTGATCGAATCGCCCTCCTGCACGAGCCCGATGGTGCCGCCCGCATACGCTTCGGGCGCGACGTGGCCGACCACCATGCCCCAGGTGCCGCCCGAGAAGCGGCCGTCGGTGATGAGGCCGACCGATTCGCCGAGCCCCTTGCCGATGATGGCCGAGGTCGGCGCGAGCATCTCCGGCATGCCGGGGCCGCCCTGCGGGCCGAGATAGCGCAGCACGACCACGTCGCCGGCGCGAATCCGGTCGGCGAGGATCGCCTCGAGCGCGCTCTGCTCGTCGTCGAACACGCGCGCCGGCCCGGTGATCACGGGGTTCTTCAGGCCGCTGATCTTCGCAACCGCGCCGTCCTCGGCGAGATTGCCCTTCAGGATCGCGAGATGGCCCTCGTTGTAGAGCGCCCGGTCGATCGGGAAGATCACCTGCTGGTCCGCGCGCGGCACGCCCGGCACGTCGGCCAGCGTCTGCGCGATCGTGCGGCCGGTGATCGTGATGCAGTCGCCGTGCAGCAGCCCCGCGTCGAGCAGGATCCGCATCACCTGCGGGATGCCGCCCGCGCGGTGCAGGTCGGTGGCCACGTAGCGGCCCGACGGCTTCAGGTCGCAGATCACCGGCACGCGTTTGCGAATCCGTTCGAAGTCGTCGATCGACCAGTCGATCCCGGCGGCGTGCGCGATCGCCAGATAGTGCAGTACGGCGTTGGTCGAGCCGCCGGTGGCCATGATCACCGACACGGCGTTCTCGATCGAATGCTTCGTGATGATGTCGCGCGGTTTCAGATCGCGCTTGACCGCTTCCACCAGCACGCGCGCGGATTCGGCGGCCGACTCGACCTTCTCCTCGTCGGGGTTGGCCATCGTCGACGAATAGGGCAGCGCCATGCCGAGCGCCTCGAACGACGAACTCATGGTGTTCGCGGTGTACATCCCGCCGCACGATCCGGTGGACGGGCAGGCGTTGCGCTCGATGCCCTCGAAATCCTCCCGCGACATGCGGCCGGCCGTGAACTCGCCGACCGCCTCGAACGACGAGACGATGGTCAGGTCGTGGCCCTTCCAGTTGCCGGGGCGGATCGTGCCGCCGTAGACGTAGATGCCGGGCACGTTGAGCCGCGCGAGCGCGATCATGCCGCCCGGCATGTTCTTGTCGCAGCCGCCCACCACCACCACGCCGTCCATCCACTGGCCCTGCACGCAGGTCTCGATGCAGTCGGCGATCACCTCGCGCGAGACGAGCGAATACTTCATGCCCTCGGTGCCCATCGACATGCCGTCGGAGATGGTCGGCGTGCCGAAGATCTGAGGATTCGCGCCGGCCGCCTTCACGGCGGCCACGGCCGCGTCGGACAGGCGCTGCAGCCCGGCGTTGCAGGGCGTGATGGTGGAATGACCGTTGGCGATGCCGATCATCGGCTTGTCGAAATCGTCCTTCTCGTAGCCGAGCGCGTAGTACATCGAACGATTCGGGGAGCGGGCGACGCCTTGCGTGATGTGCTTCGAACGACGGTTGTAGGACATGGGGGACTCCATCCGGTGGTTCGGGTCACGATGCGACGTGCTGCCGCGGTGGCTTCGAATAATGGAAGGATGGTGCGTCGGCAAACCGCTGTCCAATATATTATTCATCGCTGATTGAGTCGCAGGGGATATCAACGATGGCGGAACCGACCCCGGATCTGCGGCAATGGCGGTATTTCGTGGCGGTGGCCGACGAGCGCCATTTCGGCCGCGCGGCGACGCGGCTCGCGATGACGCAGCCGCCGCTGTCGCAGGCGATCCGCGCGCTGGAGGAGGCGCTCGGCGTCGAGCTGTTCGCGCGCACGCGCCGTTCGGTCGAGTTGACGGCGGTGGGCGCGGCGCTGCTGCCCGAGGTGCGGCGCCTGCTGGCGGCCGCCGACGCGCTGCCGCCGCTGGCCGCGAGCCTCGCGCGCGGCGAGTCGGGCACGCTCGCGCTGGCGTTCGTCTCGACCGCCGACTACGGGCTGCTGCCGCAGTTGCTGCGCGAGTTCGGCACGCGCTATCCACGCGTGCGGCTGAAGCTGACCGAGGCGACCAGCGACGTCCAGCTCGAACTGCTCGCGGCCGGCCGGATCGACGCCGGGCTCGTGATTCCGCCGCTGCCGCCGCGCCACGCGTCAGGTCTCGCCTACCTGGCCGTGGCGCGCGAGCCGCTGGTGGCGGCGATGCCGCAGGAGCTGTCGGATGCGCCCGAAGCGGAGCCGGTGCGGCTTGCCGAACTGGCCGATCTGCCGCTCGTGATCTTCCCGCGCCGTTTGGCGCCCGGCTTTTATGACATCATTACGGGCTGCTACGGCGCGCTCGGCGTGACGCCGCGCATCGGCCAGGAGGCGATCCAGATGCAGACGATCGTCAGCCTCGTGTCGGCGGGCATGGGCGTCGCACTCGTGCCGCAATCGCTGCGTAACCTGCGGCGCACCGGCGTCGTCTATCGGCCGCTGGCGGACGAAGCGCCGATCGTCGAAACGGGCCTCGTCTGGCGCACGCGCGAGGTGAGCCCGGTGCTCGCAGGGTTCATCGAGATCGTGCGACACGCGGCGGCGGCCTGAGCCGCGCCGCGTGCCGAACGCGCGCGGCGAACCACCGTCAAATGGCAGGCGCGGCGCATGGACGTCGCACCGATTCAGCAACCTTCCACACCGACTCATGATCATTCACCCCAATTTCGATCCCGTCGCGATTCATCTCGGACCGCTCGCCGTGCGCTGGTACGGGCTCATGTATCTCGTCGGCTTCATCGCGGCGATCGTCGTCGGCCGGGTGCGGCTCAAGCTGCCGCACGTCGCGGCGCAAGGCTGGACCGCCAAGGACATCGACGACATGATGTTCTACGGCGTGCTCGGCGTGGTGCTGGGCGGCCGGCTCGGCTACGTGCTGTTCTACAAGGCCGGTTATTACTTCGCGCATCCGCTCGACATCTTCCGCGTCTGGGAAGGCGGGATGTCGTTCCACGGCGGCTTCCTAGGGGTGCTGGCCGCGATGGTGCTGTTCGCGTGGCAGCGCAAGCGCACCTGGCTGCAGGTGACCGACTTCATCGCGCCGATGGTGCCGTTGGGCCTGGCGGCCGGGCGCTTCGGCAACTTCATCAACGGCGAGCTGTGGGGCCGCGTGACGAGCCCCGACGCGCCGTGGGCGATGCTGTTCCCGGGCGCCTCGCGCGACGACGCGCTCTGGCTCGCCGCGCACCAGGACCTCGCCGCGAAGTGGCACCTGAACGAGGTGTTCATGCAGTACCAGATGCTGCCGCGCCACCCGTCGCAGCTCTACGAGATCGCGCTCGAGGGGATCACGCTGTTCCTCGTGCTGTTCTTCTTCTCGCGCAAGGCCCGGCCTGTCGGCGCGGTGTCGGCGCTGTTCCTGGTCGGCTACGGGCTCGCGCGCTTCACCGTCGAGTTCGCGCGCGAACCCGACGACTTCCTCGGCCTGCTCGCGCTCGGGCTGTCGATGGGGCAGTGGCTGTCGCTGCCGATGGTGGTGGCCGGCGTGCTGCTGCTGATTTGGGCCTATCGTCGGAAGCGCGCGCCGGAACCGGCGTGAGCTGGCCGACCATCGCGCCGGTGCGTCCATGATGCCGCGGCGCCCGGCATGAAAACAGCCCGGCGGGGTGACCCGGCCGGGCTGTTGGTTTTGGCGCGCCGCGTTCGTGCGCCGGAGCGCGGCGCCGCTTGCCGGTGACGCTTACTTCATCTGCACCGAGCCGTTGACGTTGACCGTGACGGTGGCCTTGCCGCCCTCGACCGCGATCGGCGCGGCGGCCTTCGCGGCCATCGGCGCCGCGTCCATCGCCATCATGCGCGGATACGGCTGCACGCTGCGCCCGCCGCCCACGTTCACCTCGCGGATCGCGAAGCCGCTATAGCCGAACGCCTTCGCGGCCTCGGCCGCGCGATCGCGAAACGACTGGATCGCCTGCGAGGTCAGCTTCTGCTCGGCCGCGCGCTGTGCTTCGGGCGACAGCGAGAACGCGACGTTGCCGACCTGCAGCGAGCTCGACAGGTCGCCGGCCAGCTTCGAGGCGGCCGCGAAGTCGCGCGATTCGAGCACGACCTCGGTGCGGCCGCGCCAGGCCGAGATCTTGCCGTCGCGGTCGGTGCTCGGGTACACCGAGAAGCCGCCGGTGTGGGCGCTCACGCCCGACACGCCGCGGGCACGCGCGAGCGCGGCGTCGGCGCGGCGGTTCAGTTCGGCCGTCAGGCTGCCGGGGTCCTTCGCTTCCTGCTCGTAGAACAGCGTGATGTCGACCACGTCCTGCGGTACGTCGGTGCTGGCCTGGGCCGACAGCGACAGCACGCCGGCGGGCGGCGGCGTGACCTGCGCGCGAGCGGCCGGGGCCACGGAGAGGGCAAGCGTGGACATCGCGAGCGCGAGTGCGGCAGCGGTTTTTTTCATCGTATGAGCTCCGGTTGGTGCGCGGCTGCCGCGAGCGTTCGAGCGTTCGCGGTGCCGTGCGTCGTGTCGAGGCAAACGGGCGGCGATGCGTTGCCGTCCGTGTTCCGCCCGTTTGCGCGAACGTTAGGCCGATGAAAGACGCGCCGAGTTCCGGCGCCGCGCCTGCAATCCGGCCGATCCCGCCAATCCGGGCCGGCGCGGCGGCGCGGGCTTCACTTCATCAGCCGTTCGGTGATGAAGCGCCATTCGGCGCGCGTGACCGGCGTGATCGAAAGCCGGTTGCCCTTGGCGAGCACGCGCATCCCGGCGAGTTCGTCATGCTCGCGCAGCGCGGCGAGCGGCACGAGCGCCGTCTTCTTCACGAAGCGCACGTCCACCAGCGTCCAGCGCGGCGCGTCCGGTTTCGATTTCGGATCGTAGTACGGACTGTCCGCGTCGAACTGGGTCGGATCGGGATACGGCGTGGACGAGACCTCGGCGAGCCCGGCGATGCCCGGCTCGGGGCAGCTCGAGTGGTAGAACAGCACGCCGTCGCCCACCTGCATCGTGTCGCGCATGAAGTTGCGTGCCTGATAGTTGCGCACGCCGGTCCACGGCAGCGTGCGGCGCGGCGCGGCGGCGAGATCGTCGATGCTCGCCTCGTCCGGTTCGGATTTCATCAGCCAGAATTGCATGGATGCTCCGCGGGGACAGAGAGACAGGGAACGGGGGAGAGGCGGGCCGCGCGCCGCGTGAAAGCGGCGGCGCCAATGAAAAACGGCACCGGACAAAGTCCGATGCCGTCGAATAGGTCCCCGCCTTGGCCGCTAGGCCGGCATCCTGAACCTGAGGTTCAGAATTGGTCGCAGTTAGCAGCACTTCGGGTACATCAGACAGAGTGACGCGCGCGCCCGTGCTACAAATTTCCGCAACCGTGCACATGGCATTGGTTCAAGGAATATATGACCTTGGCGAACCAGGCAGGGAAGCTGAGTAAATCGTTCCAGCAAAAACCATCGTACTGCAAAACCGTTCGAGCCGAACCGCCGGTGGCCGCTGCGAGCGCGCTGCTTATCGCGCTTCGTGCTGGGCCAGTACCGCGCCGAGCTGTTCGTTCATGTGGCGCATTGTACGCCGGATTTCCTCGGCGGGAAATGCTTCTCCGTGACGAACGCTCTGTTGCAGGCGAAGCAACTCCGAGGCCAGCGACAGCGCGGCCATCACGGCGATCCGGTCGGTGCCGCGCACCGAGCTGTTGGTGCGGATCTTCGACATCTCGGCGTCCACGCGCGCGACCGCCTCGAGCAGCGCCGCTTCGGTTTCCGGCGAGCACGCGAGGCGATACGCCTGGCCGAGAATCGAGACTTCGATCTGCTTGGTGGTCATGCATGTTCTCCGTGGCTGGCCGCGCCGCTGCCCGCTGCTTCGGCCGGTGCGTCGAGCAGGTCGAGCTGGCTCTCGCCATCGGCGGTCTGCTTCGTGCGCGGCAGCTTTTCGAGGATCGCGTTCAGTTTCACTTGGGCGTCGTCGATCTTCGCGGAGAGCGTGTCGCGTTCGGCCACCAGCGCGTTGCGTTCCTCGCGCAGCTGGTCGAGTTCGACGCGCACGGCTTCGGCCTGCGCACGCAGTTGCGCGACTTGCTCCTCGAGCGCGAGACGTTCCGTATGATGGCGTTGGTTCAGCGCGATCAGGCGGCCAATGTTCTGGGATAGGGTTTCGAGTTCGTTGAGCATCTGCTGCGTCCTCTAAAGACCGGGCATTTTAGCGCGGAAACTCCGGCGTTCCGACTTTTGTAACGTATCCAGACGTAACACCCCCGCTTCTTGCCGCGAAATACGTCGCAAGTGACGCGTGATGCGCGCGAGGCCGGCGGATTGTTCGCGCCGGGGCGCGGATCGACGGCGCGGCGCGCGGCCTGGCGTGTCTGCCGCAAACGCGCGCCGCGCGTTCCTTGACGCTCGCCGGACCCGCTCCTACACTGGCGCCGCTTCGGTGCATGCGTGCGAGATGACGTCGCACGCGGTTAAACGGGAAGCAGGAAGCCGCCGATACGGGCGCGCCAACCTGCGCTGCCCCCGCAACGGTAAGCGACCGCGTCGATCGTGCCTCGGTCATGACGCGAACCGCCCCTCGAGATCGGCCGTCCCCGCTCGCGCGACGACGGATGGCCGCGGCCACTGCGCGTCGTTGCGCGGGAAGGCGGGGCCGGTGGTCGCCAGCCCGGATACCGGCCGGAGCGGGGAAGCGTGTCGCCCGCGTGCGCCGTTTCCGTGAGGCGGAACCTGCGGGGAAGCGGGGGCCGCGCTGCTCCACAGGATGTTTCCAATGCGTACCCGTTTGGTTCGCGCCATGCTCGCCGCGCTCTGCGGCCTGCCCGGCCTCGCGCGGGCGCAGGCCGCCGCGCCTGTCGCCGTATCTGCAGCCCCATCCGCGCCGCTTGCGTCTTCGTCCTCGTCTGCCTCCGCGCCGACTGAGGCACCGGCTGCCGGCACGGCCGCCGCCGTGCCGGTCGCGCTCGACTCCGTCGTCGTGACCGCGAGCCGCGGCCCGCAGAAGCTCGCCGACGCGCTGCCGCAGACCACGCTGTTCACGCGCGAGGACATCGACGGCGGCAGCGCGACCGACCTGCCCGGGCTGCTCGCGCTCGCGCCCGGCGCGCAGATCGTGCGCAACGGCGGCCCCGGTGCCAGCACCGCGCTGTTCCTGCGCGGCGCGCAATCGACCCAGTCGCTGGTGCTGATCGACGGCGTGCGCGTCGATTCCGCGAGCCTGGGCGCCGCGCAGATCAGCCAGCTGCCGCTCGAGCAGATCGATCACGTCGAGGTGGTCAACGGCAACGTCTCGTCGCTGTACGGTTCGGGCGCGATCGGCGGCGTGGTGCAGGTGTTCACGCGCGACGGCGGCGATCATCCGCCGCGCTTCTGGTTCTCGGCCGGCTATGGCAGCTATCACACGCAGTCGCAGGACGCGGGCGTGTCGGGCCGGCTCGATGCCGACGGCCGCACCACGTTCTCGCTCGCGCTCTCGCGCGACAAGACCGACGGCTTCTCCGCGCTGAACCCGGCGCAGCAGCCGGGCGCGAACCCGAACGCGAACGGCAACCTCACCGAGAGCGTTTCGGCCGCGCTCAAGCATCGCTTCGCGAGCGGCTGGACGGCCGGCGTCACCTACTTCCAGTCGAACGGCGAGAACAGCTACGACAATGCGTTCGGCCTGCCCACCGACCTCAACACGCTCTATAGCCGCGTGCAGCAGGCCTCGGTGTTCGCCGACGGCAAGCTGGCCGACTGGTGGACCACGCATTTGCGCGTCTCGACCGGCAACGACCGCAGCCAGTCCTGGTTCAACGGCGCCTACACCGACCACTTCAACACCGACAACCGCCAGTACACCTGGCAGAACGATTTCCGTCCCGCGCGCGACCAGACCATCCAGGCGGGCTACGAGCGGCTCGACCAGGCGTTCGATTCGGACGAGTACTCGGCGCCGCAGCGCCACGTCAATTCGGGCTGGCTCGGCTACACGGGCCGCTTCGGCAACAGCCGGTTCCAGGCCAACGTCCGGCGCGACCAGTATTCGGATTTCGGCGGCGCGAACAGCTACTATCTCGGCTACGGCCTCGACCTGAGCGAGCACTGGACGGTCACGGCGAGCTATTCGGACGCGTTTCGCGCGCCGAGCTTCAACGACCTGTACTTCCCGGGCGCGAGCAATCCCGCGATCCAGCCGGAGCGCAGCCATTCGGTGGAGGCGGCGCTGCAGTACGCCTCGGACGCGCTCGGCGTGATGCGCCTGAGCCTGTTCCAGACGCGCTACACGAACCTGATCCAGTACGTGCCCGACGCCACCGGCTTCGTCTACACCGCGCAGAACGTCGGACGCGCCAAGGTGCAGGGCGTGGAGGGTTCGTGGCAGGGACATCTCGGCAAGACCGACCTGCGCGTGTCGGCGACGCTGCAGAATCCCGTCGACGAGAGCGCGAACCAGGATCTGGTGCGCCGCGCGCGGCACTTCGCGTCGTTCTCGGCGAACCGCGCGTTCGGGGGCTGGCGCGTGGGCGGCGAATGGCTCGCGAGCGGCGCGCGCGACGACAACGGCGAGCCGCTCGGCGGCTACGGCATCGTGAACCTGACGGCGCGCTACGACATCACCAAAGCGTGGTACGTGAGCGCGCATCTCGACAACCTGTTCAACAAGGACTACCAGCTTGCGTATGCGTACAACACGCCGCGCCGCGGCGCCTACGTCACGATCGGCTGGCGGCAGCAGTAGCGCGCCGATCGGGCCGCGCGCGCGGCGCGCATGTCCTTGCACGGCGCCATGACGCCCGGCCGGGCCGCCGCGATCTGGGCCGCGCTCGCGCTCGCGGCGGGGCTCGTGCTGGTCGCGTCGCTGGCGCTCGGCAGCGTGCCGATCGCGCCGTGGCACGCGCTTGGCGCGCTGTTCGCGCCGGGCGGCGACGCGCTCGCGGGCGAGATCGTCACCACGCTGCGCCTGCCGCGCGCGCTGGCCGGCTTCGGCTGCGGCGCGCTGCTGGCGCTGGCCGGGGCGCTGCTGCAGGTGCTGCTGCGCAATCCGCTCGCCGAGCCCTACGTGCTCGGCGTGTCGGGCGGCGCGGCCGGCTTCGCGCTGGCGGCGATGATCGCGGGCGCCGCATGGTGGCTCGTCGATGCGGCCTCGTTCGTCGGGGCGCTGCTGTCGATCGCGCTGGTGCTGGGCCTGACGTGCCGGCCATTGGCGCGCGGTGCGGGGCGCGCCACCGCGGGGGACGCGCGCGACGCGTCGCCGAGGCTGCTGCTGACCGGCGTCGTGATCGCGGCCGGCTGGGGCGCGCTCGTCACGCTGATGCTGTCGATCGCACCCGACAACCGCCTGCGCGGCATCCTGTTCTGGCTCGCGGGCGACCTCGGCAGCGCGGCGCCGCCGTGGTTCGCGCTTGGCGCGCTGGCCTGCGCCGCCGCCGCCGCGCTGCCGGTCGCGCCGCAGCTGAATGTGCTGCTGCGCGGCGACACCGCGGCTGCCGCGCTCGGCGTGCCGGTCGCGCGGCTGCGGCTGCGGATCCTGCTGATCGCCTCGCTGGCCGCCGCGGCAGCGGTCACCACGGCCGGCACCATCGGTTTCGTCGGGCTGGTCGTGCCGCATGCGCTGCGGCTCGCGTTCGGCAACGATCAGCGCATGCTGCTGCCGGCTGCGATGCTGGCCGGCGGCGCCGTCGTGACGGGCGCCGATCTGGTGGCGCGGACCGTGATCGCGCCCGCGCAGCTGCCGGTCGGCGCGATCACGGCGCTGCTCGGCGTGCCGGTGTTCCTGTGGATGCTGCTGCGCAGGCCCGCGCCATGAGCGATCAAGCGAACCTGACGGCCAACCCGGCCAACCCGGCCGATGCCGGCAGCTGGCGCGCCTGCGGGCTGCGGCTCGCGGCCGGCTCGCGCACGCTCGTCGAGGCGCTGTCGCTCGCGTTCGGCCCGGGCGAACTCTGGTGCATCGCCGGCCCGAACGGCGCCGGCAAGACCACGTTGATCTCGGTGCTGGCCGGCCTCGCCGAGCCGGCCGTGGGGCACGTCGAAGCCGACGGTCGGCCGCTCCGCGCATGGCGGCCCGAAGCGCTCGCGCGGCGGCGCGCGCTGATGGCGCAGACGCACCACGACGCGTTCGCGGCCAGCGTGTTCGACACGGTGCTGGCGCACCGCTTCCCGCATCTGGGCGGCTGGGGCTGGGAGCGTGAGGCCGATCGCGCCGCCGCGCGCGAGGCGCTGGCGAGGCTCGATCTGGCGGCGCTCGCGGCGCGCAACGTGCTGACGCTGTCGGGCGGCGAGCGCCAGCGTGTCGCGCTGGCCGGCGTGCTGTGCCAGGATGCGCCGCTGCTGCTGCTCGACGAGCCGCTCGCGCATCTGGACCTGCATCATCAGGCCGGGTGTCTCGACGTGCTCGTGCGCTGGTTGCAGGACGCGCCGCGCAGCGTGATTTTCTCGTGTCACGATCTCAATCTCGCGCGCCGTTTCGCGACCCACGCGCTGCTGCTCGACGGCCGCGGCGGCGCGCTGGCCGGCCCCGCCCGCGAGGTGCTGACGGCCGAGGCCGCGAGTGCCGCGTTCGGCTATCCGCTGCTGCTGATCGAGCGCGACGGCCACGAGGCGCTGGTGCCGGCCTGGCCGGCGCAGCCGCGACGGGGGCGGGCGGCGCCATGACGGCGACCACGCCTCCGACATGCTTACCGAGGCCGGCGCGATCCACGCGCGGGCCGCTATCCGAAACGAATCCGGCATGAACGATACCTACCCGATCCCGAACGTCGACGCGCTCGACGACACGCTGACGGCGACGCTGCAACGCCTGATCGACACCAAGACCAAGCCGCCCGGCAGCCTTGGCAAGCTCGAAGCGCTCGCGCTGCAACTGGGCCGCATCCAGCGCAGCACCGCGCCGCGCGTCGAGCGGCCCGTGACGATCGTGTTCGCGGCCGACCACGGCATCGCGGCCGAGGGCGTGAGTCCGTATCCGCAGGCCGTGACGGCGCAGATGGTGGCGAACTTCCTGGCCGGCGGCGCGGCGATCAACGCGTTCTCGAAGGTCGGCGGCTGCGAGCTGGAGATCGTCGACGCGGGCGTGGCCACGCCGCTGCCGGCGTCGCCCGCGCTGGTGTCGGTCCCGGTCGCGGCCGGCACGCGCAACTTCGCGCGCGAACGCGCGATGAGTGACGCGCAACTGCATACGGCGCTCGCGGCCGGCGCGGCGCGCGTGGCGCACCATGCCGCGCTCGGCACCAACGTGATCGGCTGCGGCGAGATGGGCATCGCCAACACCTCGGCGGCGGCCTGCCTGATGAGCCGCTTCACGGGGCTGCCGCTCGCCGAATGCGTGGGACGCGGCACCGGTCTCGACGATCGCGGGCTGGCGCACAAGCGAGCGGTGCTGGAGGCCGCGCTCGCACGGCACGCCGACGTGCAGACGCCGCTCGAGGTGCTGGCCGCGTTCGGCGGCTTCGAGATCGCGATGATGACGGGCGCGTTCCTCGCGGCCGCGCAGGCGCGCATGACGATCGTGGTGGACGGCTTCATCGCCAGCTCGGCGCTGCTGGCCGCCGTGGCGCTGGCGCCGGCGGTGCGCGACTACTGCGTCTTCTCGCACGTCTCGGACGAGACTGGCCACCGCCGCATGCTCGACCATCTCGGCGCCGCGCCGCTGCTCGCGCTCGACCTGCGGCTCGGCGAGGGCACGGGCGCCGCGCTCGCGCTGCCGCTGCTGCGCGCGGCGGCAGCGTTCGTCAACGAGATGGCCAGCTTCGATGCGGCCGGCGTCGCGAACCGCGACGACGCGTAAGCCGGGACGCACGATGCGCTGGTCCGCCGAATTCCGCTATTTCTTCGTCGCGCTCGGCTATTTCACGCGCGTGCCGGTCCCGCGGCGGATCGGCTACGCGGCCGGCGACCTCGATCATGCGGCGCGCTATTTTCCGCTGGTCGGGGTGGGCGTCGGCGCGCTCGCGGCGGCCGTCTATCTGGCCGCCGCGCGGGTCTGGCCGGCCGGCGTCGCGGTGCTGCTGTCGATGGCGGCCACGCTGGTCGCGACCGGCGCGTTCCACGAGGACGGCCTCGCCGACAGCTGCGACGGCTTCGGCGGCGGCTACACGCGCGACGACGTGCTGCGGATCATGCGCGACTCGCGGATCGGCACGTTCGGCGCGGTCGCGCTCGTGGTCTCGCTCGCGCTGAAGTGGCAGGCGCTCGCGGCGCTGCCGCCCTTGCGCGCGGCCTGGACCCTGCTGGCCGCGCATGCGGCGAGCCGCGTCGGCGCGGTGAGCCTGCTCGTCACGCTCGACTACGTGCGCGAGGAAGGCAAGGCCAGGCCGGTGGCGCGGCGCATGCCGGCGCGCGCGTTCGCGTTCGCCGCGCTGTGCGGGCTGCCGTGGTTGTTTTGCCCGGGCTGGCCGGACTGGCGCCCGGGACTCGTCGCCCTGGCCGTGCTGCTGCTGGCGCGGGCCGGCATCGCGCGTTATCTGCGGCGCCGGCTCGGCGGATACACGGGCGATTGCCTCGGCTTCGCGCAGCAGGTCTGTGAACTCGCGATCTATCTGACGGTGCTCGGATGGACGTCGTCCTGATCCGGCATCCGGCGCCGGCCGTCGCGGCGGGCGTCTGCTACGGCGCGACCGACCTGCCGCTCGCGGGCGACGCGGCGGCTGCCGCGGCCGAGTTGCTCGGGCGCCTGCGCGCCGACGGGCTCGCGGTGCCGGACGAGATCATCACGAGCCCGCTGCGGCGCTGCGCGGCCGTGGCGGAGGCGCTCGGCGCGTCGCTGCGGGTGGCGGTGCGCGGCGAGCCGCGGCTGCGCGAGATCGACTTCGGCGCGTGGGAAATGCGCAGCTGGGACGAGATCGGCCCGGCCGCGCTCGACCGCTGGCAGGCCGACCTGATGGGCGCGCGCGAGCACGGCGGCGAGAGCGCGGCGCAGTTCGTCGCGCGCGTGGTGCCGGCCGCCGCCTCGCTCGAGCGCGGTGCCGGCGCGCCGCCCGTGATCGGCGTCACGCATGCCGGCGTGATTCGCGTGCTTGCCTCGCATTGGCTCGGCGTGCCGCTCGCCAGCTTGCTGATGCGCCCGATCGCTTATGGCGGACGGGTTGGATTCGAGCGCGACGCGCGGGGCTGGCGATTGCGGTGCTGGGACGAGGCGGTGGGATGAGAGGGGATCGCTTCGGCGGTTTGTGCCGGGGCAGGGCAATGTTCACGCCGTCGATCGCGATGCCGAGCGATGGGCGGGTTCGGATCCGCGGGCGCGACCTCGACCGACGACGACCGCAGCCGCATGGCGAACCGTGACGCCCGTATCGAGCGGCGTGACGCTTCGCGCCGCGGCGACGTCGTTCATGTCCCGCTCGCCTCGCCGTCGCGACTCACGGCGCGCGGACGAGGAAGTCGTTCACGCATCCGCGGTCCCGCCTGTCACCGCGCCTCAGGGCCGCCGCGAGCGCGCCGTCTCCAGATCGCGGCACACCTGTTCGGCGCCGAGCGCGAGGCGCGGCGTCGGCCGCGTCAGCAGATCGCCGTCGATCGCGAACAGGTTGCCGCGCGCGACCGCCGTCAGCCGTGGCCAGCGCTGCCAGCGCGCGAGGCTCGGCAGCGCCGCGCCGCTGGCGGTGGCGCCCTGCGCGGTCGCGACGATCGCCTCGGGATTCGCGGCCAGCACCGCTTCGTCGTTCACGGTCGGCGCCGCCGGCTTCAGCGCCGCGAACACGTTGCGCCCGCCGCACAGGCGCAGCACGTCGCTGACGATCTCGGTGCCGTTCAGCGTCATCAGCGGCCGGTCCCAGATCTGCAGGAACACGTCGACGGGCGGCCGCGCGGCATAGCGTGCGCGCAGCGCCGCGATGCGCCGCCGGTAGGCGTCGGCCGCCGCGTCGGCCACCTCGCGCGTGCCGAGCAGCCGGCCGAGCCGGTCGAGCGACACGGCCACGTCGTCGAGCCGCCGCGGCTCGCTGACGTAGACGGGGATGCCGAGCGCCTGCAGCTGCGTGGTCTGGCGCTCGGCGTTGCCGTGGCGCCAGACCACGATCAGGTCGGGCTTCAGCGCCGCGATGCGTTCGAGATCGAGCGAGCGGTTGTCGCCGACGCGCGGCAGCGAGCGCGCGGCGGCGGGATAGTCGCTGTAGGCGACCGCGCCGACCATCGCGCCGCCGCCGCCCGCCGCGTAGAGCAGCTCGGTCGCGTGCGGCGCGACGCTGATCACGCGCCGGGCCGGCGCGGCGAGCATGACGGTGCGGCCTGCGTCGTCGATCACGGAGACGGCCGCCGCTGCCGCTGGCGCGCCGCCGCCGATACACAGCGCGAGGCCAAGCCCGAGGCCGCTCGCGAAGCGCGCCGCGCGACGCGGCCATGCCGCCGGATTCGGTTGCGCGCGCATCGTTCAGCGCGCCGGCCGGCCGCCGGCCGGTTCGGACGATTCGAGCCGTTCGGCCCAGTTTGCCGATGCGGAGGATGCGGATGATTCAGCTGACCCGGCCGCGAAGCCCGCGAGCGCGTCCGCGAGCCGCTGCCATTCGGCTTTCGTGCCGGGCAGGCCGATCCGCACGCTCGGCGCCTGCGCGAAGAAGCGCGTCCAGATGCCCTGCCGCGCGAGCGATTCGTGCAGCGAATGGGCGCGCGCGTCGTCGGTCCAGCAGAACAGCGGCGTGGCGCGCGCCGTCATGCCGAGCGCGCCGAGCAGCGCGGCGAGCCGCGCGCCGTCGTGGGCGAGCCGCACCCGCGTGGCGCGCTGCCATTCGGCATCGGCCAGCG
This sequence comes from Burkholderia plantarii, assembly GCF_001411805.1. NCBI lineage: Bacteria > Pseudomonadati > Pseudomonadota > Betaproteobacteria > Burkholderiales > Burkholderiaceae > Burkholderia > Burkholderia plantarii. The sequence continues at coordinate 3,388,563 of NZ_CP007212.1, read as the reverse complement.
CGGCGCTCGCCGCGTGCTGCGCGGGACCGCCGACGGTCCATGCGCCGAGTTCGGCGCGCAGCCGCGCGAGCAGCGCCGGTTCGGCCAGCACGAAACCGGCGCGCACGCCCGCCAGCCCGAAGAACTTGCCGATCGAGCGCAGCACGACGAGGCCCGGGCGGCCGACCTCGGCGGCGAGCGTCGTGGCCGCCCCGCCGGCATCGACGAACGCCTCGTCGACGATCAGCGTGCCGCCGCGCGCGGCCAGTTGCGCGTGCCAGTCGAGCAATCGCGCGCGATCGACGTGCTCGGCGGTCGGATTGTTCGGATTGCCGACGATGACGTGGCGCAGCGTGGCGGGCAGCACCGCCGTGCCGATCTCGAAGCGTTCGATCGCATGGCCGTGCCGCACGAAGGCCGGCGCGTATTCGCTGTAGGCGAGCGGCGCGACGCCGGCCGTGCCTTGCGCGAGCAGCGCCGGCAGCGCGCGGATCGCCGCCTGGCTGCCGGCCACGGGCAACACGTGCGTGGCATCGGGCGCGCCGTAATGGCGGGCGGCCAGCGCGGCGAGCGGGGCGTCGTCGCCGGGCAGCCGGCGCCACGCGTCGGCCGGCACCGGCGGCACCGGATAGCCGAGCGGGTTGATGCCGGTCGACAGATCGAGCCATTGTTCGGCCGGAATGCCGTAGCGGCGCGCCGCGTCGTGCGGATTGCCGCCGTGCGTGATCGCGGGCGGCGTGAAGACGGATTCGGTCATGAGTCGAGGCGGGCGCTGCCGGATGAAGGGCGATGAAGATGGCGAGACACGGCCGCTGCCGTGGAGGCGCGGGAAACGGTGGAAGGGACGTGGGGCGGCGTGGCGTGAGGGCTTCGGCTTCGTACCGAGGACCCGGCATCGGCGACAGCCCGGCGCCGACGCATCGAACGCGCGCCGGCCGGCAGGCATGGCGTGTCGGCGCCGACAGATGCCGGATCGCACGCTTGTGGCGACGTTGCCGCGCCACTCGGCACGCGCCGCATCTTTCGCCGTGGGATCCCCATGCGACCCGCGTCAACCATGATGCGTCGCCACCGCGAGCGCCCCGCACGCGAGCAGCAGCGCGAGCCACAGAATCGAGGTGCGCGCGACCAGCGACAGCGCGGCGCGCACGTGTTCGGGCGCGGCGGGGCGGCCGGCGCCGAGCGTCGGCCGCGGCTCGACTTCGCCGTGATAGACGGCCGGGCCGCCGAGCACGACGTTGAGGCTGCCCGCGCCGGCGGCCATCACCGGCCCGGCGTTCGGACTGTCCCAGTGGCGCGCCTGGGTGCGCCAGCAGCGCCACGCGCTGGCGGTGTCGCCGAGCAACGCGTAGCTGGCGGCGGTGAGCCGTGCCGGCGCCCAGTTCAGCGCGTCATCGATGCGCGCGGCGGCCCAGCCGAAGCGCAGCAGGCGCGGCGTGCGGTAGCCCCACATCGCGTCGAGCGTGTTGGCGAGCCGGAACATCAGCGCGCCGGGGCCGCCCGCCACGGCGAACCAGAACAGCGCGCCGAAGATCGCGTCGTTGCCGTTCTCGAGCGCCGATTCGACGGCCGCGCGCGACAGCGCCGACGCATCGGCGTCGCGCGTGTCGCGCGAGACGATCCGCGCGGTCAGCACGCGTGCGTCGGCGAGGTCGCCGCGCGTGAGCGCCGCGCCGATCGGCGCGATGTGTTCGGCCAGGCTGCGCGCGCCGAGCGCGAACCAGAGCAGCGCGACGTGCAGCGCGATCGCGAACGGCCAGGGCAGCACGGCGATGCAGAACGCCGCCAGCGCAACGGGCGGCACGACGGCCAGGCACCAGGCGGTCACGCCCACCAGCCGGCCGCGCGCGCCGGTGTTCAGGCGTGCCTCGATCCGCGCGGCGAGCTTGCCGAACCCGACCAGCGGATGGGCGCGGCGCGGCTCTCCGAGCCGCCAGTCGACGAGGAACGCGGCGACGGCGAGGATCGCGACGGCGGGCAGCGACAGCATCAGCATCGCGGGCCCGCCTGCTCGGGCATGGCCGCAGCCGTCTCGCCCGCGCCCTTGACGGCGACCGGCAGGCCGGCCACGACCAGCGTCACGCGCGTGGCCAGCGCGGCGATGCGCTGGTTGAGCCGGCCGAGTTCGTCGACGTAGCGGCGCGTTGCGGCGCCGAGCGGCACCACGCCGAGCCCGATTTCGTTGCTGACCACGATCACGCGCGCGCGCGAAGCGGCGAGCGCTGCTTCGAGCGCGCCGACGCGCGCTTCGAGCGCCGCGTCGCAGACGCTCGTGCCGTCGGGCGGGCAGAGCAGGTTCGCGAGCCACAGCGTCAGGCAGTCGACCAGCACGCAGGCGCGCGGATCGTCGAGCGCGGCGAGCGCCTCGGCGAGCGCCTCGGGCGCCTCGACGAGCGCCCACGACGCGGGCCGGCGCGCGCGATGGTGGGCGATGCGCGCGTCGAATTCCGCGTCGCCGACCCGCGCGGCGGTCGCGACATAGGTGACGGCGCGGCCGCTGTCGGCCGCGAGCCGTTCGGCGAACGCGCTCTTGCCCGAGCGCGCGCCGCCGAGGACGAAGGTGAGGTCGTGCGAAGTCATCGCGTGATTGTAACGGCGCGGGGGATAATGCGGCCTTCGCTTTCCGCCAGTTTCCGCCCGATGACCGCTCCCGATCGCCCGCCCGCCGGTTTGCCCATGCCACGCGGCACGCTGATGATCCAGGGCACCACCTCCGACGCCGGCAAGAGCACGCTGGTGGCCGGCCTGTGCCGGCTCGCGCGCCGCGCGGGCTCCCGCGTCGCGCCGTTCAAGCCGCAGAACATGGCGCTCAACAGCGCGGTCACGGCGGACGGCGGCGAGATCGGCCGCGCCCAGGCGCTGCAGGCGATCGCGGCCGGCATCGACGCCCATACCGACCTGAACCCGGTGCTGCTCAAGCCGACCAGCGACCGCGGCTCGCAGGTGATCATCCACGGCCACGCGCATGCCAACCTCGACGCGCGTGCCTATCATGCCTTCAAGCCGGTCGCGTTCGAGGCGGTGCTGGCGTCCTACGCGCGGCTGCGTGCCGGCTACGACGCGGTGATCGTCGAGGGCGCGGGCAGCCCGGCCGAGATCAACCTGCGCGAGGGCGACATCGCCAACATGGGATTCGCCGAGCACGTCGATTGCCCGGTGGTGTTGGTGGCCGACATCGATCGTGGCGGCGTGTTCGCGCATCTGCTTGGCACGCTCGCCTGCCTGTCCGACAGCGAGCGCGCGCGCGTGCGCGGCTTCGTGATCAACCGATTTCGCGGTGATCCCGCGCTGCTCGAGCCCGGCCTCGACTGGCTCGAGGCGCGCACCGGCAAGCCCGTGCTCGGCGTGGTGCCGTACCTGCACGGCCTCGCGCTCGACGCCGAGGACATGCTGCCGAGCCTCGCCCACACGCGCGCCACCGACCGCGAGGCGAGCGTGCTGCGGGTGGTCGTGCCGGCCGTGCCGCGCATCAGCAACCACACCGACTACGACGCGCTGCGCGCGCATCCGCGCGTCGATTTCTCGTACTGGAAGAGCGGCCCGATCCCGGCCGCCGATCTGGTGATCCTGCCGGGCTCGAAGAACGTGCAGCGCGATCTCGAATGGCTGCGCGCGCATGGCTGGGAAACGGCGCTCAAGCGCCACCTGCGCTATGGCGGCAAGGTGCTCGGGATCTGCGGCGGGATGCAGATGCTGGGCCGCACGCTCGACGATCCGCATGGCCTGGAGGGGCCGGCCGCGTGCATGGCCGGCTTCGGGCTGCTCGATTTCGACACGACGCTGATGCCGGACAAGACGCTCGTCAACGTGAGCGGGCGGCTCGGCTGGGGAGCGGGCGCGGCCGTGGCCGGCTACGAGATCCACATGGGGCAGACGCGCGGCCCGGCGCTCGAGGCGCCCGCGCTGCTGCTCGACGGGCCGCACGGCACGCGCCCCGACGGCGCGCGTTCGGCCGACGGGCAGATCCTCGCGACCTACGTACACGGCGTGTTCGAGCGGCCCGACGCCTGCGCGGCGCTGCTCGAATGGGCGGGGCTCGACGCGGCCGAAGCGGTGGACTGGGCCGCGCTGCGCGAGGCGTCGATCGAGCGGCTCGCCGACACGCTCGGCGCCCATCTCGACCTCGAACGAACCTTCGGCGCATTCGCCTGACGAGGACGGCGGTTCGATTCATTCTCGCTGGGAAGTAATGTAAGCCGGATCGGCGATTTATCGCGGCAACCGGCTTCGAATACAGTTCGCTCCATTCCCTTCCGAACCGGAGTCCACGATGAACCCGAACCGTTCCGCCGAACTGGGCGCCACGCTGCTGCGCGTGGTGCTCGGCCTGCTGTATCTCGTCCACGTCGCCCAGAAGGTATTCGTCTTCACGCTGCCCGGCACCGCGCAGTTCTTCGAATCGATGGGCCTGCCGGGCTGGCTCGCCTATCTGACCACCGCCGTCGAACTGGCCGGCGGGCTCGCGCTGCTGTCGGGCTTCCAGGTCCGGATCGCCGCGCTGGTGCTGCTGCCGTTCATGCTCGGCGCCGCGCATGCGCATTATCCGAACGGCTTCAGCTTCGCGTCGCCGCATGGCGGCTGGGAATATCCGGCGTTCTGGGCGGTCGCGCTGGCGGTGCAGGCGCTGATCGGCGCCGGTGCCTACGCGCTTGGCGGCCGGACCGCGGAGCCGCGGGCCGCGGCGCGCGCCGCGGCGTGACGCGGTTGGTCGGGTTTCCGGCTGCTTTCGAATCGGGCGCGCGGCGGGCGGCGCGCCGCGATTTCGGGTGCTTGCCGGGTCGCATGGGGAACATCGGCGCCCGATTCGACGGCTGACAGGCAACCGGCCGACGACGATTCGAGCGGGATCCGCAAGCGACTGGCGACCGACCGGCAACCGGCCGACGACGGGCCGACGACGGGCCGGCGATCGATCCACGACCGGCCAGCGACCGGCCAGCAACGGACCAATAATGAACCGGTAACCGGCCCCGCGACCGCCCCGAAGCCCCGTCCACCATTGATCCGCAAGGTTCGCCGCCTGCTCCGTTGCTCGGTCATCCTCGCATCACCCGGCGCGCCCCGTTCCGGTGCGATGCGTTTTGCCGATATCATCGCTCCCTGTATCCGTAATCTCGTGGCGCCGGCCGACCGGCGCCGCACGGCTTTCCGGGGGCGTACATGACGGTGATCGTGGTGGCAAATCCGAAGGGCGGCGTCGGCAAGAGCACGCTGTCCACCAATCTGGCGGGCTATTTCGCGGCGCAGGGCGCCTGGGTGGCGCTCGCCGATCTCGACCGGCAGCAATCCTCGCACGGCTGGCTGGGCCTGCGGCCCGACGCGCTGCCGCCGATCGAGGCCTGGGCGCTCGATCCGGGCAATCCCGCCAGGCCGCCGCGCGGCCTCGAATACGCCGTGATCGACACGCCGGCCGGCCTGCACGGCAACCGGCTCGACGTCGCGCTCGATCTGGCCGACAAGGTGATCGTGCCGCTCCAGCCCTCGATGTTCGACATCCTCGCGACCCAGCACTTCCTCGAACGCCTGGCGGGCGAGAGGGCGGTGCGCAAGGGCACGGTGCAGATCGGCATCGTCGGGATGCGGGTGGACGCGCGCACGCGTTCGGCCGAGCAGCTGCAGCGTTTCGTCGAGGGGCTGAAGCTGCCGGTGCTCGGCTACCTGCGCGACACGCAGAACTACGTGCAGGTGGCCGCGCACGGCCTGACGCTCTGGGACGTCGCGAAAAGCCGCGTCGAGAAGGATCTCGAGCAGTGGCAGCCGATCGTCGAGTGGGCGCAGGCGAAGCCCGCGAAAGGCGAGGGCAAGGGCGAAACCGGGCAGGGCTGAGGCCGGCCCGGCGCGCCTTGCCGCGCGGGCACCGCTTCGGCCGTGATCCAGGGCCGCCTTCAGGCGGCTGCTTTCATGGGTGGATCTCAAGGGCCAACGTCACGGCCCGATCCAACGGGCCGCCTTCGCGGCCCGGCCTCACGGCCCGACCACGCCGTCGTCCGTCAAATCCGGCCGGGTGTCGACTCAGGTCCAGCTCTGGGTCGGCACGTGATCGCGGCTGCCCTTCATCTTGTTGTGCTCGTCGACGAACACCAGATCCGGCTTCCAGCCCGCTTTCAGGTCCGCCTCGTCGACCACCGCGAACGCGGCGATGATCACCAGGTCGCCGAGCTGCGCGCGGCGCGCGGCCGAGCCGTTCAGCGAGATCATCCCGCTGCCGCGCTCTCCCTTGATCGCATAGGTCGAAAAGCGCTCGCCGTTGTTGATGTTCCAGATGTCGATCCGTTCGTTCTCGACGATGTTCGACGCTTCGAGCAGATCCTCGTCGATCGCGCAGGAGCCTTCGTAATGAAGCTCGCAGTGCGTGACCGTGGCGCGGTGGATCTTCGATTTCAGCATGTGGCGCTGCATGGTGTTTCCTGGGGCGGGTTGGCGAAAGCGCGGCCGGCGGCCGTCAGATCTCGAGATTGTCGATGAGGCGCGTGGTGCCGAGCCTGGCCGCCGCCAGCACCACCAGCGGCTCGCCGGCTTCGAGCTGTTCGGCGCTCGGCGCGACGAGGTTGGCGCGGCGGCGCACCGAGACGTAGTCGGGCTGCCAGCCGCGCGCGGCCAGCGCCTCGCGCGCGCGCGCCTCGACGGTCGAGAGATTGCGTTCGCCGCCCAGCACGCTCTCGCGCGCGCGCTGCAGCGCGCGCGCGAGCTCCGGCGCCTCGGCGCGTTCGGCCACGCTCAGGAAGCGGTTGCGCGAGGACATCGCGAGGCCGTCGTCGTCGCGCACCGTTTCGGCGGCGACGATCTCGACCGGCAGCGCGAGCTGGTGGCACATGCGGCGCACGATCATCAGCTGCTGGTAATCCTTCTTGCCGAACACGGCCACTTTGGGAGACACGCAGGCCATCAGCTTGGTGACCACGGTGCAGACGCCGGTGAAGAAGCCCGGGCGGAACTCGCCCTCAAGGATGTCGCCGAGGTCGTGCGGCGGCTGCACGCGGTATTCCTGCGGCTCCGGATAGAGGTCGCGCTCGGTGGGCGCGAACAGCACGTAGACGTTTTCCTTCTGCAGCTTTTCGATGTCCTGTTCGAGCGTGCGCGGGTACTTGTCGAAGTCCTCGTTCGGGCCGAACTGCAGCCGGTTCACGAAGATGCTCGCGACGACCGGATCGCCGTGCTGGCGCGCGAGCCGCATCAGCGACAGATGGCCGTCATGCAGGTTGCCCATCGTCGGCACGAAGGCCGTGCGGTTCTGGCCGCGCAACTGGTCGCGCAGCTCCTGGATCGTGCTGATGACTTTCATGATCGGTCAGGCGGTTCCTCGCGCGTCTCGCGCGTTGCCGCCGCGGTTGCGCGGCGTCGTGATCGGAAGTGTCGCTCGCCCGCGAGCCGGGCGCGGAAGGCGGGCAAGCGCGAGCGTCGGCGATTGTAGAGGATTTGCCGCGGTAACGCATCGATAAGCGCACGATCGTTCGCTTTTTATCGGAAGACAAACGGCGCAGGAAAGCGCCATGGGCCGGATGCGGCCGGCCGTCGAAGCGACCGGCGCGGCAAGCACGCCGCCGCCCGATGCGGGCCTCAGGCCGGCAGATAGGCGAGCCGCACGTAGATCGGCGCGAACGGCTCGGGCTGGGTGATCTCGATCAGCGATTCGCGTGCGAGTTCGAGCATCGCGATGAAGTTGACCACCACCACCGGGACGCCGCGCGAGGTGTCGAACAGCTCGGCGAACTCCATGAAGCGCACGTTCTGCAACTGGCGCAGGATCAGGCTCATGTGCTCGCGCACCGACAGCTCCTCGCGCGAGATCCGGTGATGCTGCACCAGCTTCGCGCGCTTGAGCACGTCGGCCCAGGCCGCGCGCAGGTCGTCGGCGTTCACGTCGGGAAAGCGCGGCGAGCTGCTCTGCTCGATATGGATGTCCGCGCGCAGGAAGTCGCGGCCGAGCTGCGGCAGCTGGTCGAGCCGCTGCGCGGCGAGCTTCATCTGCTCGTATTCGAGCAGGCGGCGCACGAGTTCGGCGCGAGGGTCCTCGGCTTCCTCGCCGGTGTCGGCCTTCTTGACCGGCAGCAGCATGCGCGACTTGATCTCGATGAGCATCGCGGCCATCAGCAGATACTCGGCCGCGAGTTCGAGGTTCGACTCGCGGATCTGGTCGACGTAACCGAGATACTGCACGGTCACCTCGGCCATCGGGATGTCGAGCACGTTGAAGTTCTGCTTGCGGATCAGGTACAGCAGCAGGTCGAGCGGCCCTTCGAAGGTCTCGAGGAACACCTCGAGCGCGTCGGGCGGGATGTAGAGATCCTGCGGCAGCTTGAAGAGCGGCTCGCCGTATAGACGAGCGAACGCCGCGACGCCGTCGACCGTGTCGGGCGTCGAATCGGCGCCGGCCGGCGCGGCAAGCGCGTCCTCGGGCTTGGCGGCGGCCTCGTCGGCGGCGCTCACGGGCTCAGAAGTTCTGGTAATAGACGTAGGAGGTCTGCTTCACGCGCGATTGCTGCTGCGCCGAGCGCTCGTCGAGGTCGATCGGCTGCTTGTCCCACAGCAGCGCGCGGCCCTTGCGCTGTTCTTCCTCGAGCGACGGCTTCTGTTGCTTGAGCTGGTTCAGAAATTGCGTGACTTCGGACTGATACGACATGGTCGGTTCCGTGCGAAACGGGCGCGCCGCGTGCCGGCGGGCCGCCCGGGGTGGGGATGGCAGGATTTTACCGCATCGCGGGGAACAGTCGGCGGCCGGCGACGTCGAAGCAGCGCGGCAGGTCGCGAGCGGCGCCGGATTTGATGATCTTTCAAAATTGCGCCGCGGCTGCCGGATGCCGGTGTGGTCAAATGGCGTTTTTCGTTCCGAACATTCTCCGAGGGGGCGGTATTTGACAGGGCTGGCCATTTCAGCAGACGAGCGTCGCGCCCGCAGCGCGGCAACGCACGCTCGCACGGCGGTGCTGCCGTCGCGCCTGTTCCAGTGGCTTGCCTCGCCCGCGTCGCAGCGGGCGCGGCCGCGCCTTGCGGGCATCCTGCTCGGTTGCCTCGCGGCCGGCTTCGCACTGCCGGCTCAGGCGAAATACGAGGTCGACATCGACGCGCCGCGCTCGGTGCGCAGCCTGCTCAAGCAGCATCTCGACCTGTCGCGCTTCGCCAAGCGCGACGACATCTCCGACGACCAGTTCGAGTTTCTGATCACCGCGACGCCGCAGCAGGTGCGCGACCTGACCGCCACCGCCGGCTATTTCTCGCCGGTGGTGTCGACCGACGTGCGCAACCACGACGGCAAGCGCGCCGTGACGGTCAAGGTCGATCCCGGCCCGCAGACGGCCGTGGCCGGCGTCGAGCTGACGTTTCGCGGCCCGGTCGGCAGCGAGGACCCGAAGCAGGAGACGGCCACCCGGCTCGCGTTCTCGCTGCACGAAGGCGACGCCTTCACGCAGTCGGGCTGGGACGACGCCAAGAACGGCGCGTTGAAGCAGCTGCAGTCGCGCCGCTATCTCGGCGCGAAGATCGTCGCCTCGCAGGCGCGCATCGATCCGCGCGCGCGCACCGCGAAGCTGTCGGTCACGTTCGACAGCGGGCCGACGTTTACCATCGGCGCGCTCGACGTGAGCGGCCAGCGCCGCTATCCCGAGCGCATCATCCGCAACGTCAACCCGCTCGGCGTGGGCGAGATCTACGACGTGCAGCGCATCAACGAGCTGCAGCGGCAGGTGCAGAACACGCCGTACTACGCGAGCGTGGCGATCGACGTCGGCGACGACACCGCGAAGCCCGACGACACGCCGGTCCACGTCAAGGTCAGCGAATACCCGTTCAACAGCGTGCGCGGCGGCGTCGGCTACGCGACCGATACCGGGCCGCACGTGCAGGGCTCGTACACGTATCTGGACACGTTCGGCGCCGCGTGGCCGCTGCAGGTGTCGGGCCGCATCGACCAGATCCAGCAGTACGGGCAGGTGCAGCTGTCGATGCCGCCCGGCCCGCGCGCCTGGACCAACAGCGTGCTCGCGTCGTACACCAACACCAACGTGTCGGATACGCGCATCTACAGCGCGCGGGTGGGCGTGCAGCGCGCCAAGACGAGCCAGAACATCGACTACAGCTACTCGATCATGTTCTACGAGGACCGGCTCGACCAGAACGGCGCCGGCCCGACCACCAGCCGCGCGCTGGTGCCGCAATGGTCGTGGACGCGCCGCAACGTCGACGATCCGCTGTTCCCGCGCTCGGGCAACCTGATCCACGCCGAAGCCGGCTTCGCGATCAAGGGCCTGCTGACCGACCAGACCTTCGTGCGCGGCTACGCGCGCGCCCAGCAGTACCTTCCGGTCGGCAAGCGCGACCTGGTGTTCTTCCGCGCGGAGGTGGGCGGCGTGTTCACGAGCGGCGGCTCGGCGGGCGTGCCGGCCTCGCTGCTGTTCCGCGCGGGCGGCTCGAACTCGGTGCGCGGCTACGGCTACCAGAGCATCGGCAACACCGTGGACGGCTCGGTGCTGCCGACCAAGTACCTGATGACGGGTACCGCCGAGTATCAGCACTGGTTCAACCACGACTGGGGCGCGGCAACTTTCTTCGACATCGGCACCGCCACCGATGCGTGGGGCGAGCGCGTGTTCTATCCCGGCGTCGGCGTGGGCGCACGCTGGCGCAGCCCCGTCGGGCCGGTCAACGTCGACCTGGCCTACGGGTTGCGCAACCGCAGCGTGCGGCCGTACCTGACGCTCGGCATCGCATTCTGACGATGGTTTTCCGGATTCCAGCATGACGAAGGACGATTCCCCGCCGCCGCGCGAGCCCTCCTGGGCAGGCGGCCCCCCGGACCTCCCGGGCGACGGCCCCGCGCCGAACGATGCCGCGCCGCCGCCGCCGCCGCCGCCGCGCCGGCACCGGCTCGGCCGCGCGCTCGCCTGGACGGCGGGCGTGGTGCTGCTGATCATGGTGTTGCTGGTCGGGGCGCTGGCCGGCGCGGTGTTCACCGAGCGCGGCACCAAGCTCGCCTGGGACACCGCCGTGGCGGTGCTCGGCGGCCGGCTGTCGGGCACGCTGGAAGGTGGCTCGCTGGCCGCCGGCGTGCGCCTGAAGGACGTCGCCTGGGCGCCGCCCGGCGGCAAGAGCACCGAGGTCCGGATCGACCACGTTACGTCGCGCTGGGCGCTCACGCGCGCGCCGCTGCGCTTCACCGTCGACACGCTGCGCGCGGGCACCATCGACGTCACGGTCGCGCCGGCGCCGCCGAGCACGACGCCCACCACGCTGCCGCGCAGCCTGAACCTGCCGCTGCAACTGATGCTGCGCGACCTGCGCTTCGACACGCTGCGCATCCACGAGGCCGGCGCAACCACCGAGCTGTCGAACCTGGTGTTCCACGGCGCGAGCGACGGGCGTCATCACACGGTATCGCTCGACCGGCTCGACACGCCGTTCGGCGCGCTGAGCGCGAACGCGCGGCTCGACGGCGCGCGGCCGTTCGCGATCGATGGCGCGGCGACCTATGCCGGCAAGGTGTCCAACGAGCAGGTCGATGCGCGCGCCAGGCTGTCGGGCTCGCTCGAGGCGCTCGCGGTCGACCTCGACGCCTCGGGCATGAAGCTGGCCGGGCGCGCGCACATCGAGGCCGCGCCGTTCGGCGCGGTGCCGCTCACGCGCGCCACGCTCGCGTTCGATCACGTGAATCCGCGCGCGCTCGCGCCGGGCGCGCCGCTCGCCGATCTGGCGGTACGCGCCGAACTGGCGCCGGCGGAGGGCGGGGCCGCTGCCGCTTCGGCGGGTTTGGCGGCTTCCGCGGCTTCGATGGCGGGAGCCTCCGGTCTGGCGGCTGTGAACCCGGCGTCATCCGGTTCCGCCGCGACGACCACCGCGCAAGCGGCATCCGGCGCATCACCGCTTGCCGCTGCGTCCGGCAAAGCGGCTTCGGCCCCGGCCGCCGCCGCGCATCCCGCGTCGCCCGCGTTCGTGGTGGCCGGCACCGTGTCGGTCGTCAACGCCGTGCCGGGCCTGCTGGCCGACGGCAAGCTGCCGCTCGTCGACATCCACACCCACGTCCGGCTCGACGCGCGCGAGCAGCGCCTCGACGGCTTCGTGCTGCGCACGCTGCGCGACGGCAGCGTAACGGGCGGCGGCACGCTCGCCTCGAATCACGGCCGCTTCGACCTGAAGGCCGCCAATCTCGATCCGACGCTGTTCTCGAACGCGGTGCGGCCGATGCGGCTCGGCGGCCCGATCGTGGTCGCGCTCGACGCCGGCTCGCAGCACGCGACGGTGGACCTGACCGATCCGAAGCTCGCGCTCGGCATCAGCGCCGACGTGACGACCGATGCGAACGCCACCACCATCCGGCGCGCGCGCGTGTCGGCCGGCAAGGGGCGCGTGGACCTGAGCGGCGTGCTCAGGCGCGACAAGGCGGCGAGCTACGACCTCAAGGCGACGCTGGTCGATTTCAATCCGCTGGCGTTCTCGACGCTGAACCCGGGCGCGTCGGCCGCCGCGCGCGGCAAGCCGGCGGCGAACGCGGCGAAGGCGGCGAAGGCGGCGAAGGCGGCGAAGGCGATAAGCGCAGCGGAGGCGGCAAGCGGAACGACGGCCCCGAAAGCCCCGGCCGCGGCACCCGTGCGACGCGCGGCCGGGGCCGCGCGGCCCGTCGAGGCGCGCGTGAACGGCACGCTCACGGCCACCGGCGCGCTCGCGCCCACGCTCACCGCGAAGCTGCGGTTCCAGCTCGGCGAGAGCGTCTACGACGGCGTGCCGATGACGGGGCAGGGCACGCTGCAGCTCGCCGGCATGCGGCTGCTGCCGAGCACGGCCGAACTCTCGGTGGCCGGCAACCAGGTCTCGCTGAACGGCAGCTTCGGCGCGGCCGGCGACCGCCTGCGCTTCGCCGTCGACGCGCCGCGGCTCGACCGGCTCGGCTTCGGCCTGCAGGGGCTCGTGGCCGCCCACGGCGAGCTGACCGGCAGCATCGCGCATCCGAACGTCGACGCCGATTACAAGGCCACCGGCGTGGTGGTCGGCAGCAACCGGATCGGCTCGGCCGAGGGCCACGCGCAGATCCGCGACGGTGCGAACGGCGCGCTCGCGCTGTCGGTCGACGCGAACGATCTCGCGCTCGGCTCGATCAGCCTCAGGACGCTCGACGCGAAGCTGGCCGGCACGCGCGCGAAGCACACGCTCGAGGCGTCGGCGCTCGGCAACGCCGACGGCCGCGTGATCAACCTGCATCTCGCCGCGGCGGGCGGCCTGACCGAGGGCGCGGGCGGCAGCCGCTGGGACGGCACGGTCTCGGAACTCGTCAATCGCGGCACGCCGGCGGTCTCGCTCGAGGCGCCGCTCTCGGTGTCGGCCGGCGCCGGGCACGTGGTGCTCGGCGCGACCCGGCTGACCATCGAGGGCGCGGTGCTCGCGCTGCGCGGCTTCGCGCTCGACCATGGCACGCTGCGCACGGCCGGCACGCTCACCAGCCTGTCGGTCGCCCGCGCGCTGCAGGTGCGCGAGTTCCTGACCGGCGCGCGCGCGCCGGTGCGCACCGACCTCGTGCTCGACGGCGACTGGGATCTGACGCTGGCCGGCACCGCCAGCGGCCACCTGCAGATCCGCCGCCGCGGGGGCGACGTGACGGTCGAGGCCGGGCGCGGCATCGCCTCGCTCGGCATCACCGAGCTCAGCGCGCGCGCCGAGTTCGGCGCCGGCAACCGGCTCAACACCACGCTGCATGCGAAGGCGAGCCGGATCGGCACCGCCGACGCCACCATCGGCGTGCCGTTCGCGTTGCGCGACGGCGTGCTCGGCGTGGCCGACGACGGCCCGCTGTCGGGCAACGTCGACGTGGACATCCCGGCGCTGCGCACCACCGGCGGCCTGCTCGGGCCGAGCTACCTGTTCGACGGACGCGCCGCGCTGAAGCTCAGCGTGGCCGGCACGCCGGCCAGGCCCGACCTGTCCGGCACCCTGAGCGGCGACAAGCTGTCGGCGACGATGGTCGACCAGGGCGTGCAGTTGAAGGACGGCATCGTGCGGATTCGCCTCACCGACAATCTCGTCGAGTTCCAGCAGGTCGAGTTCCACGGCGCCGAAGGCACGCTGCGAGCGCTCGGCCGCGTGCGGCTCGACGGCGACGCGCCCGACCTCACGGCCAGCATCGTGGCCGACAAGCTCGAGCTGTTCGCCTCGCCGGACCGCAAGCTCTCGCTGTCGGGCAACGCGAGCGTGCAGAACGACGGGCCGCGCGGCCAGCTCGCGATCAACGGCAAGTTCACCGTGGACCGGGCGCTGTTCGACCTGCCCGAATCGTCGGCGCCGCAGCTCTCCGACGACGTCGTGATCGTGCGTCCCGACGGCACCGTGCCGGGCGAGACCAAGACCGCCTCCGGCGTGCCGAAGGCGATCGCCGAGAAGCCGGCGCCGTCGCTCGGGCCGCGCGCGAACATCGACATCGATCTCGGCGACCATTTCCGCTTCCAGGGACACGGCGCCGATCTCGGCCTGCGCGGCACGATCACGGTGATGAGCGCGCCGGGCCTGCCGCTGCGCGCGGTCGGCAACGTCCGCGTGACGGAAGGCTCGACCTACTCGACGTTCGGCCGCAAGCTCGCGATCGAGAACGGCTTCTTCACCTTCAACGGGCCGATCGCGAACCCCGGCATCAATATCCTCGCGATGCGCCGCAACCAGGAGGTGGAGGCGGGCGTGCAGGTGACGGGCACGGTGCAATCGCCGACCGCGAAGCTGGTCTCGGAGCCGAACGTGACCGACAACGAGAAGCTCTCGTGGCTGCTGTTCGGCCACGGCACCGACCAGGGCAACAACCTCGGCCAGCAGAACACCATGACGACGGCGCTCGCGCTGCTCGGCAGCGCGAGCGGCAAGCGTATCGCGCAGACGGTCGGCCTCGACGAGTTCACCATCGGCCGCAGCGACGTCGGGCTCACCGACCCGCAGGTGGTGCAGCTCTCGAAGGCGATCAACGAGCGCTTCGTGCTCGGCTACGAGCAGGGCCTGCAATCGGCCAGCAACGCGTTCAAGATGACCATCAACCTGTCGCGGTTCTGGGCCGTGTCGGCCTACGGCGGCACGTTCCAGGGGATCGACCTGAACTACACGCGGCGCTTCGACAAATGGTGGTGGGCGCGGAGCAGGTAACAAACGGCGCGCATGAAAAAACCCGCTCGACGAGCGGGTTTTTTTCGGGTGACGCCGCTTGCTACGATCAGCTCACGCGCATGCCGGGCTTCGCGCCGCTGTGCGGTTCGAGGATGTAGAGGCCCGGTTCCGACTTCTCGTCCTTCGCCGAGGCGGCCAGCACCATGCCCTCCGACATGCCGAACTTCATCTTGCGCGGCGCGAGGTTGGCGACCATCACGGTCAGCTTGCCGACCAGATCCTCGGGCCGGTAGGCCGACTTGATCCCCGAGAACACGTTGCGGGTCGTTTCCTCGCCGATGTCGAGCGTGAGCTGCAGCAGCTTGTCCGAGCCTTCCACGGCCTGGCACGCGACGATCCTGGCGATCCGCAGGTCGACCTTCGTGAAGTCGTCGATCGAGATCGTGCCGTCGCCGGCGTCCTTCGCCTCCTTGCCCGGCTTCGCGTCCCTGGCGCCCTTCGCCTTCGGATCGGCGCTCGCGGCCGTGGCCGCCGCGTCGGCCGGCGCGAGCGAGCCGCGGTTCGCCTCGAGCAGCGCGGCGATCTGCTTCGGGTCGACGCGCGTCATCAGGTGCTGGTACGCGTTGACGGGCTGCGTCGACGACAGCGGCGTCGTGGCGCTCGCCCAGGTCAGCGGCGCGATGCCGAGGAACGCCTCGACCGATTCGACCACGCGCGGCAGCACCGGCTTGAGCGCCAGCGACAGCAGGCGGAACGCCTCCAGGCTCACGCTGCAGGTCTCGTGCAGCGCCACCGCGTTGGCCGGGTCCTTGGCCTGCTCCCACGGCTTGGCGGTATCGACGTAGCCGTTCACCGCATCGGCCAGCTCCATGGTCTGGCGCAGCGCGCGGCCGTACTCGCGCGCCTCGTAGTGCGCGGCGATCTGCGGGATCGCGCCGCGCAGCGAGGCGAGCAGCGGATGGTTCATCGCGCTGTCCTGCACGCGGCCCTCGAAGCGCTTGATCAGGAAGCCCGCCGCGCGGCTCGCGATGTTCACGTACTTGCCGACCAGATCGCTGTTCACGCGTGCCTGAAAGTCTTCGAGGTTCAGGTCGAGGTCTTCCATCGTCGCGTTCAGCTTCGCGGCGAAGTAGTAGCGCAGCCATTCCGGGTTCAGGCCCGTGTCGATGTAGCTCTGCGCCGTGATGAACGTGCCGCGCGACTTCGACATCTTCGCGCCGTCCACGGTCAGGAAGCCGTGCGCGAACACGTTGGTCGGCGTGCGGTGGCCCGAGAATTCGAGCATCGCGGGCCAGAACAGCGTGTGGAAGTAGAGGATGTCCTTGCCGATGAAGTGGTACTGCTCGGCCGTCGAGCCGGGACGCGTCCAGGCGTCGAAGTCGAGCCCGAGCTTCTCGCAGTGGTTCTTGAAGCTCGCGTAGTAGCCCACCGGCGCGTCGAGCCAGACGTAGAAGTACTTGCCGGGCGCGCCCGGGATCTCGAAGCCGAAATACGGCGCGTCGCGCGAGATGTCCCAGTCGGCCAGCTTCGCGTCGCCGGCCTCGCCGAGCCATTCGCGCATCTTGTTGGTGGCCTCGGGCTGCGCGAGGCCACCCACCCAGCCGCGCAGGAAGTTCTCGCAGCGCGGATCGGACAGCTTGAAGAAGTGGTGCGTCGACGTCTTGCGGATCGGCGTGGCGCCCGACACCACCGAGTACGGGTTCAGCAGCTCGGTGGGCTGGTAGGTCGAGCCGCACACCTCGCAGCTGTCGCCGTACTGGTCCTTCGCGTGGCACTTCGGGCACTCGCCCTTGATGAAGCGGTCCGGCAGGAACATTTCCTTGACGGGGTCGTAAGCCTGTTCGATGTCGCGCTCGGCGATCAGGCCGGCGTCCTTCAGCGCCAGGTAGATGTTCTCGCTCAGCACGCGGTTCTCGTCGGAGTCCGTCGTGTAGAAGTTGTCGAACGAGATCGCGTAGCTGTCGAAGTCGCGCTTGTGCTCGCGCCAGACGCGCTCGATCAGCTGCTTCGGCGTGATGCCTTCCTGTTCGGCGCGCAGCATGATCGGCGTGCCGTGCGTGTCGTCGGCGCCAATGTAGTAGACCTCGTGGCCGTGCATTCGCAGCGTCCGCACCCAGATGTCGGTCTGGATGTACTCGACCAGGTGGCCGATGTGGATTTGCCCGTTCGCGTAGGGCAGTGCGGAGGTGACGAAGATCTGGCGGCGGCTCGAGGGCGCGCCGGCCTGCACGGTATTGAGATCGGATGCGGACATAGGGTCGTCAGGGAAGGCCGCGCAAGTCGCGGCTCGGGTCGGGGGGAGTGCGTCGGAATTCGAGATTCTAGCAGGCGGTGCGCGAGTGCTCCCGGCGTCGCGGCAAGCGAGGCGTTTGCGGGCCGTTTCGGCGGTTTTTCAGGCAGATTCGGGTCGCTTCGCGGTGATTGCGGCGAAACGGCATCGCGCTTCGCAACAATCTTTCAATGTGCTTTCGATATGCGCTCGCGAGGCATCGAGGCGCGCCGCCGTTGCGGCCTTTCGCGGTAAAAGCGGGAGAGAGGGGCGTCGTGCGGCGGGGACGGACGGATTGCTGCGATGCAGCAGGACGAATCCGGGTAAAAAAAACCGGGGCGACTGGTGCCCCGGAGCAACAACGACAAGAGGAGAATGGTGCCGCGGCGGCGTTCATTCCACCGCGTACCGTAAGGAAAGACCCAGGCCTGCTCAATAAGTTCGAAAAAATTTTCGAATCTGGTGCCGATACCCGGGAAAGCTTGCCTGGCGGGCCTGCGCGCGATCGACGCGAGCCCGCCCTCCGGTCGCGTCGCGTTACTGCTGCGGCTGCTGCGGCGCGCGCAGGTAGATCTCGACGCGGCGGTTCTGGGCGCGGCCGGCGTCGGTGGCGTTGTCGGCCACCGGGTTCGAGGCGCCCATGCCCTGCGCCGACAGACGGCCGCCCGCTACGCCGCGCTGCACCAGCGCGGTGACCACGCTCTGCGCGCGGTTCTGCGAGAGCGTCTGGTTGTGCGCGGCCGAGCCGGTGCTGTCGGTATAGCCGACCACCGAGGCGGTGATCTGCGGGTTCTGGTTCAGCGACGCGGACAGATCGTTGAGCAGCGGGGCGAACGCCGGCGTGATCGCGTACTGGTCGGTCGCGAACGTCACCGAGCTCGGCACGTTCAGCTTCAGCGAGCCGTCCGGCTGCTCGGTCACCTGCGTGCCGGTGCGCTGCGCCGACGGCGCGATGCGGTTCTTGATCGCCTGCCAGTTGTAGCCGGTCACGCCGCCGGCCAGCGCGCCGATCCCGGCGCCGATCGCCGCGCCCTTGCCGCCGCCGGCCAGCGCACCGATGCCCGCGCCGAGCGCGGCGCCTGCGCCGGTGCCCACGGCGGCGTTGTTGCCCTGTTGCGTGGCGCAGCCGGCGAGCAGGGTGCCGGCGATGGCGAAGACGGAGAGACGCGTCGCGATTTTGGTATTCATGTCGAGTTCCTTTCTGAAGTGAACGAATCGGTCACTACGCTGATGCAAGGTCCGCGGGCGGGGCCGCGCAGGCGGGCCGCATGCCCCGTCCGGGACCAAGGCTGTTCGGACGAAGCCGCATCCAGCCTCTACAATATAGGCGTTGCGGGGGCGATATGTCCCCGAGGGACGCCGCAGGCGATCATTGCGCCACGGGCGGTTTCGCGCAATGACTGCAATAAATTCTTTCACTTTTCCCGCCTGCCGGGCCGTTTCCCTGACGATTCTTCACGTTTCGTTGCACCGATGCGGCCACGCGCCATGCGCGGGCGAATCCATGTCTTCACGGAGTTTCGATGAGTATTGACCGGGCCACAGTCGACGCCGCGCTTGCGGCGCTCGTCGACCCCAACACGGGCCGCCCGTATGCGGCGAACAAGGGCTTGCGCGAGGTCGCGATCGACGGCGACACGGTTTCGGTGTCGGTCATGCTCGGCTATCCGGCGCGCAGCCAGCACGAGGAGGTGCGCCAGCGCATCGCCGCCGCGCTGGCAGCGGTGCCGGGCGTGCGCGCCGCGCGCGTGGCGGTGCAGCAGGAGATCGTCGCGCATACGGTGCAGCGCGGCGTGAAGCTGCTGCCGAACGTGAAGAACATCGTCGCGGTGGCCTCGGGCAAGGGCGGCGTCGGCAAGAGCACGACCGCCGTCAACCTCGCGCTCGCGCTGGCCGCCGAGGGTGCCTCGGTCGGCATCCTCGACGCCGACATCTACGGCCCGTCGCTGCCGACCATGCTCGGCATCCACGGCCGCCCCGACTCGCCCGACAACCAGTCGATGAACCCGATGGTCGGCCACGGCCTGCAGGCCAACTCGATCGGCTTCCTGATCGACGAGGACAACCCGATGGTTTGGCGCGGCCCGATGGCCACCTCGGCGCTGGAGCAGTTGCTGCGCCAGACCATCTGGCGCGACCTCGACTACCTGATCGTGGACATGCCGCCCGGCACCGGCGACATCCAGCTCACGCTCGCGCAGCGCGTGCCGGTGACGGGCGCCGTGATCGTGACGACGCCGCAGGACATCGCGCTGCTCGACGCGAAGAAGGGGCTCAAGATGTTCGAGAAGGTCGGCATCCCGATCATCGGCATCGTCGAGAACATGAGCCTGCACGTCTGCTCGAACTGCGGCCACGAGGAACATATCTTCGGCGCCGGCGGCGCGGCGCGCATGGCGGCCGACTACGGCGTGCCGGTGCTCGGCAGCCTGCCGCTCGACATCGCGATCCGCGAGCAGGCCGACAGCGGCACGCCGACCGTGGCCGCCGCGCCCGATTCGACGGTGGCCGCGCGCTATCGCGAGATCGCGCGGCAGGTCGCGATCACGATCGCCGAGCGCGCCAAGGACATGACCTCGAAGTTCCCGTCCATCGTGGTGCAAAATACCTGAAACGGGGGCCGAAACGGTGTTTCGCGCGCGGCGAGCCGGGGTATCATGGCGACTTTCCCCTGGTCCACTTTCCTGTCCTGCCCGCGGGTCGGCCTGTCCGGCAGGCGCGCTGGCGTGAGGATCGCATGAAACAACGAATCGACCGGACGACCTGCGTCACCGCGTGTATCGTCCTGGCCGCCATGGTCCCGCTGAACGGCTGCACGTCGTTCGCGTCCACCCACGAGAAACGCGCCGACGCGCTGCTGCAGCCCACCTTCGGCAGCCAGGCGCGCGGCACGCTGACGTTCGTCGAGCGCCCCGACGGCGTGCAGGTCACCTACAACGTCGCCGGCCTGCCGCCGAACACCGATCATGCGCTGCAGGTCCACGACCGCGGCGACTGCAACGCGGTGGACGGCGCGAGCGCCGGCCCCGTGTTCGCGCCGGGCGCCGACCGGCTGCGCGCCGGGGCGCGCGTGGCGGGTGATCTCGGCAACATCCACGCCGACTCGAACGGCGTGGCCGCCGGCTTCATCGTCGCGCCCGACGTGGCCCTCGACGGCGTGCGCTCGGTGCTCGGCCGCTCGGTGCTGATCCACCGCGATGCGGGCGACCCCGCCTTCCCGCAGCACGTCGCCGGCCCGGGCCTGGCCTGTGGCGTGGTGCGCTGACGAGGCGGCGCCGCGTGCCGGCCGCGATCGCGTAAAATGTGCGCCTTTCCCCGCCGTCCGGCGCGACCGGCGGCGCGATCCTGATCTGTAGCGTTATCTGGCGCCTTTTTATGAGCATCAAGTCCGACAAGTGGATCCGGCGCATGGCCGAGCAACACAACATGATCGAGCCGTTCGTGCCCGATCAGGTCCGTGCGTCCGAGGACGGCCGCAGGATCGTCAGCTACGGCACGTCGAGCTACGGCTACGACATCCGGTGCGCGGACGAATTCAAGATCTTCACCAACATCAATTCGACCATCGTCGATCCGAAGAACTTCGACGAGGGTTCGTTCGTCGACTTCAAGGGCGACGTCTGCATCATCCCGCCGAACTCGTTCGCGCTCGCGCGCACGGTCGAGTATTTCCGCATTCCGCGCACGGTGCTGACGGTCTGCCTCGGCAAATCCACCTACGCGCGCTGCGGGATCATCGTCAACGTCACGCCGTTCGAGCCCGAGTGGGAAGGCTACGTGACGCTCGAATTCTCGAACACCACGCCGCTGCCGGCCAAGATCTACGCGAACGAGGGCGTCGCGCAGGTGCTGTTCTTCGAGAGCGACGAAGTCTGCGAGGTGTCGTATGCCGATCGCGGCGGCAAGTACCAGGGCCAGCGCGGTGTCACGCTGCCGAAAACCTGATCTGGTTGTTTACCGTTACACGCCAACCAGTGACCGGGTGACCGCCGCGCTTTGAGGCGCCGCGGTCGTTCTTTTTGGAGATTCGCCCATGAAGTTTCGTTTTCCCGTCGTCATCATCGACGAAGATTTCCGCTCCGAGAACATCTCGGGCTCCGGCATCCGGGCGCTTGCCGAAGCGATCGAGAAGGAGGGCGTGGAAGTTCTCGGCCTGACGAGCTACGGCGATCTGACCTCGTTCGCGCAGCAGTCGAGCCGCGCGTCGTGCTTCATCCTGTCGATCGACGACGACGAACTGATGCTGGGCGAAACCGGCCCGGACGGCGAGCTGCCCGAACTCGCCACGGCGATCCTCGAGCTGCGCGCGTTCGTGACCGAAGTGCGCCGCCGCAATGCCGACATCCCGATCTTCCTGTACGGCGAGACGCGCACCTCGCGCCACATCCCGAACGACGTGCTGCGCGAGTTGCACGGCTTCATCCACATGTTCGAGGACACCCCGGAGTTCGTGGCGCGCCACATCATCCGCGAAACCAAGGTCTACCTCGATTCGCTCGCGCCGCCGTTCTTCAAGGAACTCGTCAAGTACGCCGACGAGGGGTCGTACTCGTGGCACTGCCCGGGCCACTCGGGCGGCGTGGCGTTCCTGAAGAACCCGCTCGGCCAGATGTTCCACCAGTTCTTCGGCGAGAACATGCTGCGCGCCGACGTCTGCAACGCCGTCGACGAACTCGGCCAGCTGCTCGATCACACCGGCCCGGTGGCGGCTTCGGAGCGCAACGCCGCGCGGATCTTCAGCGCCGACCACCTGTTCTTCGTGACCAACGGCACCTCGACCTCGAACAAGATCGTCTGGCACGCCACCGTGGCGCCGGGCGACATCGTGCTGGTGGACCGCAACTGCCACAAGTCGATCCTGCACGCGATCACGATGACGCACGCGATTCCGGTGTTCCTGACGCCGACGCGCAACCACTTCGGCATCATCGGCCCGATCCCGCGCGACGAGTTCAAGCCCGAGAACATCCGCAAGAAGATCGAGGCGAATCCGTTCGCGCGCGAGGCGCTGAAGAAGAACCCGAACGCCAAGCCGCGGATCCTGACGATCACGCAGAGCACCTACGACGGCGTGATCTACAACGTCGAACAGATCAAGGACCTGCTCGGCGACCTGCTCGACACGCTGCACTTCGACGAAGCCTGGCTGCCGCACGCCGAGTTCCACGCGTTCTACCAGGACATGCACGCGATCGGCGCGGGCCGGGCGCGCACCGGCGCGCTGGTGTTCGCGACGCACTCCACGCACAAGCTGCTGGCCGGCATCTCGCAGGCCTCGCAGATCGTGGTGCAGGACTCGGAGAACCGCACGTTCGACAAGCACCGCTTCAACGAGGCCTACCTGATGCATACCTCGACGAGCCCGCAGTACGCGATCATCGCCTCGTGCGACGTGGCCGCCGCGATGATGGAGCCGCCGGGCGGCACCGCGCTGGTCGAGGAATCGATCGCCGAGGCGATCGACTTCCGCCGCGCGATGCGCAAGGTCGACGCCGAGTACGGCGACGACTGGTTCTTCTCGGTCTGGGGGCCGGACACGCTGCCCGACGAGGGCATCGGCTCGCGCGAGGACTGGATGCTGCGCCCGAACGACCGCTGGCACGGCTTCGGCCCGCTCGCGGAAGGCTTCAACATGCTCGACCCGATCAAGGCCACGATCATCACGCCGGGCCTGGACGTGGACGGCGAGTTCGGCGAGACCGGGATCCCGGCCGCGATCGTCACGAAGTACCTGGCCGAGCACGGCATCATCGTCGAGAAGACCGGGCTCTACTCGTTCTTCATCATGTTCACGATCGGCATCACCAAGGGCCGCTGGAACTCGATGGTCACCGAGCTGCAGCAGTTCAAGGACGACTACGACAACAACCAGCCGCTCTGGCGCGTGCTGCCCGAGTTCGTCGCGCAGTATCCGATCTACGAGCGCGTCGGCCTGCGCGATCTCTGCACGCAGATCCACGACGTCTACCGCGCCAACGACATCGCGCGCCTGACCACCGAGATGTACCTGTCGGACATGGAGCCGGCGATGAAGGCGTCCGACGCGTTCGCCAAGCTCGCGCACCGCGAGATCGACCGCGTGCCGCTCGACGAGCTGGAAGGCCGCGTGACCAGCATCCTGCTCACGCCGTACCCGCCGGGCATTCCGCTGCTGATTCCGGGCGAGCGCTTCAACGCCACCATCGTCAGCTACCTGCGGTTCGCGCGCGACTTCAACGAGCGCTTCCCGGGCTTCCACACCGATGTCCACGGCCTCGTCGCCGAGGAAGTGAACGGGCGCGTCGAGTACTACGTCGACTGCGTGCGCGGC
The DNA here is from genome assembly GCF_001411805.1 of Burkholderia plantarii. Taxonomy (NCBI): domain Bacteria; kingdom Pseudomonadati; phylum Pseudomonadota; class Betaproteobacteria; order Burkholderiales; family Burkholderiaceae; genus Burkholderia; species Burkholderia plantarii. Next base: position 3,364,942 of record NZ_CP007212.1, on the reverse strand, counting down.
TGACGATGGCACGGTTCGGGACGATGCGCACCGCCGGCGCGCGCCGCGCGCGCGCGCTGGCCGCGGCGGTGCTGGCGCTGGCCGGCTGGCTCGGCGCGGCCGCGCCGGCGCGGGCTGAGGTGGCCGCGGCCGATCCGATCGACGTCGGCATGCGGCAGTGCCTCGCGCGGCGCGACCGGTCTTCGACGGTGGGCCAGATCCAGTGCATGGACGAGGCGCGCGCGAAATGGCTGACGGCCGTGGACGACGCGTTCGCGCAGCTGAACACGGTCGCGCCGGCGAGCGCGAAGCGCGGCTGGCAGGAGAGCCAGCGGCGCTGGCAGCTGTGGCGCAAGGACGAGACGCTGCTCGCGCAGGCCGTCTACGCGACCACCAGCGGCACGATGTACGCGATGGCGAGCGCCGACATGCGGATCCAGCCGGTGCGCGACCGCGCGCTGTCGCTGCGCGACGCCGCCGATCGCTACGCCGGGCCGAACGGCGCGGCCGACGCCGTGCATCGCGTGCGGGCCTGCTCGGACGATGCCGCCTGCGAACACGCGCTGTTCGATCTGAACCGCTATTACGTGAAGCTGCAAAAGCGCATGCCGTCGCGCTCGCGGCCGATGCTGGTGCGTGCCCAGCGCGCCTGGGCGGGATTCCGCGACGCGACCACGCCGCTGATCAGCGAGCAGCAGCGCGTCGACCTGATCGGCGCGCGCGTGGCCACGCTGAAGCGGTTCTCGGAGACGGTGAACAACAAGTAGCGCCGGTGAAGGGTGGTGCAAACGAAAAACGGACGCCCTGGCGTCCGTTTTTCGTTGCCGGAGCCGGCCGGCTCCGTGCGGTTCGGCGATCGCGTCAGCGGAGCGCCTGGCGCGCCGCGGCGATCGCCGCGCGCACCTGGTCCGGTGCCGTGCCGCCCGGGTGGTTGCGGCTCGCCACCGAGCCTTCGAGCGTCAGGTACGAGAACACGTCGTCGCCGATCAGGTGCGCCACGTTCGGCAGGTCGCGCTTCATTTCGTCGAGCGTGAGGTCGGCCAGATCGATGCCGCGATCGTCGCAGATCTTCACGGCGTGCGCGACGGCTTCGTGCGCGTCGCGGAACGGCAGGCCGCGCTTGACGAGGTAGTCGGCCAGATCGGTCGCGGTCGAGAAGCCCTGCAGCGCCGCGGCGCGCATCGGCTCGGCCTTCACCGTGATGCCGGCCACCATTTCGGCGAAGATCCGCAGCGTGTCGGCGACGGTGTCGACCGTGTCGAACAGCGGTTCCTTGTCTTCCTGGTTGTCCTTGTTGTAGGCGAGCGGTTGGCCCTTCATCAGCGTCAGCAGCGCCATCAGGTGGCCGTTGACACGGCCGGTCTTGCCGCGCGCGAGCTCGGGCACGTCCGGGTTCTTCTTCTGCGGCATGATCGACGAACCGGTGCAGAAGCGGTCGGCGATGTCGATGAAGCCCACGCGCGGGCTCATCCACAGCACCAGCTCCTCCGAGAAGCGCGAGACGTGCGTCATCACGAGCGCGGCGGCGGCCGTGAATTCGATCGCGAAGTCGCGATCCGACACGGCGTCGAGCGAGTTTGCGCAGATCCCGTCGAAGCCGAGCGTGGCGGCCACTGCGTGGCGGTCGATCGGGTAGCTGGTGCCGGCCAGCGCGGCCGCGCCGAGCGGCAGGCGGTTCACGCGCGCCCGGCAGTCGCGCAGGCGCCCCGCGTCGCGCGTGAACATCTCCACGTAGGCGAGCAGGTGGTGGCCGAACGTGACGGGCTGCGCGACCTGCAGGTGCGTGAAGCCGGGCAGGATCGTGCCGGCGTGCTGCTCGGCGAGGTCGAGCAGGGCGCCGCGCAGGTCGCCGAGCAGCTCGCCGATGCGGTCGATCTCGCCGCGCAGCCACAGCCGGATGTCGGTGGCGACCTGGTCGTTGCGCGAGCGGCCGGTGTGCAGGCGCTTGCCGGCGTCGCCGATCAGCGCGGTCAGGCGCGCCTCGATGTTGAGGTGGACGTCCTCGAGGTCGAGCTGCCATTCGAATTCGCCGCGCTCGATCTCGCCCTGGATCTGCGCCATGCCGCGCTCGATCGCGGCGAGGTCGTCGGCGCTGATGATCTTCTGCGCGGCGAGCATCTTCGCGTGTGCGAGCGAGCCGGCGATGTCGACGAGCGCAAGGCGCTTGTCGAAGAACACCGACGAGGTGTAGCGCTTGACCAGATCCGACATCGGTTCCGAGAAGCGGGCCGACCAGGCCTCGCCCTTTTTGTGCAATTGGGATGTCATGGCGATGAGTAATGGGAGTGACGCGGCGAGCGCCGCGGGGCAGGTGGGGATTCTAGCATTCGGCGGCGCGCGGGCCGCCCGGCTGCGGGCGCCGGGCGCGCGCGCCGGCGATCAAAATGAGCGTGAGCCGACGCCCGCAGACACGCAGGCGGGCGAGCGCGTTCGCGCCGGGCCTCAGCGCGGTTCCGCGCTCGTGGTGCTGGTGCCGGCCGCGCCGTTCGGCACCAGCACCACGAACTTCAGGTCCTCGCGATGGGCCGGCTTCAGCGTGGTCTGCTGGTAGATCACGCGGCCGTCGCGCGGATGGTCGAAGGCGCGCTCGCCGCCCTCGCGCTCGACCACGTCCTGCGAGGCCCAGTAATGCGCGAACGCCTCGCTGTCGGCGATCAGCGCGTCGATCAGCGCGCGGGTCGGCGCGTCGTTCAGGTGGCGGATCGAGTCGGCGCGAAATTCGGCCACGAGCCGGCGCGCGCGCGCGTCCCAGTCGACGATCAGCGTGCGCGCGGCGGACGAGGTGAACGTGAAGCGCAGCAGGTTGCGGTCGTGGCCGGCATCGAGCCAGCCGGTGAAGAGCGCCGCGGCCGGCGCGTTCCAGGCGAGCGCGTTCCACTGGCGGTCGAGCACGTAGGCGGGCGCGGCCACCAGCCCGACGGCCGCAACCAGCGTGTCGGGCAGGTCGGCGGTGGCCAGTTCCGGCTCGGCCGGGTCGCGCTGCGCGGCCAGCTCGAACAGATAGGCCCGCTCGGCGCGCGAGAGCCGCAGCGCGACGGCGATCCGCGCCAGCGCATCAGCTGAAGCCGACACCTGCCGGCCCTGCTCGATCCAGGTGTACCAGGTCGGGCTCACGCCGCAGAGCTGGGCGACTTCCTCGCGGCGCAGGCCCGGCGTGCGGCGGCGCGGCCCGGGCGGCAGCCCGATCGCGTCGGGCGTGAGGCGTTCGCGGTGGGCGCGGATGAAATCGCCGAGCGAACGCGCCGGCGTGGCGTCGAGCGGGGGCGGAGCGGGGCGGGAAGAACTCATCGGAATGGCGGTGCGACCGGGAAAAGCGGGACGGCGAAACGGGAAACGAATCGGGAAACGAACCGGGGAAAACCCACCCCGACACATCGCGCGGCGAGGTAGCGCCGATACCGGGATAAGACGTCGGCCGGTACTGGTACCGCGATGATTTTGTTATTGTACCGGCTCGCTTCGCTCAGCGCGCGCCGTTCGCTTTCCGGCCCGCCCGCGCCGGAAAGCGAACGGCGCGGGCACCGTCGCCGATGCCCGCGCCGTTTCGTGGTCTCGCCGTTTCGCGGCGAGGCGGCTTGCGGTGGCGGCCCCGCGCGGCGGCGCCGTTCGCCGGCGTCAGCCGGTGTTGCGCAGGCCGGCGGCGATCCCGTTGATGGTCAGATGGATCCCGCGCCGCACGCGCGCGTTGGTGTCGCCGGCGCGGTGGCGCTTGATCAGCTCGACCTGCAGGTGGTTCAGCGGATCGAGGTACGGGAAGCGGTTCTTGATCGAACGCGCGAGCAGCGGGTTGGTGGCGAGCCGCGCCTCGTGGCCGGTGATCGCGGCGAGCGCGGCCGTGGTGCGTTCCCATTCGGCGACGATGCGGCCGAACACCTGCTTGCGCAGCTTCTTGTCGGCGACGAGTTCCGCGTAGCGCGAGGCCATCGCCAGGTCGACCTTCGAGAGCACCATGTCCATGTTCGAGAGCAGGTGCGAGAAGAACGGCCAGGTGCGGTTCATCTTCTGCAGCAGCGCGAGGCGTTTGGCGCGCTCGGCGTCGTTGGCGGCACCGTCGAGGTAGGCCGCGAACGCGCTGCCGAAGCCGTACCAGCCCGTCAGCAGCAGCCGGCACTGGCCCCACGAGAAGCCCCACGGAATCGCGCGCAGATCCTCGATCCGGCGGTGCTTCGGATCTTGCAGCTTGCGCGAGGCGGGCCGGCTGCCGATGTTCAGCTCGGCGATCTCGCTGATCGGCGTCGACGAGAAGAAGTAGTCGGTGAAGCCGGGCGTCTCGTAGACGAGCGCGCGATAGGTGGCGATCGCCGCGTCCGACAGCGTCTGCACGGCGGCCTCGAACGCGGGCAACTGCGCGGGCGCGTTGTTGCGCGGCAGCAGCGAGGCTTCGAGCGTCGCGGCGACCACCGTTTCGAGGTTGCGGCGGCCGATCTCGGGATTCGAGAACTTGCTCGCGATCACCTCGCCCTGCTCGGTCAGGCGGATCTGGCCGTTCACGGTGCCGGGCGGCTGCGAGAGGATCGCCTCGTAGGTCGGACCGCCGCCGCGGCCGACCGTGCCGCCGCGGCCGTGGAACAGGCGCAGCTTGGTGCCGTGCGAGCGGAACAGCTCGACCAGCGCGAGCTCGGCGCGGTACAGCTCCCAGTTCGAGGTCAGGAAGCCGCCGTCCTTGTTGCTGTCCGAATAGCCGAGCATCACCTCCTGCTCGCCGCCCTGGCGCGCGACGAGCGCCGCGGCGCCCGGCAGCGCGAAGTACTCGCCCATGATCTCGGGCGCGTTGCGCAGGTCGGCGATCGTCTCGAACAGCGGGATCACCATCAGCGAATGCTTCGCGTCGGCCGGGCCGGCACCGAACGTGCCGTCGAGCAGGCCGGTTTCCTTCTGCAGCAGCAGCACCTCGACCAGATCGGAGACCGTCTCGGTATGCGAGATGATGTAGTTGCGCACCGCGCGCGGACCGAAGCGCGCGCGCACCTCGCGGGCCTTCTCGAGCACGCCGAGTTCGCTGTTCGCGAGTTCGGAGTAGTCGACGTAGGGAATCCGCAGCGGGCGCGGATCGGCCAGCGCGGCGAGCAGCACGCGCAGCTTGCCGGCTTCGGGCAGCGCCGCGTAGTCGGCCTCGACGCCGGCGCGCGCGAACAGCTCGGCGATCACGGCCTCGTGGATGTCCGAACTCTGGCGCAGGTCGATGCTGGCGAGATGGAAGCCGAACGTCTCGGCCGCGCGCACCAGCGGCGCGAGGCGCGGCGTCGCGAGCAGCGCGCCGTGATGGGCGACGAGCGACTCGTGCAGCACGCGCAGGTCGCGCGCGAACGCCTCGGCATCCGGATACGGCGTCGCGCGCACCGGCGGCGCGCCGCGCCCGGCGCTGCGCACCGCCACCACGCCCTCGCCGAGCCGCACGCGCGCGCTCGCGGCGATGCGCGTGTAGATGCCGATCAGCGCGCGGCGGTACGGCTCGTCGACGCGATGCGGCGACTGGTCCGGCGAGGCCGCCGCGAGCGCCTTGACCTCGTCGCTCGCGCCCACCAGCAGGTCCGACACCGACAGCTCGGCGCCGAGCTTGTGGACCTGCTCCAGATAGTGTTCGAGGATCACGGTGCCCTGGCGGTGGATCGCTTCCTCGAGCGTGGCGGCCGTGACGTTCGGATTGCCGTCGCGGTCGCCGCCGATCCAGCTGCCCATCTGGAAGAAGGCCGGCACGCGCGTGTCCAGGCCGTGTTCGGCGAGCGCTTCCTCGATGTCGGCGTAGAGCGCCGGCAGCTCGTCGAGAAAGGTCGCGCGATAGTAGGACAGCGCGTTGTCGATCTCGTCGCCCACCGTGAGGCGCGCATCGCGCAGCATGCGGGTCTGCCACAGCGAGGCCACCCGCGCGCGCAGCAGCGCGTCATTGTGTGAGCGTTCGCGCGTGGTCAGCTCCTGGTCGCGCTCGGCGAGCAGCCGCGCGATGTCGTGCTGGGCATCGAGGATGCTCTTGCGCTGCACTTCGGTGGGGTGCGCGGTCAGCACCGGCACGATCAGCGCTTCGTCGAAGAAGCGGCGGATCACCTCGGCCGACGCGTCGCCGGCCGCCTTGAGCGTCTGCAGCGCGTAGGCCACGGTGCCGGCCTGCGGCGTCGAGCCGGCCAGCGCGTGGATCCGGCGGCGGCGGTTGTGATGGCGGTCCTCGGCGATGTTGGCCAGATGCGAGAAGTAGCTGAACGCGCGCACCACGCTCACGGTCTGCTCGGGCGTGAGCTTGCGCAGCATCTTGTCGAGCGCCTGCGCGGCCTCGCGATCGTCCTCGCGGCGGAATTTCACGGCGTGCTGGCGGATCGTCTCGACCACCTCGAACACGGCGTCGCCTTCCTGCTCGCGCACCACGTCGCCGAGCAGGCGTCCCAGATAGCGGATGTCCTCGAACAGCGGCTGGTCCTTGTCGTCGCGCGTGCGGCCGTTCGCTTTCGGCTTGAGCCGGTCGGCCGGGTCCGCGCCGCCGCTTCGCGCCGGCGTCTTCGCGGGCTTGGCGGGCTTGCCGGCCGGCGTGGCCGTGCCGTTGGCGATGGTCGTCGCGGCGCCGTTGGCGGCCGGTTTTGCCGGTTTCTTCGTCGTTGCCGTCTTGGCGGCGGGTTGGGCGGCCGTGGTCGTGCCGCGCTGGCGCGCGGGGGCGTCGGTCGTGGCCGGCGCGGTGACGTTGGACGAGGCAGCATTGCGGCGCGCAGCGCGCGCCGATCCGGAGGACTTCACGATGGGTTTCCTTGGGAAAGCACGAGTGAACGGGAGACTGCGGTACTGTCGACTTGCCGGCGGAAGACCGCCGCGCGCCACGCCGGTCGCCGGCGGGCGACCCCGGCGCGTGCGCCCGGACCGCCTGAAAAGGGGGACGGGCGTGCGTGCTACCATTGTTCGTTCCTGATTCCCGTCCTTCGATGCCGCTGCAATGAATTCCGAGACTCTTACGGCCGACGTTCCGGCGACGCTCACGATCGCTTCGCGGGAGAGCCGCCTCGCGATGTGGCAGGCTGAACATGTGCGTGACGCGCTGCGCAAATTATATCCAGCTTGCGACGTGAAAATCCTCGGAATGACGACCCGAGGTGACCAGATCCTCGATCGCACGCTCTCGAAGGTCGGCGGCAAGGGCCTGTTCGTGAAGGAGCTCGAGGCCGCGCTGGCCGACGGCCGCGCCGATCTCGCCGTCCATTCGCTGAAGGACGTGCCGATGTCGCTGCCCGAGGGCTTCGCGCTCACGGCCGTGATGAGCCGCGAGGACCCGCGCGACGCGTTCGTGTCGAACGATTACGCGTCGCTCGACGAGCTGCCCACCGGCTCGATCGTCGGCACTTCCAGCCTGCGTCGCGAGGCGATGTTGCGCGCGCGCTATCTCGATATCGACGTGCGGCCGCTGCGCGGCAACCTCGACACGCGTCTGGCCAAGCTCGACCGCGGCGACTACGCGGCCATCATCCTCGCCGCGGCGGGGCTCAAGCGGCTCGGGCTCGATGCACGGATCCGCTCGCTGATCGAGGTCGAGACGAGCCCGCCGGCGGCCGGGCAGGGCGCGCTCGGCATCGAGATCGCGGCGGCGCGCGTCGACGTCGCGCGCTGGCTCGCGCCGCTGCACGACCCGGCCACGGCGCTCGCCTGCGAGGCCGAGCGGATGGTCTCGCGCACGCTCGGTGGCAGCTGCGAGGTGCCGCTCGCCGCGCACGCGGTGTGGGACGGCGACGAACTGCAGCTGACGGGCCGCGTGTCGAATCCGAGCGGCACGCGCGTGCTGAACGCGCGCGCGCGCGCGGCCGTCGCGACGCCCGACGCGGCGCTCGCGCTGGGCCGGCAGGTGGCCGACGAGCTGGCGCGGCAAGGGGCCTTCGAGATCGTCGAGGCGCTGCTCGGAGGCCGGACCTGATGGCCGCCGCCCGCGCGTTCACGGCGGTGCTGACGAAGCCCGAAGGGCAATCGGCGGCGCTCGCCGCGCAACTCGCGGCGGCCGGCATCGACAGCCTCGACTTCCCGCTGATCGACATCGCGCCCGCGGCGGACTTCGGCCCGCTCGACGCGGCGCTCGCGCGCCTCGATGCCTATGCGCTGGTGGTGTTCGTCTCGCCGAACGCGATCGACCGCGCGCTCGCGCGCTTCGGCGCGATCTGGCCGCACTCGCTGCCGGTGGGCGTGGTCGGGCCGGGCAGCGTGGCGGCGCTGGCGCGGCACGGCATCGCGGCGCCCGCGCATCGCGTGATCGCGCCGGGCGGCGCGGATGCGGCCGACGGCTTGCCGGAGACGGGCACGGGCGCCGGGCCGGACGGCGGCGAGCCTCGCTACGATTCCGAAAGCCTTTACGCACAGATCGAGCGCGCGTTCGGTGCGAGCCACCCGGTCGATCCGGGCACGCGGCCGGCCGATCAGGTGGCTGATGACGCGGCCGGCGCCAGGGCGAGCGACGGCGTGGCCCTCGATCGCCGCGACGACGGCGCCACGCGGGAAGCGGGCGTCGATTCGGACGCGGCGCAGCATTTCTCCGCTTCCTCCGCCGCACCGGGTTCGCCCGGGTCGCGCGAGCCCGAGTCCGCGGCGCATCCGGCCCCCGATTCTGATCCCGCTTCCGGCCGTCCCGACGCCGCCGCGCCGCCGCCCGCCGTGGCCGCCGGCCCGCTCGCCGGCAAACGCGTGCTGATCGTGCGCGGCGACGGCGGCCGCGAATGGCTCGCCACGCGGCTGCGCGAGGCCGGCGCCGAGGTCGAGCTGGTGGCTGCCTATCGCCGGATCGTGCCGGAACCGTCGATCGGCGCCTGGGAGCGCGTCCACGCGCTGCTGGGCGGCGCGCCGCATGCGTGGCTGGTGACGAGTTCGGAGGGCGTGCGCAACCTGCACGAACTCGCGATCGACCACCTGACCGCGGTCGAGATCGAGGCGCTGCAGCACGCGCCGCTGGTCGCGCCCCATCCGCGCATCGCCGATACGGCGCGGGCATTGGGTTTTGATACGATTACGCAGTCCGGCGCGGGCGACGAACGGATCGTCCGCGCATTCAGAACGTTGGCCGACACGGCCGCTCACGCGGCGCAAGCCGCCTCGGTACCCTCTCGCATGACAGACACCAACGATTCCAGCAAGGCGACTTCCGCGGGCACCGGCAGTGCGCCCGCGCGGCCCGCGGCGCCGCCGCCCAATCCCCCGTTCACGCCGTTCGAGGCACAGGGCCCGAAACGCCGCGGCGGCGCGGCCGGCGTGCTGCTCTGGTGCGTGGTGGTGGTGCTCGCCTGTGGCGCGGGCGCCGGCGGCTACGTGCTGAACCGCAAGATCGAAGAGCTCGACCGGATCACGGCGCAGCGCCAGAAGACGCTCGACGCGGCCGCCGCCGCGGCGCGGCGCCAGGCCGAACAGGCGCTCGTCTACAGCCATCAGGTGGACGGCCAGATCTCGCAGTTCGCCGGCAAGCTCGCCGACGCGCAGGCGCAGCAGCAGGCGTTGCAGCAGCAATACCAGGACCTGTCGCGCAACCGCGACGCCTGGCTGCTCGACCAGGTCGAGCAGACGCTGTCGGGCGCGAGCCAGCAGCTGCAGCTCACGGGCGACACGCAGCTCGCGCTGGTCGCGCTGCAGAACGCCGACGCGCAGCTCGCCACCTCGCAAGGCGCGCAGGCGATCGCGGTACGCAAGGCGCTCGCGCAGGACATCGACAAGCTCAAGGCCGCGCCGCCGGTCGACCTGACCGGTCTGGCCATCAAGCTCGACGACGCGATCGGCCGCATCGACGCGCTGCCGCTCGCGGGCGAGGCGCCGATCGGCCGCGCGGTGCCGCGCGCCGCCCATCCGGCCGACGCCGCGCAGCAGGCTGCCGCCACCGGCCAGCCGCGCTGGAAGATCTGGTGGCACGACCTGTCCACCGGTGTCGCCGCGCAGCTCACGAGCCTCGTGCAGGTACGCCGCATCGATAACGCGGATGCGATGCTGACCTCGCCCGAGCAGGGCTACTTCGTGCGCGAGAACGTCAAGCTGCGCCTGCTCACGGCGCGGCTCTCGCTGCTCGCGCGCAACGACGCGGCGATGAAGTCCGATCTGCACGCGGCGCAGGCCGCGCTCGGCCGCTATTTCGACGCCTCGTCGAAGGACACGCGCACGGTGCAGGACCTGCTGAAGCAGGTCGATGCGGCGTCGCTGTCGGTCGCGGTGCCGAATCTGAACACGAGCCTCTCCGCGATCCAACAGTTCAAGAGCCGGGGGTGACGATGACGCTGCGAGGAATCCTCTGGCTGGCCGTGCTGTTCGCCGTCGCCGTGGCGCTCGCCACGGTCGGCCGCTTCGACGGCGGCCAGGTGCTGATCGTCTATCCGCCGTATCGAGTGGACGTGTCGCTGAACCTGTTCATCGTCGCGATCGTGGTGCTGTTCATCGTGATCTACGCGCTGCTGCGCATCGTGCGCAACGTCTGGCGCATGCCGCAGCGGGTGGCCGCCTATCGCGCGCGGATGCGCCACGAGAAGGCGCATGCCTCGCTGCGCGACGCGATCGCGAACCTCTACGCGGGCCGCTTCTCGCGTGCCGAGAAGGCCGCGCGCGACGCGCTCGCGGTCGATGCGAACCAGGGCGCGGCGGGCCTCGTCGGCGCGGTGGCCGCGCATCGCATGCACGAATACGCGCGCCGCGACGAGTGGCTCGCGAAGGTCGATGCCAACGAGTGGCAGGAAGCGCGGCTGCTCGCGACGGCCGACATGCGCGCCGAGGCGCGCGACGCCGAGGGTGCGCTGGCCGCGCTCGCCGAGATGCAGCAGTCGGGCGGCAAGCGCATCCACGCGCAGCAGGTCGCGCTGCGCGCGCAGCAGCAGTTGAAGAACTGGGCCGAGGTGCTGAAGCTCGCCAAGGCGCTCGAAAAGCGCGAGGCGCTGCATCCGGCCGCGGCGGTGCGCATGCGCCAGCAGGCGGCCGAGCATCTGCTGCGCGACCGCCGCCACGACGCGGACGCGCTGCTGGAGGTGTGGCAGTCGCTGTCGGCGACCGAGCGGCAGTCGCCGCGCCTGGCCGACCTGGCCGCCGAGCTGCTGGTCGCGCTCGATCGCCAGCCCGAGGCGCGCCGCATCGTCGAGGACGCGCTCGCGCACCACTGGGACGCGCGCCTGCTGCGCCGCTATCCCGACACCGCGAGCGCCGATGCGCTGCCGCTGATCCAGAAGGCCGAGGGCTGGCGGCGCGATCACGCCGACGACGCCGACCTGCTGGTGGCGCTCGGCCGGCTTTGCGAGAAGCAGCAGCTGTGGGGCAAGGCGCAGTCGTTCCTGGAAGCGGCGCTGAAGCTCTCCGACAACGATGCGCTGAAGGTGCGCGCGCATCGCGCGCTGGCGAGCCTGTTCGAGCATCTCGGCGAACCGGACAAGGCGGCGCGCCACTACCGCGAAAGCGCGCTGGCGACGCACCTCGCCTAGCCGCTCGCGCTGGCGCAGGCGTTTCCGTGAAACGGCAGCCTTCGGGCTGCCGTTTCGCTTTCTAGCGGTTGACGAGCGCCTTCGGCACCGACAGCGCGAGCAGGCCGCCCAGCACGCAGAATGCGGCCAGCATCAGCATCCCGGGTGCGTTCGAGCCGGTCACGGTCTTGAGCCAGCCGATCATGTAGGGGCTCAGGAAGCCGGCCAGGTTGCCGATCGAGTTGACCAGCGCGATGCCGGCCGCGGCCGCGGTGCCGCCGAGGAACGCGGTGGGCAGGCTCCAGAACAGCGGCAGCGTGGTCAGGATGCCGATCGTCGCGAGCGTGAGGCCCACCATCGCGAGCGCGGTCTGGTCCGCCCACATCACCGACAGCAGCAGCCCGAGCGCGCCGAGCGCGGCGGGGAACGCGAGGTGCCAGCGACGCTCGCGATGGCGGTCGGCGCTGCGCGCGATCAGGATCATGCCGATCACGGCCGCCGCATAGGGAATCGCCGAGAGCAGGCCGATCGTGAACGCGTCGGTCACGCCGGTCGACTTGATGATGGTGGGCAGCCAGAAGCCCACGCCGTACAGGCCCATCACGAACGAGAAATAGATCAGCGCCATCAGCCAGACGCGCGGGCTCGCCAGCACGCGCGCTACCGACGGGTCGTCCTTGAGCGCTTCCTCGTCGGCCACGTTGCGCATCAGCAGCGCCTTCTCGTCGTCGCTGAGCCAGGCCGCGCGGGCGATGCGATCCTCGAGCCGGAGCAGCACCAGCAGCCCGACCAGGATCGACGGAATCCCTTCCAGCAGGAACAGCCACTGCCAGCCGTGCCAGCCGTTCGCGCCGTGGAAGTGCTTCAGGATGTAGCCCGACACCGGCCCGCCCACCACGCCCGAGATCGCGATCGCGGTCATGAAGAAGGTGGTCATGCGCCCGCGCCGGTGCGCCGGATACCAGTAGGTCAGGTAGAGGATCACGCCGGGAAAGAAGCCGGCCTCGGCCACCCCCAGCAGGAAGCGCATCACGTAGAACATCGCCGGCGTGGTGACGAACATCATCAGCGCCGAGATCAAACCCCAGGTGATCATGATCCGCGCGATCCAGACTCGCGCGCCCACGCGGTGCAGGATGATGTTGCTCGGCACCTCGAACAGGAAATAGCCGAAGAAGAAGATGCCGGCGCCGAGCCCGTAGACGGTGTCGGACAGGTTCAGGTCGGCGGCCATCTGCAGCTTCGCGAAGCCGACGTTGACGCGGTCGAGATAGGCCACCACGTAGCAGAGCATCAGCAGCGGCGCGAGCCGCCAGGTGACCTTGCGGTAGGTGGCCGCCTCGAACGCGGACGGCTGGCCGGGATCGGCCGTTACGGTGCTCGCCATGTGTCGTCTCCTGGTGTGATGATTTTGTCGTATTGGTATCGGTGCCGCGATGCCGCGATGCCGCGGTTGCGCGGCGCGCCTGCTGCTTCAGATGCAGCGTCCGCCGTCCACCTCGATGCAGACGCCGGTGATGAATTCGGCCTCGTCGGAGGCCAGGTAGAGCGCCGCGTTGGCGATGTCCTGCGGCGTCGAGAGCCGGCCGAGCGGGATCGTGGCGAGGAAGCGCTGGCGATTCTCGGGTGTGTCGTCGACGCCCATGAACTCGGTCATGAGGCCGGTCTCGCCGAGCACCGGGTTGATGCAGTTGACGCGGATCCGGTCGGCGCCGAGCTCGGCCGCGAGCGCCTTGCTGGCGGTGATCATCGCGCCCTTCGTGCTGTTGTACCAGACGAGGCCGGGGCGCGGCCGGATCCCGGCGGTGGACGCGATGTTGACGAACACGCCGCCGCCGACCTCGCGGAAATACGGCACCAGCGTCTGCACGCTCCAGAACAGGCTTTTCATGTTGACGGCGTAGACGCGGTCGTATTCGGCCTCGCTCACGTCGAGCACGGGCTTGTTGCGGTGCGTGGTGCCGGCGTTGTTGACGATCACGTGGATCTGGTGGAAATCGTCGAGCGCGGCGGCGAGCAGCGCGCGCCAGTCCTCGCCCTTCGAGACGTCGCCGGCGATCGCGATCGCGCGGCCGCCCGCCACCGCTATCTCGCTGGCCACACGCTCGGCGGCCGCGCCGTTCAGGTCGTTGATGATCACGTTCGCGCCCTCGCGCGCGTAGGTTCTGGCGATGCCCTCGCCGAAGCCCGAGCCGCCGCCCGTGACGATCGCCGTCTTGCCCGCAAGCCGCATGGATGTCTCCTTGTCCGTTTCAGGTCGGGTAGTCGTTGCGCTGCCGTTGAGTTTGCCGCCGCGTTGCCGGATCGTGCCGGGCCGGCGCGTCGCGCTGGCGCCCGACGCGGGACGCGTAATCCGGAACCGGAGAAAAGGCGGCGGGCCGCCTGCCCGCGCGGGTCAGCCGTGTTTCAGCGCGACGGTCTTCAGCACCGTGAAGCCGTAGAGCGCCTCGAAGCCCTTCTCGCGGCCGTGCCCCGAGCGCCCGCTGCCGCCGAACGGCAGCTCGACGCCGCCGCCCGCGCCGTAGTTGTTGACGAACACCTGGCCGGCCCGCACGCGTCGCGCGAGCCGCATCTGGCGCGCGCCGTCGCGGGTCCAGATGCCGGCGACGAGCCCGTAGGCGGTGCCGTTGGCGAGCGCGACGGCTTCCTCCTCGTCATGGAACGGCAGCGCGGCCAGCACCGGGCCGAACACTTCCTCCTGCGCGAGCCGGTGCGGGGGCGGCACGTCGCGCAGCAGCGTCGGCGCCTGATAGAAGCCGCTCTCGGGCGCCTCGGGCACGATCTCGCCCTGCGCGGCCATCGCGATGCCGTCGTGCTGCGCGTCGGACAGGAAATCCCGGACGCGCTGCTGCTGCTTCGCGTTGATGAGCGGGCCGCAGTCGAGATCGGCGAGGCCGGGGCCGACGCGCAGCGCGCCGAACGCGGTGGCGAGCCGATCGAGCAGCGGCTCGTAGACGGCGCGCTCGATCAGCACGCGGCTGCCTGCCGAGCAGGTCTGGCCGCCGTTCTGCACGATCGCCGAGACCAGCACCGGCAGCGCGGCGTCGAGATCGGCGTCGGCGAACACGAGCTGCGGGGACTTGCCGCCCAGTTCGAGCGTGACCGGCAGGTGCCGCTCGGCGGCGGCCAGCGCGACCAGTCGGCCGGTCTCGGGCGAGCCCGTAAACGAGATGTGGTCGATGCCGGGATGGGCGGTGAGCGCTGCGCCGGCCTCGTGGCCGGTGCCGGTGACGATGTTCAGCGCGCCCGGCGGCAGGCCGGCCTCGGCCGCGAGTCGCGCGACGTGCAGCAGCGACAGGCACGCGTCCTCGGCCGGCTTCACGACGCAGGCGTTGCCGGTGGCGAGCGCCGCGCCGACGCTGCGCCCGAAGATCTGCATCGGGTAGTTCCACGGCACGATGTGGCCGGTCACGCCGTGCGGCTCGCGCAGCGTCAGCACCGTGTAGCCGGCCTGGTAGGGCAGCGTCTCGCCGTGCAGCTTGTCGGCCGCGCCGGCGTAGAACTCGAAGTAGCGCGCGAGCGCGTCGGCGTCGGCGCGCGCCTGCTTGAGCGGCTTGCCGGTGTCGCGGCATTCGAGCCGCGCGAGCGCGTCCCGCTGCTCGGCCACGCGCTGCGACAGCCGGTACAGCAGCCGGCCGCGCTCGGCGGCGCTGGTCGCGCCCCAGGCGCCCTCGAAGGCCGCGCGCGCGGCGCGTACCGCGGCGTCGATGTCGGCGGCGTTGCCGCGTGCGAGGCGCGCGAACGGCGCGCCGTCGGACGGGTCGATGACGGCGAGCGTCTCGCCGCTCGCGGGCGCGACCCATTCGCCCGCGATGAAGTGCCTTGCCTCTTCCATGCCTGCTCCCGGATCGTGGGTGTCGATGCGCGTTTCAGGTTTTGTCGGGTTCGGTACACATGCGGCGCGGAGCCCGCTCCGCACGGGCCGGTGCCCGCATGCCGGCCAAGTGTGCGCCTAACTTCGGCCGAGCGCCATCGGGTGATTGGCTATAATGGCGGCTCTTCGCGGGCCGCGCTGGTTGGCGCCCCGTGCCGTTTTCCATCGTCATGCAGAGAGTGCTCATGAGCTTCAGCAATGTTCCGGCCGGCAAGGATCTGCCGCACGATTTCAACGTCATCATCGAAATTCCGGCGCAAAGCGATCCGGTCAAGTATGAAGCGGACAAGGACCTCGGCTTGCTGGTGGTCGACCGTTTCGTCGGCACCGGCATGCGCTACCCGGTCAACTACGGCTTCATCCCGCAGACGCTGTCGGGCGACGGCGATCCGGTCGACGTGCTGGTGATCACGCCGTTCCCGCTGCTGGCCGGCTCGGTGGTGCGCTCGCGCGCGCTCGGCATGCTGCAGATGACCGACGAGTCGGGCGTCGACGCGAAGCTGGTCGCCGTGCCGCACGACAAGGTCTGCCCGATGACGGCCAACCTCAAGTCGATCGACGACGTACCCGAGTACCTGAAGGACCAGATCAAGCACTTCTTCGAGCAATACAAGGCGCTCGAGAAGGGCAAGTGGGTGAAGGTCGAGGGCTGGGCCGGCATCGACGCTGCGCACAAGGAAATCACCGAAGGCCTCGCGAACGCGAAGAAGTAAGGCTGCGCGAGGCGAGCAGCCGCCGGCAAGGCCGCGCTCGTGACGAGGTATCAGACCGCGTGTGTCCCGTTCCGGGGCCGCGCGGTTTTGTTTTTGGCGGTGCCGGCTGCGAGGCGGCGGCTACGAGGCGGCGGTTACGAGGCGGCGCAGATGCGGTGGCCGGATCGGCCGGTGGCCGGGCGCGCGGCGTTCGGCTTGCCGGCCCGGGCGCGGCGGCCCGCGATGATGGATCCCTCCGGATGCGGGTCCGGCGCGACGGCGTCGAGGCTCTCGATGGTCCAAGGCGCGCTGCCGGCATGGAACGAACGGAAGCCGGGCGGTGCATCGAGCGCATCGAGCGGCTCAGGCGCCGCCACCACACCGGCCGGCAGCACCGAATCGAGCGTGCGCAGCCCGCTCGCGAGTTCGCGCTTGCGCGCCGGCGTCAGGCGCTTGACCCAGTATTCGGCGCGCGAGGCGATCGAGCGGTCGGCCAGCGGGAACGCCGCGAGCACCGCGCGCGGCTTGCGCGAGCGCGTGTAGCGCGCGCCGGTGCCGTTCGCGTGCCGCGCGAAACGCGCGTCCACGTCGGTGGTGATGCCGGTGTAGACGCTGCCGTCGTCGCATTCGATCAGATACAGGAACCAGGACATGGCGGGGCGGCGCAAAGCGGAGCCGTCAGGGTTTCGGAAAAGCCGCGCGCGGCCGGCGCGCGTTCACTGCGCACCGTCCTTCGGCGCGCCGTCCTTGAACGGATTGTGCTCGCGCAACTCGTCCACGTAGGCGTGGATCTGCCCCGTCTCGCGCTTGAGGAAATCGCCGACCGCGTCCGAGAAGGCCGGATGCGCGAGCCAGTGCGCCGAGCGCGTGACGGTGGGCATGAAGCCGCGCGTGAGCTTGTGCTCGCCCTGCGCGCCGCCCTCGAACGCGCCGAGCTTCTCCTCGATGCAGAATTCCAGCAGCTGATAGTAGGCGGCCTCGAAATGCAGGCAGGGGACGTGTTCGAGCGCGCCCCAGTAGCGGCCGTAGAGCGTGCCGCCGCCGGCCGGATCGCGCCGGTATACGGCCAGCGCGCTCGCGATCGGCTTGCCCCCGGCCTCGGCGATCACGAGCAGCAGGTTCTCCGGCATGGTCTCGCCGATTTGCCGGAAGAAGTCGAGGTTCAGATATGGGCTCGAATAGTGTTCGCGGTAGGTCTGCCGGTAGCAGCGCGAGAAGAAGCGCCAGTCGGCGTCGGTGGCGTCCTCGCCGCGCACGCGGCGGAACGTGACGCCGGCCTCGGCCACCTTGCGCCGCTCGGCGCGGATGTTCTTGCGTTTTTTCTGCTCGAGCGTCGAGAGGAAATCGTCGAAGTGCCGGTAGCCGTCGTTGAGCCAGTGGAACTGCACGCCTTCGCGCAGCATCATGCCCATCTCGTCGAGCAGCGCGGCTTCGTCGGCGGTCGGAAACAGCACGTGCAGCGACGATACCTCGCTCTGCTCGGCCAGCGCGACCAGCGTGGCCGCCAGCTGACGGCGTGCCCGCGGGTTGTCGGCGATCAGGCGTGTGCCCTGCACCGGCGTGAACGGCACCGCGCAGAGCAGCTTCGGATAGTACGGCACGCCGTTGCGCTGGTAGGCGTCGGCCCAGGCCCAGTCGAACACGTATTCGCCATACGAGTGCTGCTTGGCGTAGAGCGGCGCGGCGGCCACCAGCGCGTCGGTGGCCGGGTCGGTTAGCGTGACGAAGTTCGGCGACCAGCCGGTCTCGCCGGTCGCGCAGCCGGTGGCGTGCAGCGCGGCGAGGAATTCGTGGCGCAGGAACGGCGTGGGATGCGCCTGCCGTTCGACGAGGGCGTTCCATTCGTCGGCGCTCGTTTCGAGCGGAGACGACAGGAGCCCCATGCGATAATCGTTGCGTTCGTGTTTCAACCGTCAGAGACCCGTTTCGTTCGGCGCGCGCGACGCGGCGCGCACCGGTGATGCGCCCGGAGGCGCCCGTCACGCGACCCGCGAGGCCGCGCAGATTCCGTCATGAAAACCCGTATCGCTCTCGCCCAACTCAACGTCACCGTCGGCGATTTCGCCGGTAACGTCACCCGCATCGTCGAGGCCGCGCGTGCCGCGCACAACGATGGTGCGCAGCTGCTCGTCGCGCCGGAGCTCGCGTTGTCGGGCTATCCGCCCGAGGACCTGCTGCTGCGCCCGGCGTTCTACAGCGAGGCGGCCGAGGCGCTGGCGACGCTGGCCGAGCGCCTGAAGCCGTTCGAGGGGCTCGCGGTGCTGGTCGGCCATCCGCTGCGCACGCCCAGCGCCGATGGTAATGCAAACCGCCCGATCGGGCGCGGCGCGACGCCGGTGGACACCTACAACGCGGCGTCGCTGATCGTCGGCGGCGCGATCGCGGCCACCTACCGCAAGCAGGACCTGCCGAACACCGAGGTGTTCGACGAGAAGCGCTACTTCGCGACCGATCCGCAGCCGTGCGTGTTCGAGCTGAACGGCACGCGCTTCGGCGTGATCATCTGCGAGGACGCCTGGCATGCCTCGGCCGCCCAGCTCGCGAAGGCGGCCGGCGCCGAGGTGCTGCTGGTGCCGAACGGCTCGCCGTATCACATGAACAAGGACGCGGTGCGCGTCGGGATCGTGCGTGCGCGAATCCGCGAGACGGGCCTGCCGGTGGTCTACGTGAACCTGGTGGGCGGCCAGGACGAACTCGTGTTCGACGGCGGCTCGTTCGTGCTCGACGGCGCGGGCGAACTGGTCGCGCGCATGCCGCAGTTCGAGGCGGGCCACGCAATCGTCGAGTTCGACGGCGCGCGCCCGCTGCCGGCCGCGATCGCGGCGCCGCTGTCGGTCGAGGCGCAGGTCTACCGCGCGCTGGTGCTCGGCGTGCGCGACTACATCGACAAGAACGGGTTTCCCGGCGCGCTGATCGGCCTGTCGGGCGGCGTCGATTCGGCGCTGGTGCTGGCGGTGGCCTGCGACGCGCTCGGCCCCGAGCGTGTGCGCGCCGTGATGATGCCGTCGCGCTACACGGCCGACATCTCCACCACCGACGCGGCCGAGATGGCGCGCCGGGTGGGCGTGCGCTACGACGAGATCGCGATCGCGCCGATGTTCGACGCGTTCCGCGGCGCGCTCGCCGACGAGTTCGCGGGCCGTGACGAGGACGCCACCGAGGAGAACATCCAGGCGCGGATTCGCGGCACGCTGCTGATGGCGCTGTCGAACAAGTTCGGCTCGATCGTGCTGACCACCGGCAACAAGAGCGAGATGGCGGTGGGCTACTGCACGCTCTACGGCGACATGGCGGGCGGCTTCGCCGTGATCAAGGACATCGCGAAGACGCTGGTCTACCGGCTCTGCCATTACCGCAACGCGGCCGGCGAGTTCGGCGCGACCGACGTGATCCCGGAGCGGATCCTCACGCGCGCGCCGTCGGCCGAACTGCGCGAGAACCAGACCGACCAGGACAGCCTGCCGCCCTACGACGCGCTCGACGCGATCATGCGCATGTACATGGAAGAGGACCAGCCGCTCGCGGCGATCGTCGCGGCGGGCTACGACGAAGCCGACGTGACGCGCGTCACGCGGCTCATCAAGATCAACGAATACAAGCGGCGCCAGGCGCCGATCGGGATCCGCGTCACGCATCGCGCGTTCGGCCGCGACTGGCGCTACCCGATCACGTCGCGCTTCACCGAGCGTATCGACTGACGGGGCGCCGCGCGTAGAATCCGTTCCAGTCATCCCTTTACCGGAGCATCATCATGAAACGCATTACCGCCATCATCAAACCGTTCAAGCTCGACGAAGTCCGCGAGGCGCTCGCCGAGGTCGGCCTGACCGGCCTCACCGTGACGGAAGTGAAGGGCTTCGGCCGCCAGAAGGGCCACACCGAACTCTATCGCGGCGCCGAATACGTCGTCGATTTCCTGCCGAAAATGAAGATCGAGGTGGTGGTCGCGGCCGCCCAGGTCGACCAGGTGATCGACGCCGTGATCGGCGCCGCGCGTACCGGCAAGATCGGCGACGGCAAGATCTTCGTGTCCGATGTCGAGCGCGTGATCCGGATCCGCACCGGCGAGGAGAACGAAGCGGCGGTCTGAGCCCGCGCGGCGGCGTGGTGTCCGCCGTTCATGCAGGACGGGCGGGGCGCGGCCTGCCGCGTCCGGTGCGGCCCGGTTCTCCGGGCCGTTTTCATTTGAAGCGGCTCGGCTTCGGGTGGTTCGATTCGCGCCGCCAATAAAAAACGGTGCGATACCCGTTGGGATATCGCACCGATACGCGCCTCTCGCAGCAGCGTGAAACTTTCAGTTCTAGGTCTGGGTTCCGGTTCGTCGCGGACGATCAGAACAGATGCTGGATGCCGGCGTAGACGCCCGTTTGCGAGCCGCCGGCCTTCGGGTTGCCCGAAGCGACCGAGGTGCCCGCGCCGTTCGCGTTCAGGCTGAAGTTCGCGGTCTTGCTGTTGCGAACCGTGGCTGCCTGCAGGTCGAGCAGCGTGCGCTTGGACAGGTTGTACGAGCCGCCGATCGTGTAGATCGTCGCGTTGCCGCCGCCGTTGTTCGCGTTCACGTGGTAGACCGCCGCGATCAGTGCCGCCGCCGGCGTTGCCTGCCAGGTCACGCCGCCCCACACCTGCTGCGTCGTCGTGATGCCGTTGTTGACGGCCGGGCCGCCGCTGTCGGCGTGCGAGCTTTGGTACGACACTTGCAGCTTGAACTGGCCGAGGAACACGTTCGCGCCGGCGAAGTATTCGCGCGAGAAGTTGAACACGTCGTCGAACTTGCCGGTCGCGCCGTCACGCGTTTCGTCGAATAGGCCGCGAACCTGGAACAGCGAGTTCGTGTAGGTCAGTTGCAGACCGTCGCTGCGGCCTTGGCTGCCCGCGGCGCCGGTGCCGCCGTTGTAGGTCGTCTGGTTCGACAGCGAGTACTGGCCGTACGCGTCGAAGCCGTAGAACGACGGCGACTGGTACGAAATGTTGTTGCTGGTCTTGTTCCAGTTGCGGCCGCGCACGAGCGAGGCGGTCGACCAGTTCGACTGGCCGAACGGATCGAAGTCCCACACGCCGTTGGCGATCGCGAGTTCGCGACCGAGCAGCAGCGTACCGTAGGCGTCGTTCGAGATCCCGACCGTCGCGAAACGATCCCAGATCGTGCCGGTCGAGCCGAGGCTGCCGTTCATCGTGTTGAAGGCGCCCTCGAGGTGGAACAGGACCTTGTAGCCGCCGCCGATGTCCTCGGTGCCCTTGATGCCCCACAGGCTCGTGCCCCAGTCACCGCTTTCCGCGCGGATGCTGTGACCGTTCTGCAGGCCGTTCATGTACTCGAGCCCGGCGTCCAGGCGGCCGTACAGCGTCACGCTGCTTTGTGCCTGCGCTGCCACTCCGGCAGTCATCAGTGCTGCCGCCAGCAATGCTTTCTTCATCATCTCCTCCATACCCTGTCAAAAAGTCAACCCACCAACTGCGCAAGATGCCGGACGCTGAATGCGTCCGGTCAACATGGGATAACCAGGGAGACCGCGTGCGGCTGCCGGATAGGCGGACGCGATACATGCGGACTGAACCGTTTTGCAGGCCGTTTTGCCGGGCAGGCAAGCCGGGGTCTCCTGTTGTCATGAAGTCAAACTACATTTCATGACTTTCGTTTTGCTACTTTGGTTACTAATTTAGCAAAAATACACTTTGATGGCGACGAAAATCGTTGTTTGACTAGCTGGTGTCTCCAAATTGCCATAAGGACAGGGCTCGATCGTTGCTACGGCTGGCTGCGACCGCAGGGAATGCCTTGTCCGACAAGGCATCCACGACTTACGACAAAGTGGGTCAAGGATTGCCACTATTGACGCAGTCGCGTGAGGCGCGTACCGAAAAATCGGTGAAATCGTTAGTTTTCCGTAAAGAAATGAGGGGCTGCCGCTCTAAACAAAAAGAAATGTTTACTTCGTTTTGCTAAACGGCTGGCGGCGATGCCGGACGTGGGCGCGAGGGGTTCGCAAACGCGTGGTGAGATCGCAACGACGCGGCGATGCGTGACGATGCGGGGAAACCCGACAACGGTCGCTGCCGATATCGATGAAGCGTGCGAGGGTGATGCGGGAGAGGGTGGCGGAAGACGGCGGAAGACGGCGGAAACGCGGGGGAGGCAGGCACTGGAGCACCGTGCCGGCAGCGGGCCGGCACGGCGTTGGCCCTGGCTTATTTGAGGCTGCCCGAGAGGAACTGCTTCAGGCGTTCGCTGCGCGTGTTGCCGAATACTTCGGCGGGCGCGCCTTCTTCCTCGACGCGGCCCTGGTGCAGGAACATGACGTGGTTCGAGACGTTGCGCGCGAAGCCCATCTCGTGCGTGACCACGATCATGGTGCGGCCTTCCTCGGCCAGCTTCTGCATCACCTTCAGCACTTCGCCCACCAGCTCCGGGTCGAGCGCCGAGGTCGGCTCGTCGAACAGCATCACGTCCGGGTGCATCGCCAGCGCGCGCGCGATCGCCACGCGCTGCTGCTGGCCGCCCGACAGATGCGACGGGTATTGCTTCTCGACGCGCGGCGGCAGGCCGACCTTCTCCAGGTACTCGCGCGCGCGTTCCTCGGCCTCGCGCTTCGACAGGCCGAGCACGTGGACCGGTGCCTCGACCACGTTCTCGATCACGTTCATGTGCGACCAGAGATTGAAGTGCTGGAACACCATCGCGAGCTTGGTGCGCACGCGCTGCAACTGCTTCGTGTCGGCCGCCTTCAGCGCGCCGGTCTTGTCCTTCGCGGTGCGCACTTCCTCGCCGTCCACGAAGATGCGGCCGGCGTTCGGCTGCTCAAGGAAGTTGATGCAGCGCAGCATCGTGCTCTTGCCCGAGCCGGACGAGCCGATCACGCTGATCACGTCGCCGGCGTGCGCCTTCAGCGACACGCCCTTCAGGACTTCGTTGCTGCCGTACTGCTTGTGGAGATCGTCGACGAAAAGCTTGTGCATCTTGGAATTCATCAGGAGTCCTCGCGCCGTTTATTTGCCTTGCGGGCGCAGGTAGGCGAGCCAGCGCCGCTCGGCCTGGCGGAACAGCCACACGAGCGTGAACGAGATCGCGAGATAGAGGAGCGCGGCGATGCCGAACGCGTGGAACGACATGTAGGTGGCCGAGTTGACGTCGCGCGCGATCTTCAGGATGTCGGGCACGGTGGCCGTGAACGCCACCGTGGTGGCGTGCAGCATCAGGATCACCTCGTTGCTGTAGAGCGGCAGCGCGCGGCGCAGCGCCGACGGCAGGATCACGCGGCGGTAGAGCGTGAAGGTGGACATTCCGTAGGCGCGCGCGGCCTCGATCTCGCCATAGGCGGTCGCCTTGATCGCGCCGGCGAAGATCTCGGTGGTGTAGGCGCAGGTGTTGAGCGTGAACGCGAGCAGCGTGCAGTGCATGCCGTCGCGGAAGAACTCGTTCAAGAGCGGCGTGCCGCGCACCGCCTGCAGGCTGTAGAGGCCCGTGTAGCAGAGCAGCAGTTGCACGTAGAGCGGCGTGCCGCGGAACACGTAGGTATAGAGCCACACCGCGCCGGCCAGCCACTTGCGCTTCGACACGCGCGCGCAGGCGAGCGGCACCGACAGGCAGAAGCCGAGGCCGATCGACACCACCAGCAGCCACAGCGTGATCGCCACGCCGGTGATGTGATAGCCGTCGGTGTAGAGGTAGTTGCGCCAGTATTCCTGAATCAGTTCGATCATAGGTCAGCCTTGCGGACGCCCGTGGAGTAGCGCTTTTCCAGCCACATCAGCACGAAGTTCGAGATCGTCGTGATCGCGAGGTAGATGGCCCCCGCGAGCAGCGTGAAGAAGAAGAAACGCAGCGTGCCCTTGCCGGCGTCCTGCGAGGCCTTGACCACGTCGGCCAGGCCGATGATCGAGACCAGCGCGGTGGATTTGACGAGCACCTGCCAGTTGTTGCCGATGCCCGGCAGCGCGAAGCGCATCATCTGCGGGAACATCACGCGCGTGAATACCTGCCAGTTCGACATGCCGTAGGCGGCGCCGGCCTCGAGCTGGCCGCGCGGCACCGACAGGAACGCGCCGCGGAACGTCTCGGTGAAGTAGGCGCCGTAGATGAAGCCGAGCACCAGCACGCCGGCCGCGAACGGGTCGATGTCGATCTGATCCCAGTTCATCAGGTCGGTGAACTGGTTGAGCCAGATCTGCAGGCTATAGAACAGCAGCAGCATCAGCACCAGGTCGGGCACGCCGCGGATCAGCGTGGTGTAGAGCGTGCCGATGCCGCTCGAGATCCGGTTGCGCGAGAGTTTGGCGGCCGCGCCGACGAGGCCGAGCACGAACGCGAAGACGAGCGACAGCACGGCGAGCTTGATGGTCTGCCAGGTGCCGGAAAGTATCAGCGGGCCGTAGCCTTGAAGAAACATATGAAGTCCTTGACGGCGCAACGCGCGCGCCGAGAAAGACGCGTGCCGCGGGTCGGGCGGCACGCCCCGTGCATGTGGGTCGGGCCGTCCGGTGATTCCGCCGGGCGGCTGGCGACTTCCTCGTGCCGGGCTCGCCGCCGCGCGCGGTGACGCGCGGCGGCAGGCCCGGCCGAAACGTGGTTACTTCGCCGAATACACGCTGAACGAGAAGTACTTATGCGACAACCTGTCGTAAGTCCCGTCCTTGTGCATCGCGGCGAGGGCGGCGTTGATCTTCGCCTTCAGATCCGTGTCCTCCTTGCGCACGCCGATCGCGGTGCCGTCGCCGATCGTCTTCGGATCCGTCACTGCCGGGCCGGCCCATGCGAAACCCTTGCCGCGCGGCGTGCGCAGGAATCCGTAGTCGGCCTGCAATTCGTCCTGCAGCGCGGCGTCGAGCCGACCGGTCCCGAGATCGGCGTAGACCTGATCCTGGTTCTGGTACGGCACGATCGTCACGCCGTGGGGTTCCCAATACGTCTTCGCGTAGGTTTCCTGCGTCGAACCCTGCTCGACGCCGACGCGCCTGCCCTTGAGCGAGGCGAGCGTGGGCAGCAGCGGCGAGCCGGCCGGCGCGATCATCCGCGCCGGCGCGTCGTACAGCTTGTCCGAGAAGTCGATCTGCTCGCGGCGCTTGTCGGTGACGGTCAGCGACGACACGATCACGTCGAACTTGCGCGCCTTCAGTGCCGGGATGATCCCGTCGAGATCCTGCGCGACCCAGGTGCAGCGCACGGCGATGCGCGTGCAGATTTCTTTCGTCAGGTCGACGTCGAAGCCGACGATATCGCCGTTCTTCGCGACCGATTCGAACGGCGGGTAACTGGCGTCGACGCCGATCCGGACCGTCTTCCACTCCTTCGCGACGGCGCCGCTCGCCGCCACGGCGAGCGCTGCGCACAGGGCGAGCTTCTTCATCTGATTCCTCTTGCGACTGCCGCGCGCCGGCCTTCGCCCGCATCGCGCCGGCCGTATTCTAGTCAGTCAAAATTCGGTGTCGGCAGCTTCGGCGATCGGGCGGGCGGGGGCCGGCCGGCCAAAAGGGCGGTATTTTACCCGAGCCGGCGGCGCGCAAGGTCGAATCTCGATTCGGGGTCTGCGCTAACCGGTGCCGGGCGCGGGTGGAGCGGCATGCCGCGTGGCGCGGGCCGGCGCCGCGGATCGTAACGCGGGGCGCGGGCGGGTGGAGCGGCGGGATTGTCAACAATGATGGCGGCGGGCGGCGGGCGGCGGGCGGCGGGCGGCGGGCGGCGAGGCGCGGTGCCGCCGCGGACGGGGCGTCATGGACGAACGAGGGCGGGCGGACGCGGCGCCATTGTCGGCGGAAGGCCACGGGCCGGGCCGGCGCCGAGCGATCCCAAGGCAGGCAACGCGCCGCCCCGGGGGATGCGGTTGCGGCAGAGGATGCTGCCGTCGCCGCCCAAGCCGGCCGCTTGCTGCGCGCAGCAGGGTCGTGGCGGATTCACCACGCCGCCGGCACCGCGCGGCGCGAAAACGAAACCGGCCGGCGCCGCTGCCGCGGGCCGGCCGGTGCGCCGAGGCGCGGCGGCGCTTATTGCGAGGCCGCCGGCGCCTGTGCCGCGTGGCGCTGCTGCCAGTGCGCCTTCATCTGCTCGTGGCGCGCCTTCATGTTCGCGAACTGCTGCTTGAGCGCGGCGCTCACGGTCGTCTTCTGCTGGTCGTTCAAGCCGTCGTAGAACGCGAGCCAGGCGCGCTCGGTCTGCTCGCGAAGCAGCGTGTTCTGCTGTTCCGCCTGCTGGCGCGCGCTGTGCAGCGCGTCGAGGTCGAGGATCGGCTGGTTCTGCGCGGCCTGGAACTGCGAGCGCGCCTGCTCGAAGCTCTGGCGCATCGCCTGGTGATTCTGCTTCGAGGTGGCTTCGGCGGCCTGGTACTGCTGTTCCTGCTGCGCGTTCAGCCTCAGCTGGTCGTGCAGGCGCTTGAACACGGCGTAGGGGCCGCCGTGGTGGTGCCAGTGGTGGTCCGGGCCGCCATGCGCGCCGGCAGGCGGCGTGGGGGCGCTGGCGGTCTGGGCCCGGGCGGCGGCGCCGAACGAGAGGGCCAGTACGGCGGCGGCTGCGATAGCCATGCGAGACGTCTTCTTATACATTGCGGTGACTCCTGATCGAATGGGTGAGTCGACGTGGCGGTGCGGTATTCGAAGCTGCCGGCGCCGTCCGCATCGGTAAGACGCAGCCTAGCCAAGCGCCCCGAGGTCCGTGTTACCTCGACGCTGTCCCCGGTTACCGCGCATTACATCCGGCTTGCGCGGTAATTCCCAGTAACCCATTCCTCCGGATGTTTCAGCCGGCCCCGCCAACCCGCACGGTAAACTTCACGCCATGACTACCCAGATCCTCATCGTCGACGACGACCAAGAACTGCGCGACCTGTTGCGCGACTATCTCGTGCGCCAGGGCATGGAAGTGTCGGTGCTGCACGACGCCGCCTCGCTCGAGAAGCGCCTCGAGCGCGAACGCCCCGACCTGATCGTGCTCGACCTGATGATGCCGGGCGTCGACGGCCTGACCGCGCTGCGCCAGCTGCGCGCGGCCGGCGACGATATCCCGGTGATCATGCTGACCGCGCGCGCCGACGACGTCGACCGCATCGTCGGCCTCGAACTCGGCGCCGACGACTACCTCGGCAAGCCGTTCAACCCGCGCGAGCTGCTCGCCCGCGCCCAGGCGGTGCTGCGCCGGCGCCGCGCGACGCCGTCGGCCGCCGCGCCCGAGCAGCGCGAGCCTTATGCGTTCGGCCGCTTCGTGCTCGATTTCCAGGCCCGCACGCTGTCGGTGGACGGCCGGCCCGCCACGCTGTCGAGCAGCGAATTCGCGCTGCTGAAGATCTTCGTCAACAACGCGCTGCGCACGCTCACGCGCGAGCGCCTGCTCGAACTGCTGCACGGCCCCGAATACGACGGCACCGACCGCGGCATCGACGTGCAGGTCTGGCGCCTGCGGCGGATCCTGGAAAGCGATCCGTCCACGCCGCGCTTCATCCAGACGGTGCGTGGCCGCGGCTACGTGTTCGTGCCCAACGGCGAGGCCCATGCGCAGACCCATTGATTCGCTGTTTGGCCGGCTCGCGCTGCTGGTGGTGGGCGTGCTGCTGCTGTCGCACTTCGCGTGGTACTTGGCGATCCGGCTCGACCGCAACGAATCGCAGATGCGCT
Source organism: Burkholderia plantarii (assembly GCF_001411805.1). Taxonomy (NCBI): domain Bacteria; kingdom Pseudomonadati; phylum Pseudomonadota; class Betaproteobacteria; order Burkholderiales; family Burkholderiaceae; genus Burkholderia; species Burkholderia plantarii. The sequence continues at coordinate 3,337,430 of NZ_CP007212.1, read as the reverse complement.
ACGCGGTGGAGGAGGCCGCGTTCCTGGTCGACGCCGTGCGCCAGCACGAGCAGCGCACGCCGGACCAGCCGCTGCCCTCGCGCGTGCGGATCGTGCCGCCCGACAGCGCCGACGTGCCGCGCGAAGACCCTGACATGCCGCCGCCGCCGAAGCGTTTCCTCGAGGATCTGCGCGATCGGATGCCGCCCGGCACCGAAGTGCGCTTCGGCCAGCCGGGCAAGCCGCCCGTGCTGTGGGTGAAGGAGCCGAACGACCGCGACTGGATCGTGGTGCCGGCGCAGCCGCTGCGCCCGCGCCGCTCGCGCGACCGCATGCTGCTCTGGCTCGGGACGATCTTCTCGGCCGCGGTGATGGCGGCGCTGTTCGCCGCGTGGCAGCTGCAGCAGCCGCTGCGTTCGCTCGCGCGCGCGGTGGGCCGCTTCGGCCGCGGCATGACGGTGCCGCCGGTGCGCGAGGCCGGCCCGCGCGAGCTGCGCCAGCTCACGCGCGGCTTCAACCAGATGGTCGAGCAGGTCTCGCGCGCCGAGAACGATCGCGCCGTGATGCTGGCCGGCGTCGCGCACGACCTGCGCACGCCGCTCGCGCGGATGCGGCTGCGCGCCGAGATGATGGACGACATGCGGCTGCGCGACGGCGTGGTCCGCGACGTCGATTCCATGTCGCACATCGTCGACCAGTTTCTCGTGTTCGCGCATGGCGGCGCCGATCGCAGCGAGGTGGTGGAGGTCGATCAGGCCTGCGAGCGGATCGCGCGCACCTATCGCGCGGTCGCGCCGAACGCGCCGCCGGTGGAGATCGCGCTTGCGGCCGGCAGCGGGTTCCGGCTGCCCGCCGCGACGCTCGACCGGATCCTCTCCAACCTGCTCGACAACGCGCACGCCTACGGGGCGCCGCCGGTGCGGATCGACACCGAGCGGACCGGCGAGGGCTACCTGCTGAGCGTCAGCGACCATGGCAAGGGCATCGCGCAGCGCGACCTGGCCGACGCGACGCGGCCGTTCGTGCGGCTCGATCCGGCGCGCGGCGGCAACGGCCACAGCGGGCTCGGGCTCGCGATCGTCGAGCGGCTCGTGCAGCGCGTCGGCGGGGCGTGCCGGATCGGCAATCAGGAGCAGGGGGGATTGCGGGTCGCGATGGTGTTCCCGTTCGACGTGGTGCCGAAACCCGGACGCGAATCCGTGGGAGCTTGAGCCGGCCGGCTCGGGGCGGGAGCGGCGTGTCCCGTTGCGCGGCGGTGCGGTCCGGTGTCCGCCGGTGCCAGCGGGTGCCAGCGTGGTTGCACGGCGCGGCAGCGCGCCGTGCCGGCTTGTCGAATTACTCGCCGAACAGCGACCCGAGCGTTTCCGCCGCGTGGCTGTCGATTGTGTTGTAGGTGACGCTCGTTGTCTCGAAGATGTACAGCGTCGTGTACTTGCCGAGCCGCTCGAGAATCTCGTCCTGCAGCGATTCCGGCACGATGTTCATGTTCAGATACCACGCGGTAGACGACAGCCGCGCCTGGAACGCACCGTACTCCTGCATCAGCGTGTAGAACGCGTCCGCGTCCTGATCCCGGCACACGATAACCAGATTTCCTGCCATTCAGCCCTCCTGCATGTAGACGTTCGTTCTTGCGAAGCAAACCCGATCATACCTGCTTCGCTGCGGCTGTTTGCCCGCGTTTCGCGGGACACGCGCGCCGCCGCTGTTGCATCCGCGCCCGGGCGGGTTTCGCCGCGTGCCGGATCGCGGCATAATTCGCCCTTGCACGGCCGCGCTCATGTTGCAGCCCGCTTGCGAGTTCTTTCAAAATCCCCGCGATCCACCCGTTTTTGGGTCGATTTCTCCACGATTCGCGGTGGATATCAGCACGTTGCGCACCGGAAGCTTGTGCCTGAAACAGGGGTTGTAGTAGTGTCGTGCCGTCGTCGCGTCGGGCGGGTTCACCGACGACGGGGAGGTGGGGCGGACGGGGCAGCGGTGGCCTCGATTCGCGATTGCCAGTCATAACGAAACGCCGCGCTTCGCGCCTTACCATGAGTCGTGTGTGCATGATGCCCTTAATCTTTGACTCGAACGGCCGTACCGGGGAGGGCGCCTGATGGACTTTGGTTTCAATCCGAACCGGATCGCGAACGCCTCGGCGTGGCGCGTGCTGCCGAACCGCTGGGACTTCATCGCCTTTCCGCTGATCCTCTGCGTGATCGCGATGGCGGCGGTGGGCTTCCACGAGACGATGGCGCCGATCGCCACGCTCTCCACCCAGAAGATCTCGCTCGATCCCGCGAACCTGCCCGAATATGCGCTGCGCACCACGCTGCGCATGCTGGCCGCGATGGTCGCCTCGCTCGTATTCACGCTCGTTTACGGCACGCTGGCGGCCAAGAGCCGCCGCGCGGGCATGGTGCTGGTGCCGATCCTCGACATCCTGCAGTCGGTGCCGGTGCTCGGCTACATCTCGTTTACGGTCACGTTCTTCCTCGCCCTGATCCCGAGCCGCGTGGCGGGCGCCGAGCTGGCCGCGATCTTCGCGATCTTCACGAGCCAGGCCTGGAACATGACGTTCAGCTTCTACCAGTCGCTGCGCACGGTGCCGCGCGACCTGGACGAGGTCTCGCGCGGCTTCCACCTCACGTCCTGGCAGCGCTTCTGGAAGCTCGAGGTGCCGTTCTCGATGCCGGGCCTGGTCTGGAACATGATGATGTCGATGTCGGGCGGCTGGTTCTTCGTGGTGGCCTCCGAGGCGATCACGGTCGGCAACCACACCATCACGCTGCCCGGCATCGGTTCGTACCTGGCGCAGGCCATCACCGAGCAGAACCTGCATGCGATCGGCTGGGTGATCCTGACCATGACGGTGGTGATCCTCGCCTACGACCAGCTGCTGTTCCGCCCGCTGGTGGCCTGGGCCGACAAGTTCCGCATGGAGAACACCAGCTCGGGCGACGCGCCCGAATCCTGGCTGCTCGACCTGGTGCGCCGCACGCGCCTGATCCACCAGCTGCTGGTGCCGGCCGGCTGGCTGTTCGCGAAGATGGCTCGGCTGCCGTTCCGGCTGCCGAGCTTCGACGCCGCGCGCTTCGCGCTGCCGCGCGTCGAGAAGCGGGCCTCGCGCGCGGCCGACATCGGCTGGGCGATCCTGGTGCTGCTCGGCACCGCCTACGTGGTCTGGCGCGTGGTGGCGTTCGTCGGCACCGGCGTGACGCTCGACGAGGTCGGCCACGTGTTCCTGCTCGGCCTCGCCACGCTGCTGCGCGTGGTGCTGCTGATCGCGATCGCCTCGGTGATCTGGGTGCCGATCGGCGTCTGGATCGGCCTGCGTCCCGCGATCGCCGAGAAGGCCCAGCCGATCGCGCAGTTCCTCGCGGCGTTCCCGGCCAACCTGCTGTTCCCGGTGTTCGTGATCGTGATCGCGCGCTACAAGCTGAACCCGGACATCTGGCTGTCGCCGCTGATCGTGCTCGGCACGCAGTGGTACATCCTGTTCAACGTGATCGCGGGCGCGACGTCCTACCCGAACGACTACCGCGAGGCCGCCACCAACTTCCGCATCCGCGGCTGGCAATGGTGGCGCCAGGCGATCCTGCCCGGCATCATGCCGTACTACATCACGGGCGCGATCACCGCCTCGGGCGGCGCGTGGAACGCGAGCATCGTCTCGGAGTTCGTCCAGTGGGGCGACACGAGGTTCGAGGCGCACGGGCTCGGCGCCTATATCGCGCAGATGACGGCGGCCGGCGACTACCCGAAGATCATCATGGGGATCACCGTCATGTCGCTGTTCGTGACGCTGTTCAACCGCCTGTTGTGGCGCCCGCTGTACGCCTACGCCGAAGCCAAGCTGCGGCTCGACTAAGACTCATTGAGAGCGAAACGCGATGCAAAACCAGAATGCTGGCCCGACGCCGGCGCCGCTGCGCCTGGGTGACGTGATCCTGAACGTCGAGGACGTCAGCCGTGGCTTCAACAAGACCCAGGGCGAGCTGCTCGTGCTGGACGGCGTGAACCTGTCGCTGCGCGAGGGCGAGATCGTCGGCCTGCTCGGCCGTTCGGGCTCGGGCAAGTCGACGCTGCTACGCATCATCGCCGGGCTGATCGAACCGACGGGCGGTGACGTCACCTACCTCGGCAAGCCGCTGAACGGCCCGGCCGAGGGCGTCGCGATGGTGTTCCAGACCTTCGCGCTGTTCCCGTGGCTGACCGTGCTGCAGAACGTCGAGGCCGGCCTCGAGGCGCTCGGCGTGGCCGCGCGCGAGCGGCGCGAACGCGCGCTCGCGGCGATCGACCTGATCGGCCTGGACGGCTTCGAGAACGCCTATCCGCGCGAGCTGTCGGGCGGCATGCGCCAGCGCGTCGGCTTTGCGCGCGCGCTGGTGGTCGATCCGACCATCCTGCTGATGGACGAGCCGTTCTCGGCGCTCGACGTGCTGACCGCCGAAACGCTGCGTACCGACCTGCTCGACCTGTGGACGCAGGGCCGCATGCCGATCAAGTCGGTGCTGATCGTCACGCACAACATCGAGGAAGCGGTGTTCATGTGCGACCGGATCCTCGTGCTGTCGTCGAACCCGGGCCGCGTGATCGCCGAGATCAAGGTGCCGTTCAAGCATCCGCGCAACCGTCTGGACCCGGCGTTCCGCCGCCTCGTCGACGACATCTACGCGAAGATGACGGCGCGCCAGACGGGCGAGGCGACCAAGAAGGGGCTGGAACTCGGCAGCTGGCTGCCGCAGGTGTCGACCAACCTGATGGCCGGCCTGATCGAGACGCTGGCCGCGGCGCCGTACCATGGCCGCGCCGACATGCCGGAAATCGCGCGCTCGCTGCATCTGGAAGTGGACGATCTGTTCCCGATCGCCGAAGTGCTGCAGTATCTCGGCTTCGCCGACGTGCGCGAGGGCGACGTGTTCCTGACGCCGCCGGCGCGCGTGTTCGCCGAGTTCGGCACGCAGGAGCGCAAGCTGATGTTCGCCGATCATTTGCTGCGGCACGTGCCGCTCGCGGCGCGGATCAAGAAGGTGCTCAACGAGCGGCCCGGCCATCGCGCGCCGCGCGTGCGCTTCGAGCAGGAACTCGAGGATTTCCTGTCAGACAGCGCGGCCGAGGAAACGCTCGACTCGGTGATCGACTGGGGACGTTACGGCGAGATCTTCTCGTACAACGACCAGACCGAGATCTTCAGCCTCGAGGACGTCGAGTCCTGATCGACGGTGGGGCGGCGGCGCGCGACGGCGTGCGCCTGTCCGCCTCCTGCCTGCCTCATTCCGCCTTACTGCAAACTCCCCCAGCGCGCCACGGCCGGCTCGGCCGAGGCCCAGCTCCATCGACCTTGCGGCGCCTGACACGCGCTCGCGATGAACCAGTCGGCCTTCTCGCCGTCCTTCACCGAGAACGCGAACTCCTTGCACAGCGCGAGCGGCGTCGAGAACGCGCGCGTCACGCGCACCTCGCCTTCGCCGTTGTCGACCGGCAGCCGGTTCTTCACTTTCCACGCCGCCGTCTCGCCCACCGCCAGGTCACCCGCGGTGGCCGCGATTACGTCCTGCTGATGGGCCTGGAAATGCTTCATGGTGCGGTTGACCGCTTCGTCGGTGGCCGCCTGTACGGCGATGCCCACGCCGATGCCGACCGCCGGGTTGGCCGTGACGAGCCCGGTCGCCGCGCCGGCCAGCGCGCCGCTCGCCGCGCCCACCGAGCCGCAGCCGGGCAGCGTGGCGACCGCCGCCGCGAGCATGCAGGCGGCGGCCGCGCAGCGCCACGCGCTCATTGCAGTGCTCCCCAGCGTGCCGTGGCCGGTTCGGCCGAGGCCCATTTCCACTTCGGCCCGTCGCGGCAGATGGTGGCGACGTAGAACGACGAACCCAACTGCGCGGGCGGCGTGGCGGGCGCCGCCGTTGCCCCCGGCGCGGACGCCGCCGTTGCCCCCGAGGCCGCGCCGGCCGCCGCCGCGTGTTTCGCGTCGCTGTCCACCGAGAACACGATCTCCTTGCAGTCGAGCGGCCCGACGCTGATCAGGCGGCTGACCGTCACGCGGCCGAACTCGTCGTCCTCGATCGGCACCGTGTGGTGCGTGGCCCAGCGCGCGACGCCGCCCACCTCGAGCGGACCGGCCGCGTCGGCGATCTGGCCTTGCGAATAGGTGTGCGCGACGCGCTGCGTGTACTGCACGCCGGCGCGCGCCGCGGCCACCGCGCCGAGGCCGATGCCGGTGGCCACCGCCGCGTTGTTGGTGACCTTCGCGGCCACCGCCGCGCCGGCGATACCGGCGCCGGCAGTCGCGCCTTCGCCGTAGAGGGAGTTGCAGCCGGAGAGCAGCAGCGACAGCGCGGCGCCGGCGAGCGCGAGGCTCGCGACGCGGGGCCGCCGCCGGGGCGAAGCGGTGCGTGAGTTCATGCTGGATGCGGTCCTGTCGGGAATGCGCCGCGTCCGGATTGCTCACGCGGCACCGGCACTCATTGTTCCGCAATGTTCCGATCCGAATTGCAAAGGATGGCAAAAAACGTTTGCGGCGCCGATCGGCGCACAGTGTCATACAAAACGTTGGGGCAGGGTCGCATCGTTACAAATTGAAGGTAATTGTTACCTTCGCATCGATCGGGCCAGCCTACACTGGCTCGTCACTGTTTCAACGGCGATGCGCCGCACAGCTCGATGAGACATCCTGCAATGCGCCGTGCCCGGCGCAACCCGCGCCCCGAAGGCGGCAGCGATCCGCGCCGCCCGCTTCCCGCCGGCCCCGCCGCGTCCGCGCCCGAGCGGTCCGATGCTCCCGCGGACGGCGAACATAACCAAGGCGGCGCGCGCCCCGAAGGGATCGACTACCAGCGCGATCTCGGTTCCGAGCAGGACGCGTGAGGCGGCCGTCCGCGCCGTCTCCCCGCTCCATCCGCCTCGCGGTGCCGGCCGTTCGCGCCGGTTGCCGTCGCCGTCAAGTCCACCGTTATATCCGCGCCGTCTCGCCGGGCATATCGCATGCTCGTGACGGAGGGACCCGGCTGCGTCACGCGCCGGGGTATCCAGCACAGGAGGTCAGGCCGTATGAGCAGATTGATCGTGGTTTCGAATCGTGTGGCAGCCGGGCAGGACACGCGTCCGTCGGCGGGCGGGCTCGCCGTGGGCGTACTCGACGCGCTGCAGCAGTCGGGCGGGATCTGGTTCGGGTGGAACGGCGAGATCGTCGGCGAGCCCGGCGAACCGGTGATCGTGCGCGAGGGCAACGTCACCTATGCGACGGTGGGGCTCACGCGGCGTGATTACGACCAGTACTACCGCGGCTTCTCGAACGCCACGCTGTGGCCGGTGTTCCACTACCGCATGGATCTCGCGCGCTTCGACCGGCAGGAGTACGAAGGCTATCAGCGCGTGAACGCGACGCTCGCCCGGCAACTGCGCGCGCTGATCCGGCCCGACGACATCATCTGGGTCCACGACTATCACCTGCTGCCGTTCGCGCACGCGCTGCGCGCGCTCGGCGTACAGAATCCGATCGGCTTCTTCCTGCACATCCCGTTCCCCTCGCCGGAGGTGTTGCGCACCGTGCCGCCGCATGAGGAACTGATCCGCTGCATGTGCGCCTACGACGTGGTGGGTTTCCAGACCGAATCGGACCAGCAGGCGTTCGTCGACTACATCGAACGGCGCGGCATCGGCACCTCGAGCGAGGACGGGATGCTGCATGTCCACGGCCGCGTCGTGAAGGTCGGCGCCTATCCGATCGGCGTCTATCCGGAAGCGATTGCCGAGGCCGCGGTCCAGCACGCGCAGCGCAAGCCGGTGGCTTCGCTGCGCGACGCGATCCGCGACCGCAAGCTGGTGATGAGCGTGGACCGGCTCGATTACTCGAAGGGGCTGGTCGAGCGCTTCCAGGCGTTCGAGCGGATGCTGGCCAATGCTTCGGGCTGGCAGGGCCGCGTCTCGTTCGTGCAGGTCGCGCCGCCGACGCGCTCCGACGTGCAGACCTACCAGCGAATTCGCCAGACCCTCGAGCAGGAGGCGGGCCGCATCAACGGCCGCTTCGCGCAACTCGACTGGACGCCGATCCAGTACCTGAACCGCAAGTACGAGCGCAACCTGCTGATGGCGCTGTTCCGGCACGCGCACGTCGGCTACGTGACGCCGCTGCGCGACGGCATGAATCTGGTCGCGAAGGAATACGTCGCCTCGCAGAACCCTGACGATCCCGGCGTGCTGGTGCTGTCCGAGTTCGCGGGCGCCGCGGCCGAGCTGCCGGGCGCGCTGATCGTCAATCCGGCGGATCTCTCGCAGATGGCCGAAGCGCTCGAGCGCGCGCTGTCGATGCCGCTCGGCGAGCGGCGCGAGCGGCACGGCAGCAACTTTGCCGCGCTCAAGCGCAACGATCTCTCGGTGTGGCGCGATTCGTTCGTCTCGGACCTGCGCAGCGTGGCGACGGCCGCGTCGGTCACCCAGCGCGCGGGACGGCGCACCGCGGATGCGTGACGGCGGACAGGCCATCGAGGCCGATGAAACAGGAACAGGCGGCGCCGGGGCGCCGCCTTTTTTCGTCGTGACGGGCGGGCCGGGTTCGGGCAAGAGCACGCTCGTCGACGCGCTGGCCGCGCGTGGGCTGGCCCGCACCGACGAGGCGGGGCGCGGCGTGATCGTCGACCAGGTCGCGATCGACGGGCCGGCGCTGCCGTGGCGCGATCGCGCGGCGTTCGCGGAACTGATGCTCGGCTGGGAAATGCGCTCCTATGCGCTGGCCCGGCGCGGGATGGCGCCCGGCGCCGGGCCGGTGTTCTTCGATCGCGGCGTGCCGGACGTGATCGGCTATCTGACGCTGTGCGGGCTGCCCGTGCCCCCGCACGCGCTGGCGGCGGCGCGGCGCTATCGCTATCGAAGCCTGGTGTTTCTCGCGCCGCCATGGCCCGCGATCTATGCGCGCGACGCCGAGCGCAAGCAGGATTACGCCGAGGCGGTACGCACCGCGGAGGTGATGAGGCAGGTCTATGGCGAGCTCGGCTACCGGCTCGTCGAGCTGCCGTGCGTGGAGGTCGAGGCGCGCTGCCGGTTCGTGCTCGGCGCGCTCGCGGCCGACGGCGTCGCGGTCGCGCGCTGAGCCGGCCGCCTGGAAGGCTCAGGCCGCGGTGTCCGGCGCGCGCGCGCCGAGTCGCAGCAGGCTCACGCAGGCGGCGAGCGCCGCGAACGCGGTGGCCGCGTACAGCGCGACGGTCGGCCCGCGCGCGGGCACGACGCCGAAGATCAGCGCGACCAGCGCGGCGCCGAGCGTCTGCCCGGTGAGCCGCGCGGTGCCGAGCATGCCGCTCGCGCCGCCGCTGCGATGGCGCGGCGCCGACGACAGGATCGTGCGGTTGTTCGGCGACTGGAACAGGCCGAAGCCGGCGCCGCAGAGCGCCATGCGCCAGATGATGTCGCCGGCGGCCGGATGCGCGTCGAGCATCGCCAACGCGAGCAGGCCGGCCGCGAACAGCGCGAGCCCGATCCCGCCCAGCACGCCGGCCGAGTAGCGGTCGGACAGCACGCCCGCGAGCGGCGCGGCCACCACGATCACGAGCGGCCACGGCGTCATGTAGAGCCCGGTCTCGACCTGCGACAGGCCGAGCGTGTGCTGAAGCCAGAACGGCAGCGCGACGAACGCCAGCATCTGCGAGGTGAACGAGGCGACCGAGGTGCCGATCGACAGCGCGAACACCGGGATGCGCAGCAGGTCGACGGGCAGCAGCGGCGCGGGCTGCGTCAGCTGCCGGCGCACGAGCACGTAGCCGAGCCCGAGCGCGCCGAGCGCGCCCGCGGCCACCAGCGCATAGTTCACGCCGTGCCCCAGGCTGTCGACGGTGACGATCACGAGGCCGAACACGCAGGCGTTCAGCAGCGCGCTCAGGTAGTCATAGGGCGCGTCGTGGCCGCGAGTGACGGGCAGCGCGCGCAGGCCGAGCGTGATCGCGACGATGCCGATCGGCACGTTGATCGCGAACAGCCACGGCCACGGCGCGAACGCGAGCACGGCGGAGGCCACCGTCGGCCCGATCGCCGAGGCAAGCGCGACCACCATCGCGTTCAGAGCGACGCCGCGGCCGAGCAGGCGCGACGGATAGATGGTCCGCACCAGCGCGGTGTTGACGCTCATGATGCCGGCCGCGCCGAAGCCCTGGATCACGCGCATCGTCGCGAGCGAGACGAGCGACCCGGCGAGCGAGCAGCCCAGCGACGAGACGGTGAACAGCATCAGCCCCGCCACGTAGACGCGCCGGTAGCCGATCCGGTCGCCGAGCGCGGCGAGCGGCAGCAGCGAGATCGTGACGGCGAGCTGGTAGGCATTGACGATCCAGATCGAGGCCGCGTCGCTGGCCTGCAGGTCGCGGGCGATGGTCGGCAGCGCGACGTTCGCGATCGCGCCGTCGAGCACGGCGAGCAGCACGCCGAACGCGACGCAGAGGATCGCCCAGTAGCGTTGTGGAAGGGGCAGGCCGTTGTCGTCGGCGTTCATGGCGGCTGGTCGGGCGGGGCGGGCGTGCATGGCGGCGCCGCTGTTCGGTTGGTGCGCGCGCAACCGGTTGGGCGGCTGCGGCGGCGCGGGGGCGCGCGGCCCGGGAGCCGCGCGTCGTCGGTGAGCGCGACGGGTTCGGTTACTTCAGTTCGTAGAGGCCGGTGTAGCTGGCCGACGCGATCTGGTTCAGGTGGATCATGAAGCGTGCCACCGCGTTTGTCGTGTCCGGCGTGATGGGCAGGCTGTCCACCTTCAGCGCGTGGACGCGGAAGATGTAGCGATGCGGCTTGTCGCCTCGCGGCGGGGCCGCGCCGCCGAAACCGTCGTCGCCGTAGTCGTTGCGCACCTGCGCCGCGCCGGCCGGCAGCGCCGCGCCGCCCGCCTTGCCCGCGCCTTCCGGCAGGCTGGTGGTGCCGACCGGCAGGTTCACGGCGACCCAGTGCCAGAAACCGCTGCCGGTGGGCGCGTCGGGATCGTAGACGGTGACGGCGAGGCTCTTCGCATCGGCCGGCACGCCTTCCCAGCGCAGCGCGGGCGAGGTGTTGCCGCCGTCCACGCCGAATCCGGCGTGGTGGTATTCCTGCGTTTTCGGCATCAGTGCGCCTTCGGCGAAAGCATCGATGTGCAGCCGGAATTCAGCCATGGTGATCGGTCTCCTGAGTTCGGTGGGAAGCCGCCGCGAACCGGGCCTGCCGGCCGCGCCGACGCGGACCGGGCGAGTGTATCACCGGCATCCCGATCGCGACGGCGGCCGCTGCGCGCGTGGTCGGGCCGGGCCGGCGCCGCCGCCTGCGTGCCATCCACGAGCCGTGTTTCGCGTCCGTCGTGCGGCTGCGCGCAGGCGCCTTACGCTTCGAAATCGAGGCCGCCGAGCAGCACGTGCGGCGTGGTCTGCGTGCGCGAGCCGAAGTCGAAGCCGCGCGCGCCTTCCCAGCCCGGCAGCTTGCACGACAGCGCGTCGAGATAGCGCGCGAAGCGGGCGTCGTCGTGTTCCGCGACGAGCCGCTCGATCTCGTCGGTGTCCCAGGTCAGCGTGATGTCGAGCGGATGGTCGAAGCCGCGCACGTGTTCGGGCGTCGTGCTGGAGACGTTGATCTGGCTGGGGTGCCCGTGGCCGCCGTAGGGGACGGCGACGACGCGCACGCGCGGGCCGAGCATCGTCGCGATCCGTTCGGCGATGCGGGGGGCGAGTTCGGTGTCGAACCGGTGCGCGGTGTCGGGATTCATGGTGATGGCGTGGCGGTGCGGGGTCGGGGTGTCGCCGCTGCGTTCCGGCGTTCGAAAATCCTAGCATGCGACCCCGCGATGCCGCTCGTGTCGCCCGTGCCGCGTGTCAGGCGCGCGTAATCCGGCGTTACCACTTGCTGCACCTGTTACGGCGGGCCCGTCCCACAATGGGTCTCATCACGTACCACTTCGAGTGGAGAGCATCATGATCAACAAGAAAATCGTCGCAGTGCTGGTTACCGCCGGGGCACTCGTGGCCGCCGGCCCGGCTTCCGCTCACGGGCGCTGGCATGGTCACGGCGGTGGTGGCGGCGGCGCCGTGGTCGGCGCGCTGATCGGCGGCGCCGTGCTCGGCGCGATCGTCTCGTCGGCGCTGACGCCCGCGCCGGTCTACGCGGCGCCGGCCTATCAGCCGGTCTACCAGCAGCCCGCGCAGTACCAGTACCAGCAGGCCTATGCCGGCCCGCCGCCGGGCACCTGCTATGACGGTTATCGCAACGCTTATGTTGCCTGCGGCCCGCAGCCGGCGCCCGGTTACTACCAGCAGCAGGGATGGTGAGCAAGCGCCGTAAGCCGCCGCAGTTGCGGCGGCCTGCGGCGCGGTGGATGCGGATAAGGCAGGCCATGAAAAGCGCCCGCACCGGCATGACCGGGCGGGCGCTTTTTTTGCGTGATGCGGAACGTGGAGAGGGGCGCCGGACGTGCGATCGGTGCGATCCGTGAACCGGTCGCCGACACAACCGGTTGCAAATCAGAGGGCGTTATTGCGTGAAGCCCGGAGACTTCACGCGCGATTGCCGGTCTCGTCGGTGGGGTCACGCGGGTTCAGCGCCCGTGCCCCCCACCGCCACCGCCATGACCGCCGCCGCCGCGTCCTCCACCGCCGCCGTGGCCGCCGGGCCAGCTGCCGGTGCTGCCGGCGCGCCAACCGCCGCCGCCGTTGCCACCCCCACCGTTACCGCCCCCTCCGTGCCAGCCGCCGCCGCCGCCACCACCGCCGCCGCCGTGCCAGCCGCCACCGCCGCCGCCACGATCGTGCCAGTCGCCGCCTCGGCCATGCCAGCCACCGCGATCACGATAGCCCCCACCGCCGCCCCAGACGTTCACGGTGCCGTAGACCGGCGCGTAACCTCCGCCGCCATAGCCGTCTGCATAACCATCCGTGTAGTAGGGTTGCGAATAGCCGTAGCCGCCGTCGGGCACGGCGACACAGCCGGCCAGCGCGGCGGCGATTCCGAGTGTTCCGATCAGTCTCAGCATGATGAGTCTCCAGAGTGCTGATGATAGGAAAGGTGCGACTTCGGCGAGTTCGGGAGCAATTGTGTCGGGAGATTACAATCGCGTAAGTCGCCGAGCACCGATCCGGTCCCGCTGGCAGGCCGGACCGGCATGCCGGCCGCGCTTCGCTGTCGTGACGATGCGTGCCGGCCCGGATTCCGCGCCCGCCTGCTCGTTTCAACCGGTTTCAACCGATTCGATCCGCTTGTTCGATCCGTCAATCAGGAGATTCGCATGCGTTGTCCGTTCCGGCTGTCCCTCATGTTCACCGCGGCCGTCGTGTCGCTTGGCGGCGCGCGCCTCGCCGTCGCGCAGGCCGTTGCGCCGGGCGCCGCCTCGTCGGCGACGGCCGCGGCGGCCGCCGTCGATCTGAAGATGTTCCCGGCTCCGCAGCCCGGCACGCAGCGCGCGGTGATCTCGCTGCCGCCGGCCGACCTCGAGGACGACCTGCGCGTGCAGGTGATCGTCGGCAAGACGATGCCGGTCGACTGCAACGTCCACACCTTTCCGGCGCGCCTGCAGCATGACACCGTGCAGGGCTGGGGTTATCCGTACTATCGCGTGACCGACGTCGGCCCGGTGGCGGCCACCAGGATGGCCTGCGCGTCGCCGGCCGCGCCGCAGACGGCGTTCGTGATCGCCAGCGGCGAAGGTTTCCTGCTGCGCTACAACAGCCGCCTGCCGGTGGTCGTCTACGTGCCCGACGGCTACGAGGTGCGCTATCGGCTCTGGCAGGGCTCCAACGAGGTCGGGCGCGCGGTCGTGCGTTGAAGGCGCCAAAACCACCGAGCCCGCCGAATCCACGGGATACGCGGCGCGCTAGTGCAGCGAGCAGGCCAGCCAGTTGCGGATGCGGATCGCGTCGGCGACATGGTCGTGCGGCCCCGGCGCGTCGAGCAGCACCACGTCCACCGGCCGCGTGCCGATCCGGTAGCGGATCACGAGGCAGTGGCCGGCCTCGTTGATGAAGCCGGTCTTCTGCAGCTGGATCCGCGTGTCGCCGCCGCGGACCAGCGCGTTCGAATTCACATAGCTCAGCTGGCCGTGGCCGGGATGCACGACCTGCGCATGGTCAGTCGAGAACGCGCGGATCGTCGGGTAGCGGTCCGCGGCCGACACGAGACGGGCCAGGTCACGGGCCGTCGAGACGTTGTGCGGCGAGAGCCCCGTCGCGTTGACGAAATGCGTGTTCGTCATGCCGAGCACGCGCGCCTTGCGGTTCATCGCGGCGATGAAGGCCGCCCGGCCGCCCGGATAGTCGCGCGAGAGCGCCGCGGCCGCGCGGTTCTCCGACGACATCAGCGCGATGTGCAGCATGTCGCGTCGCGACAGCACCGAGCCGACCTTCAGGCGCGAGCCGGTGAACTTGATCGTGTCGCGATCGCTGACGGAGACGCGCAGCCGATGCGCGAGCGGCACGCGCCGATCGAGCGAGACCACCGCCGTCATCAGCTTCGAGACCGATGCGATCGGCTTGATCTGGTTCGCGTGGCGTTCGAGCAGCACGGTGCCGCTGCGCTCGTCGACCACGTAGATTGCCTGTGAGTGCAGCAGGCGCCGGGTGGCCGGCGTATAGCCACAGCTCGCGAGCAACTGCGGTTTCGCGCCGCCGACGGTGCGCGCGGCAAGCGGTGCCTGCGGCGCGCGTGCATGCCGTGGAGCGCGCCGCGCGCGGCCGGCCGGCGGATGCGGCTTGCGCCTCGCGGTTCTGGCGCGCGTCGTGCGCGGGCGGTGCTGCCGCTCGTGCGAGACGGCGCCGTGCTTCGGCGCCACGCGGCGGCGGGGCTTGCGGCGGGCCTTCGCATGCCGTGCCGGCTTGACGTGCCTGGCGGGGCGCACCGTGCAGCGCGCGCCGTGCGCCGCGTGGGCTTTCGCACAGGCGCGCGCGGTTTGCGCGGCCGCCGCGGTGCCGGGCAGCAGGGCGGCCATGGCCGCCGCGAACGCGATCAGCAGCAGCGCGAGGCGGCGCCGCGACTGCAGGGGAAGAGGGAACAGGCGGGCGATCGGGTGATGGGTCATTCGGAATACGGCGAGGGAGCGGGTTGAACTGGTCGCGTCGCGCGTATGACCGGACGGGTGCGAAAAGATTCGCGCGCGGCCGCCCGTGCGGGCGTCAGTCCCAGATGCTGCGGATGGCGATGGCGACGATCACGGGCACCGAGAACACCAGCGGAATCGCGAAGTAGGGCGCCTCGCGGTCGACGATATAGCTGTAGATCACCCAGCCGGCGCCGATCGCGAACGTGATGATGCCGGCGAGCACGGCGATGAGGTTGAGCGTGCGGGTCGACAGGCGGCGCGGTTTGTCGGATTCGGTGGGCATCGTCGGCGACAGCGAAAAGAAAGGGCGCGCGGAAACTGCGGCGGCCGGACGCGCGGCGCGCGACCGCGTCCATGATCGCAGCAAAGCGGCGCATCGCGCAAGGCGCGGCGCCCGCGCTCGACACCGGCGTCAGGCGCTGCCGTCGTCCTGTCGTTCGACGCCGGCCGCGCCTTCGAGCAGGCGGCGCGTGGCTTCATACGAGTGCAGCATCTGGTCCGGCCACGGCGATTGCAGCATCACCGCCTGGTGGTTCTCGAAGGCCGACGACAGCAATTGCGCGAGCTGCGGCGAACGCAGATGGCGCAGCAGCACCGTCAGCGCGATCGCGGTGGCCTGGCCGGCGCCGGCCGTCTGCAGTTCGGCGGCGGTCAGCGCGGCGATTTGTTCGTTGACGTTCATGAAGAAGCTCCTGAGGCTGATAACCGAATGGCGTGGGCCGCGCCGGGCGCGGCAAAAGCGTGATTTTCGCATGAGCCGGCACCGTGGGCCGCCGGGCGCGGCGCGGCGGCATTCGTTTCGGGAGGCAGGCGATGAGGCATCCGAACTATCTGTTGATCGCGATCGGCGTGATCCTGGCGATCGCGGCGGCATCGAGCGTCTACCGGACCCTCGAGTTCTCGGCGTCGTCGGTCGTCGCGACCGGCACGGTGGTGCGCCGGCTCGCGGGCGGCCACCATCCCGAGATCGTGTTCGAGGGAGCGGACGGCCGGCGTTATCGGCGCGCGATCGGCACCTGGCGCTCGCTCGCGGCCGGCGAGCGCGTGCCGGTCCGTTATCGCGCGGACGATCCCGAAGGCAGCGCGGAGATCGACTTCGACGCCGACATCTGGTCGCTACCGGTGTTTCTGTGTTTGATGGCGGGGCTGTTCCTCTGGAACGGCGTGACCGGGGCGCCGCTGCGCGGGCGCTGAGCACAGGCGCCCGCGTCCGCGTCCCTGTGCATAAGCCGGCGCGGCGGGCTGTGCGCCTGTCGAATCGGACAAATCAGGCGAATCAGGCAGATTCGGATTTCGGTTGTCGGCTTCGCCAGACGGATGCTGCTGTCGGCCGATTGTTATGTAATCGGACGAGCCCTTCCGATCCGACGAGTTTATCCCTATGGTGATCCCCGTTCGCCCGTCCGCCGCGCCGTCCGGCGCCACGGCGCCCGCCGAAACCGGCCCGGCTTCGGCCGCCTCGCCAACAGGCGGCCTGGCCGCGCCGCGGCGCAACGGCCATGCCGGCCCGCCGGAGCGCATGCCGGGCAGCTTCGCCGCGCGCCGCCCGGGCAGCCGGCAGGCTGAGACGAATGCGCAGGAACACGCGGACGGCGGCATGGGCTCCGTGACCCGTCATTTCGCGACGCTCGAGGATCAGGCGTCGATGGACCGGCTGAGCCTGATGCCGACCGGCGACAATCCGATGCCGCGGCTCAACGGCGCCGTGATGCAGTTCCCGACGCCGGAACATGGCGGCGAACTCGACGACGCGACCAGTCTGGCACTTGGCGAGCGGATGATGGAGCGGCACATGATGAAGTACATCGAGGACACCGAGCAGAAGATGCTGAACACGATCAAGGACGGCAAGGTGAAGGACGAGGACGAGGATTCGTGAGCGACCCCGCGCGGCTTCAACGGCCGGCCGCGCGCTCCGTCCGTGGCGGCCGGTCCCGAACGAGCCGGCCATGCGCCGCCGCATGGCCGTGGCCGCGCTAGTGCAGCGAGACGCCGTCGAACCGGTGGCTGCCGAGCGGCGAGAACACCAGCCCCTCGACGCGCTTCGAGGCCGGTAGCGAGACGATCGAATGCGCGATCGGCGTGAACGGCACCTGCTGCTTGAAGATCACCTGCGCCTGCTCGTAGAGCGCCGTGCGCGCCTTCACGTCGGCCTCGGCGCGCGCCTTCGCGATCAGCGCGTCGAACGCCGGATCGCACCACTTCGAGACGTTGCCGCCGTGGACGGCGTCGCAGCCGAGCAGCGCGCCGAGCCAGTTGTCGGGGTCGCCGTTGTCGCCCGACCAGCCGTAGAGCAGCGCGTCGTGCTCGCCGCCCTGCTTGGCACGGCGGTTGTATTCGCCCCATTCGTAGCTGACGATCCGCGCGCGCACGCCGATCTTCGCCCAGTCCTGCTGGATCATCTGCGCCATCAACTGCGCGTTCGGGTTGTAGGGACGCTGCACCGGCATGGCCCATAGCGTGAGGTCGAAGCCGTTCGCGAGGCCCGCCTTCGCGAGCAGGGCGCGTGCGGCGGCCGGGTCGTGCGGCGCATCCTTCAGCGTCGGGTTGTACGACCATTGCGCCGGCGGCATCGGATTCGTCGCGACGCGCGCGTTGCCCCCGAACACTGCCGCGATGATCGCCGGCTTGTCGATCGCCATGTCGAGCGCGCGGCGCACCTCGACGCGGTCGAGCGGCGCATGCTGCGTGTTGTAGGCGAGAAAGCCGACGTTGAAGCCGACGCCCGAGACGAGCTTCAGCGCGGGATTGCGCTTGACGACCTCGAGGTCCGCCGGGCGCGGAAACACCGAGACCTGGCATTCGCCGCTCGCGAGCTTCTGGATCCGCACGCCCGGATCGGGCGTGATCGCGAACACCAGATGCGCGAGCCCGACGTCCTGGGGCCGCCAGTAATCGGGATTCGCGTCGTAGCGGATCAGCGCGTCCTTCTGGTACGAGCGGAACACGAAGGGCCCGGTGCCCACCGGCAGCTGGTTGATGTCGGCCTCGCGGTGGCGCGCGCTCAACTGCGCGGCGTACTCGGCCGACAGGATCGACGCGAAGCTCATCGCGAGATTGCGCGCGAAGATCACGTCGGGCGTCCTGAGGTCGAAGCGCACCGTGTTGTCGTCGAGCTTCTCGATGCGCGCGATGTTGCGGTCGAAGCCGAGGTCGCTGAAATACGGGAAACTCGTCGGGTAGGCCTTGCGAAACGGCAGCTGCGGATCGAGCATGCGGTTGAACGTGAACAGCACGTCGTCGGCGTTGAAGTCGCGCGTCGGGTGGAACCACGCCGTGGTCTGGAATTTCACGCCGCGGCGCAGGTGGAACGTGTAGACGCGCTGGTCCGCCGAACTCTCCCAACTCGTCGCGAGCCCCGGCTCGAGATCGAGCGTGCCGTTGCGAAACTGCACGAGTTCGTTGTAGACGGTGTTCGTGCTGGCGTCGAAATCGGTGCTGGTGGTGTGCTGGCCCGGATCGAAGCCGGCCGGGCTGCCTTCGCTGCAGAACACGAGCGTGCCGTGCGGTGCGGCTTCGGCGGTGGGTGGCAGGGCCGTGGCGAGCGCGATGGCGGTGAGGAGATGCGTCAGCAGGGCGAAGGCGCGGCTTCGCGCTGGCGCGAGGCGGGCGCGGAAGGAACGGAGTGGCATGGCGTCGTGTCGATGGGGGAAGCGGCGCCCGGCTGCCGTTCGGCGCACGGCCGGGCCGGCGGTTGTCGATCGCATCGATTCTGGGCGCAGGCGGCGCCTCGGCACCACCAATTTATCCGCACAAGGATAGCTGGCTGCGCCATATGGGCGGGGCCGGCCGGCGGGCCGCCCGATGACGCCGCCGGCGTGACGTACTTCCGCGATATGGTCGCTCGCCGCGCGGCCTGCGGGGTGGCGTCGGCCACACCCTCTATCCGGTCACGCGTCACGATGAAATCGCCAACGGCCGGAGTGCCGCGCCGGGTAGCCTGTCCATACCAACAGAATGGACACGATTCGCGACAGGGTCGTGAAGACCGATTTTTCGCATTGCCAGATCCTCGTGACCGACCGGCTCGGCGAGCCCGCATCGGGTGCCACCGAGTTGAAGCAGGAAACGCTGGATGACATCAGGATGCCGATTGCCACGGTCCAGTTCGACGGCGGGAAAGGCATCGGCGATTTTGCCCTGACGCTCGATGACGGGGAGTTTGGTTTCTGGAAAGTTCGGAAATCGGAAAGGCGCAATTCGGCACGAACCGGAAATCCACGACGATCGTCGCCTGGAAGCCGCGCGGCCTGATGCGTTACCTCCATGCGCCTGTGCAGGCACCGATTTCGCCGGGCGATCGGCAGATTGACGACATCAGGCTTTCGCACAGTGTCGATCCGCTGCAGGTGCCCTGACGGGGCGTTGTTCTGCATGTCCCCCTCATCGACGGCACTCCCGGATTGCAGGGGCTGAAGACTTTCGACATCGCCGTCGACAACCGGTGCGGCGCGACGCGGCTGACGCCGCGTGCGCAATCCTCGCCGGGATGCGCGGCGCACCCGCGGCGCAAGCTGACGACCGGATTGACTCCATGGGTATTCGAGGGCAAGGAGAAGATCGGATCCGTCGTGTTGGGTTCGGCGGCCGACAAGGCGGGCGTCCGCCCCGGCGACGATATCGTGTCGATCGATGGCGGGACGGTGCAGGTCTATTACGAGAAGCTGTATGAAAACCAGTTGCACTGCGTCGATTCGCAGCCCGTCACGCTGATCCTGCAGCGCGGCAGTGCGCGATGACAGGGGACGATTTTACCGAGCTGACGGGACCACGCACGAGGCGATCGCCGGGCGGTTGCCGGCGGCCCTGATCTACACGGCTTCTGGTTTGGGTTCTGGTTTGGGTTCAGGTTCAGGTTCGGCTTCAGGTTCGGCTTCGGCGGGCGCGATCTTCTGCAGCGTGAGGTATCGCATCCCGAGTCCGAACGCGCGCGTGTCGTTCGGGGCACCGCCCACGTCGCATGGCCGCAGCGCCCCGCGCACGTCGGCGGTAATGAGCAGCAGGCGGCGCCCGAGGGTGTCGGCGTCGAGCTGAAGCGCCCATTCCATGCCGCTTTCCTGGCTGGAGCGGAGCTGGCACTCGCGGCCGTTGACCACGAGGCGTATGGCGGGCGGCGTGGCGCCGGCCGGCACCCACGGATGGCCATAGAGCGACAGTTCATAGCCGACGCCCGGTTCGAGGTCTTCCAGCAGCACGGCCAGGCAGGCGCGCGGCTCGGCACTCCAGACGCCCCAGGGTTCGGGCGCGTGCCAGCCGTGCGCGAACGCGGCGCTGGCCGCGCCGGGCGCATCGGCGGCGATGCTCAGCGACGCGCCCGGCGCGAGCGTGGGAAGCTCGGGCAGGCCGTTCGCTGACGGATCGAAGCCCCAGCGGTAGCCAAAGATGGTGTTGAGCATGTCGTCGGGGAACGCCGCGGGCCGACCGGCCGGTGCAGGCGGGACCGGGCTGCCTTGCCGCGCTTTCGAGAGCGCGTCCAGCGAGCCACGGCTGGCAACTTCGAGCCGGACCGGAATCCACGGCGAGCAGGTGGCCGGCAGCAGGCTGGCGATATTGCGATCGTCGACGGCCAGCTGGCGGATGTCGTTGCAGCCGAGGTAGGCCGCCTCCTTGAGCACGCCCGACGAGATCGCGCCGACGAACGCGAGATTCTCCGCGCAGAGCAGGTTGTAGGTGTTGCGGCTGATGAGCGTGGCGTTGGGGATTCGGTCCAGCAGCGCGTGCAGCAGGCTCGTATCCTTCTGGGCGGGGTGCGGGCAGATGGCCAGCAGATCGACCTGCTGCGCCCATTGCGCGATGGGTTCGATAAAGTCGGCCGGCCCGATCAGGCGGCCGTCGCGGACCAAGGCCAGGTCGATGTCCATCTGCCCGACGAACACGCCCACGCTCAGATCGGGGCGCGCGACGAAGGTTTTCGCGCGCCGCGCGAAGTGGCCGCGCAGGCCGGCCGCGGCGGCCCAGAATAGCTCGTCGTCGATGCGCAACTGCTCGAGTTCGTGGCGGATGCCGGCGTCGTTGGTGCGCATCGCCAGATGCAGGTCGCGGGTGAAGCGGATCGAGTGGATTTCCACGTCGATGAACGCCGCACCCTGGCGGTCGATGTACTGCAGCACGGATGGCGGCATGCCCCAGCCGATCACGAGGCTGGCCGGTGTCAGCGCGAGGTGGTGCAGGTGGTTGGCTGCCCGGCCCAGGTCGGCTGTGCATGCGGCGGCCCAGCCGTCCGGGCTGCGCGGCAGGTTCAGGGCCGCCATGATGTCGGCCAGCGGGATTTCGCCGCCTTGCGATTGTGGGCTGATTTCCCGCACACGCCAGCCCAGCCGCGCAGCGGCGGTACCGAAGAAGGCGCGCAGGAATTGGCGGTTCCCTCGGGAAGCCGCGGGCAGACCGTTTTCGTCCGCACGCAGGAAATCATCGGCGAAGATCACTTCGTCGATGGGTGGGAGTTGTTTCGGGTCCTGCATGGCGGCTTGTTCCATCCGGCGGTTCGTGGTGGTGATTGGCGGCGTGACGGTAGCGTTCGTTGCTCGGGATGCGTTCGCGGGCTTTCTTCGCTTGCCTGGTGGTCGATGCGAGATGCCCGAGGCAGCGGGCGTGGCGGGAGTTTGCAGTAAAAAAACCGGCGCGGCTAGGTGATCGGTGGAGCCGTGGGCGAGGGCGTCGGGGGGATGGCGGCCGACGAGGCGACGGGCGGGTCCGTGCCGTTCCTTTCCTGCTCGACTCATCGAAGCATTGGCCGGTTTGCGGCGTCGCGATAACAGGGCATCGCGCTGATCGTGCCATCGGCGGCATTGCGCCGATGACACCACTTCCGGCGGCTGCAAACCCTCTCGACGCTTTACGGCCGATGCACGCGTCGCTTTCTGATTTTGAGCTGTTCCATTTTTTCCAGCGAGCGGCTGATTGCGTCCTCACTGTTCCGGTTACGCCTTCCCAGACGGGATTGGTCTTGGCCAGTTTCAGACGCGTACCGAACGCTTCGAGGCTCGCGTGACCTGCCTGGCCCTGATTGAGGACAAAGCCGCTTGCCGTCTGCCAGACGGCGAAACTTGGTTTTGCAGGCTGACAGCAGGGTGAGCGGTGCGGGGCGTGATGTAGAAGCCAACTGCACGGGGCATCGAATTTGACGGCATTCGCCTACCTACCGGAAAGTGCTCTACCGAACTTGGCTAGTAATAAATAGGTAGGTCGACAGCAAAAAACCCCGCACAGCAAGGCTCTGCGGGGTTTTTTAGGCAATCTTGGGAGGCTTTGGGAACCTGACTGGTCCCCCCGACAGGAATCGAACCTGTATCTAGCGCTTAGGAGGCGCTTGTTCTATCCATTGAACTACGGGGAGTGGATAGTCGCGAAGCGGGCCGTTTGCCGGCGGCAAGGCCAAGGCGCCGCGGCTGGCATGGAAGCTGGCGTAACGCTTTGTGCCAATGCCTCGCTTCACCACGCCAAAACGGCCCGACTCACCATGCAACGCGTGTCTCTGGCGGCCGTTCAGCGGGGGAGAGTATAGCAAAGACCGCCGCAGCCGGAAGCCGTACTCGATCCCCACTCACGATCGCTCACGGCGTCCCGCAGCAAGCCCGACCCGCCTTCGGGGCCGGCCGCTCAAAACTCCACGGCGACAAAATCGTCCTTGCCCACATCGCAAAGCGGGCAGCGCCAGTCGGCCGGCAGGTCCGCGAACCGCGTGCCGGCCGGGATGCCGTCATCGGGCAGCCCTTCCGCCTCGTTATAGATCCAGCCGCAGATCAGGCAGACCCAGCTCTTGTACTCGACCACTTCGCTCATGACGGTAATCCCGACAACCATACTGAATACTTGAAAAACGTGAAAAAGGACCGCGACGGCGCCGTTCAATCACCCACCGTCAACTGCAGCCGACCCCAAGCGCGAAGCGCGCCCCGAGCCAGCAAACCGCGCAATATACCCGAAACACCGCCCCCGACCGCCCGACACTCGCTCAACCCCGCCCCCGTCCCTCACGGTGTATGCTTGCCGCGCGTCACCCCTTCCCCCCGATCTGCCCGACCCGCCTGACAGCAGGCTCACCGGGCAACAGGAAACAGGAGAGAACGATGATCAGCAAACGATGGATGGCCGCCACGCTTTGCGCAACCGCGCTTGCCGCGTCCGCCGGCGTTGCGCATGCCGCGCAGCCGCGCGTGTATTTCGTCGCGCCGAAGGACGGCGCCACGGTATCGAACCCGGTTCACGTCGTGTTCGGCGTCGACGGCATGGCGATCAAGCCGGCCGGCGACCTGACGCCGAACACGGGGCATCATCACCTCGAGATCGACGGCGGCCCGGTGCCGAAGGATCAGGTGATCCCCGCCACGGAGCGCTCGCTGCACTTCGGCAAAGGCCAGACCGAAACCGACCTGAAGCTGCCGCCCGGTCCGCACACGCTCACGCTGCAGTTCGGTGACGGCGCGCATCGCTCCTATGGCCCCGACATGAGCCAGACGATCCACATCGACGTCAAGTAAGCCGCCGCCGCATTTCGCCCGCATTTCGCCCCGCATTTCACCCGTCTCGCGCCGTCCGCCCGCTCGCGGGCCGGCGCCGGGCGGCCCCGCACTCGAGCACCGAGGCATTTTCCCGCCACCCTCCACGCTTTTCACCGGCTTCCTCCCCGCCTCCGTCACGCTGGCCGACCGGCCGGTACGGCGCCCGGCCCGATGCCCGTTACAATGGGCGTTTCCGAATCCTTCTCTTCGCCGTCTTCCCCATGTCGCTCTATTCCATTACCGGCGCGCAGCTTGCGTTCGGTCACGTCGCGTTGCTGGATCACGCGGATTTCTCGCTCGAAGCCGGCGAGCGCGTCGGTCTGATCGGCCGCAACGGCGCGGGCAAGTCGTCGTTGCTGAAGATCGTCGCGGAGCTCGCGCGCCCCGACGACGGCCTGGTCACGCGCCAGCAGGATCTGGTGACGGTCTATGTGTCCCAGGAGCCCGAATTCGAGCCGGGGCAGTCGGTGTTCGACGCGGTGGCCTCGGGCCTCGCGCACACGCAGGCGCTGCTCGACGAGTTCGACACGATCGCGCACCGCCTCGCGGATACGCCGGAAGGCGCCGAGCACGACGCGCTGCTGGCGCGCATGAACACGCTGCAGTCGGCGCTCGACACGGCCGACGCCTGGAACTGGCGCACCCGCGTCGCCACCACGCTCGCGCAGATCGGCCTGGACGGCGCGAACCAGGTGGAAGCGCTCTCGGGCGGGATGAAGAAGCGCGTCGCGCTGGCCCGCGCGCTGGTGCTGCAGCCGGACGTGCTGCTGCTCGACGAGCCGACCAACCACCTCGATTTCGAAGGCATCCGCTGGCTGGAAGAACTGCTGATCTCGCAGCGCTCCAGCGTGCTGTTCATCACCCACGATCGCGCGTTCCTCGACCGCGTCGCCACGCGCATCGTCGAACTCGACCGCGGCCGCCTGCTGTCCTATCCGGGCAACTTCTCGGGCTACCAGACGCGCAAGGCGCAGCAGCTCGAAGTCGAGCGCGTGGAAAACGAGAAGTTCGACAAGCTGCTCGCGCAGGAAGAAGTCTGGATCCGCAAGGGCGTGGAGGCGCGCCGCACGCGCAGCGTGGGCCGCATCGCGCGGCTCGTGCAGATGCGCGAGGAGCGCTCGGAGCGCCGCTCGACGCAGGGCAACGTGCGGCTCGACGTGGCGCAGGGCGAGAAGTCGGGCAAGATCGTCGCGGAACTGACCGACGTGACGATCCGCTACGACGGCCGCACCTACATCGACCGCTTCACGGCCACGGTGATGCGCGGCGACAAGATCGGCCTGATCGGCCCGAACGGCGTCGGCAAGACCACCATGCTGAAGCTGATCCTCGGCGAACTGACGCCGGACGAGGGCAAGGTGCGCACCGGCACGAACCTGCAGGTGGCCTACTTCGACCAGATGCGCGCGCAGCTCGACCTCGACAGGAGCCTGGCCGACACGATCAGCCCGGGCAGCGAGTGGGTGGAGATCGGCGGCGTGAAGAAGCACGTGATGAGCTACCTCGGCGATTTCCTGTTCGCGCCGGAGCGCGCGCGCTCGCCGGTGCGTTCGCTGTCGGGCGGCGAACGCAACCGCCTGCTGCTGGCGCGCCTGTTCGCGCGGCCGGCCAACGTGCTGGTGCTCGACGAACCGACCAACGATCTCGACATCCCGACGCTCGAACTGCTCGAAGAACTGCTGGCCGACTACGACGGCACGGTGCTGCTGGTCAGCCACGATCGCGCGTTCCTCGACAACGTGGTCACCTCGGTGATCGCCTCGGAAGGCAACGGCCGCTGGCGCGAGTACGTGGGCGGCTTCTCGGACTGGCAGGTGCAGCGCACGCGCGCCGACGAACTCACGCAGGACGCGGCCCGACGCGAGCCGGCGGCGAAGGACGAGGCGGGCAAGGGCGCGGCGAGCGCGGCCGGCGCCGGTGCGGCAGCCGCCGGCGGGCGCAACGCGCAGCGCACGGTCAAGCTCTCGTTCAACGAGCAGCGCGAGCTCGACGCGCTGCCGGAAAAGATCGCGGCGCTCGAAGCCGAGCAGAAGGCGATCAACGAAAAACTCGAGGACGGCTCGATCTTCGCGCGCGACGCGAAGGAGGGCACGCGGCTGACGGAACGGTTCGCGGCGCTCGACGACGCGTTGCTTGCGGCGCTGGAGCGCTGGGAAGAACTCGAGGCCAAGCGCAAGCCGTCATGAGCGCTCACGCAAGGAACCAGTAAAATACGCCGCGTTCCGGCCCCCGGCGCCTCTCGCGGCGCCGGCGTGCCGCCCGCTTTCGGAGCAGTCGCGTAACCGCATTGTTTCGATCGGCTCGTTTATCGAATTCAACGTTTTGTCCGCGCGCTTGTCGGCCCCGGCGGCCGGCAAGCACCCGGACGATTGACGAAACTGGCGCCTATGTCCACGAAAAAGCCCGCAGCGGCCTACAGCGAAGCATCGATCAAGGTGCTGAAGGGCCTCGAGCCCGTCAAGCAGCGGCCCGGTATGTACACGCGTACCGAAAACCCGCTGCACATCATTCAGGAAGTGATCGACAACGCCTCGGACGAGGCGCTCGGCGGTCACGGCAAGCAGATCACGGTCACCCTGCACGCGGACCAGTCGGTCTCGGTCGAGGACGACGGCCGCGGCATCCCGTTCGGCCTGCATCCGGACGAAGGCGTGCCGGTGGTCGAGATCGTGTTCACGCGGCTGCACGCGGGCGGCAAGTTCGACAAGGCCGCGGGCGGCGCCTACACGTTCTCGGGCGGCCTGCACGGGGTGGGCGTGTCGGTCACGAATGCGCTCGCCACGCGGCTCGACGTCACGGTCTGGCGCGAGGGCAAGTGCGCCGAGCTCGGCTTCGCGCACGGCGACGTGGTCAAGCCGCTCGTCACGCAGGCGGCCGGCCGCGGCGAGAAGAAGTCGGGCACGCGCGTGCGCGTCTGGCCCGACGGCAAGTATTTCGATTCGCCGAACCTGCCGCTCGGCGAGCTGCAGCGGCTGCTGCGCTCGAAGGCGGTGCTGCTGCCGGGCGTCGAGGTGGTGCTGGTCAACGAGAAGTCGGGCGAACGGCAGAGCTGGAAGTACGAGGACGGCCTGCGCGGCTACCTGCTCGACGAGATGAACGGCAGCGAGCTGTTGATCCCGCTGTTCGAGGGCGAGCGCTTCGCCGATGCGAAGTCGGGCGACGACAGCTTCGCCGACGGCGAGGGCGCCTCGTGGGTGGTGGCCTGGAGCGAGGAAGGCTCGCTCACGCGCGAATCCTACGTGAACCTGATCCCGACGCCGGCCGGCGGCACCCACGAGTCGGGCCTGCGCGACGGGCTCTATCAGGCGGTCAAGAGCTTCGTCGAGCTGCACAACCTGCAGCCGAAGGGCGTCAAGCTGCTGGCCGAGGACGTGTTCGCGCGCGTGTCGTTCGTGCTGTCGGCGAAGGTGCTGGACCCGCAGTTCCAGGGGCAGATCAAGGAGCGGCTCAACAGCCGCGACGCGGTGAAGCTGGTCTCGTCGTTCGCGCGTCCGGCGCTCGAACTGTGGCTGAACCAGCACGTCGAGCACGGCAAGAAGCTGGCCGAACTGGTGATCAAGCAGGCCCAGGCGCGCACGCGCGCCGGCCAGAAGGTGGAGAAGCGCAAGAGCTCGGGCGTCGCGGTGCTGCCGGGCAAGCTGACCGACTGCGAGACGCAGGACATCGCGCGCAACGAGCTGTTCCTGGTCGAGGGCGATTCGGCGGGCGGCTCGGCGAAGATGGGCCGCGACAAGGAATACCAGGCGATCCTGCCGCTGCGCGGCAAGGTGCTCAACACCTGGGAGACCGAGCGCGACCGCCTGTTCGCGAACAACGAGGTCCACGACATCTCGGTGGCGATCGGCGTCGATCCGCACGGCCCCGACGACACCGTCGATCTCTCGAACCTGCGCTACGGCAAGATCTGCATCCTGTCGGACGCGGACGTGGATGGCGCGCACATCCAGGTGCTGCTGCTCACGCTGTTCTTCAAGCATTTCCCGCAGCTGATCGAGCGTGGCAACGTGTTCGTGGCGCGCCCGCCGCTGTTCCGCGTCGATGCGCCGGCGCGCGGCAAGAAGCCGGCGCAGAAGCTCTACGCGCTCGACGACGGCGAACTTGAGGCGATCCTCGACAAGCTGCGCAAGGACGGCGTGCGCGACACGCAGTGGACCATCAGCCGCTTCAAGGGCCTCGGCGAAATGAGCGCCGAGCAGCTGTGGGACACCACCATGAATCCCGACACGCGGCGCCTGATGCCGGTCGCGCTCGGCCAGCTCGACTACGACGCGACGGTCTCGCGCATGACGATGCTGATGGGCAAGGGCGAAGCCGCCGCGCGCCGCAGCTGGCTGGAAGAAAAGGGCAACGAGGTCGAAGCCGACATCTGAGCGGCGGCACGCCCGCCCGAGATGAGCGCCTGCCGCCTCGAACCGATACGAGAAGCATACGGAAGCGATACCCGATGGACGACAACACTCCCGACTTTTTCGATCCGCCGCCGCCCCCGCCGCCCGACGGCGGCGAGGTGCTGACGCTCGGCCATTACGCCGAGAGCGCCTACCTCGGCTACGCGGTCAGCGTGGTCAAGGGCCGCGCGCTGCCGGACGTCTGCGACGGCCAGAAGCCGGTGCAGCGCCGGATCCTCTACGCGATGAACGAGATGGGCCTCGGCGACAACGCCAAGCCCGTGAAATCGGCGCGCGTGGTCGGCGACGTGCTCGGCAAGTACCACCCGCACGGCGACCAGTCCGCCTATGACGCGCTGGTGCGGCTCGCGCAGGATTTCTCGATGCGCTATCCGCTGATCGACGGCCAGGGCAACTTCGGCTCGCGCGACGGCGACGGCGCGGCCGCGATGCGTTACACCGAGGCGCGCCTCACGCCGATCGCGAAGCTGCTGCTCGACGAGATCGACCAGGGCACGGTCGACTTCATGCCGAACTACGACGGCTCGTTCGAGGAGCCGAAGCTGCTGCCGGCGCGCCTGCCGTTCGCGCTGCTCAACGGCGCCTCGGGCATCGCGGTCGGTCTCGCCACCGAGATCCCGTCGCACAACCTGCGCGAGATCGCGACGGCCGCGGTCGCGCTGATCCGCAATCCGAAGCTCACGCACGCCGAGCTGATGCAGATCGTGCCGGGGCCGGACTTCCCGGGCGGCGGCCAGATCATCTCGAGCGACGCCGACATCGCGGCCGCCTACGAGATCGGCCGCGGCAGCCTGAAGGTGCGCGCGCGCTGGAAGATCGAGGATCTCGCGCGCGGCCAGTGGCAGCTGGTGGTCACCGAGCTGCCACCGAACACCTCGGGCCAGAAGGTGCTCGAGGAGATCGAGGAACTGACCAACCCGAAGATCAAGGCTGGCAAGAAGACGCTCTCGCCGGAACAGGTCAACACGCGCAAGACGATGCTCGACCTGCTCGACGCGGTGCGCGACGAGTCGGGCAAGGACGCGCCGGTGCGGCTCGTGTTCGAGCCGAAGTCGCGCAGCCTCGACCAGGCCGAGTTCGTGCAGTCGCTGCTCGCGCACACCAGCCTCGAATCGAACGCGCCGCTCAACCTCGTGATGATCGGCAACGACGGCCGGCCCGCGCAGAAGGGGCTCGGCACGATCCTCGGCGAGTGGGTGCGGTTCCGCCAGCTCACGCTGACGCGGCGCTGCCGCCATCGCTTGAGCAAGGTCGACGACCGGATCCACATCCTCGAAGGGCGGATGATCGTCTTCCTCAACATCGACGAGGTGATCCGCATCATCCGCGAGTCGGACGAGCCGAAGGCCGCGCTGATGTCGGCGTTCGGGCTGACCGAGCGCCAGGCCGACGACATCCTCGAAATCCGGCTGCGCCAGCTCGCGCGGCTCGAGAAGATCAAGATCGAGAAGGAACTGGAGGAGCTGCGCGCCGAGAAGGCGAAGCTCGAGGACCTGCTCGCCAACGAAAGCGCGATGAAGCGCCTGATGATCAAGGAGATCGAGGGCGACGCGAAGCAGTTCGGCGACGACCGCCGCACGCTGATCCAGCAGGAGAAGCGCGCGACGTTCGAGGCGAAGGTGGTGGACGAGCCGGTCACGGTGGTGGTCTCGCAGAAGGGCTGGGTGCGCGCGCTGAAGGGCCACGGGCTCGATCCGGCGAGCTTCACGTTCAAGGCCGGCGACGGGCTCTACGCGGCGTTCCAGTGCCGCACGCCGGACGTGCTGATCGCGTGGGCCAGCAAGGGCCGCGTGCATTCGGTACCGGTGCAGGTGCTGCCGGGCGGGCGCGGCGACGGCGTGCCCGTCACCTCGCTGATCGAACTCGAATCGGG
This sequence comes from Burkholderia plantarii, assembly GCF_001411805.1. Classification (NCBI taxonomy): domain Bacteria; kingdom Pseudomonadati; phylum Pseudomonadota; class Betaproteobacteria; order Burkholderiales; family Burkholderiaceae; genus Burkholderia; species Burkholderia plantarii. Next base: position 3,307,658 of record NZ_CP007212.1, on the reverse strand, counting down.
CTCGCACCTGATGCACTATTTCGCGGCCAGCGCCGAGCAGCAACTGCTGCTGGCGTCGAGCAACGGCTTCGGCTTCATCGCGAAGCTCGGCGACATGGTGAGCCGCGTGAAGGCCGGCAAGGCGTTCATGACGATCGACGAGGGCGCCGAGCCGCTCGCGCCGATGCCGGTGATGCCGCTCGCCACGCAGGTGGCCTGCCTGTCCGGGCAGGGGCGCCTGCTGGTGTTCGGCCTCGACGAGATGAAGACGCTCTCGGCGGGCGGGCGCGGCGTGATCCTGATGGCGCTCGAAGACAAGGAGACGCTCGCGCAGGCGCTCGCGATCGACGGCCGCGGCGTCGTGCTGCTCGGCACCGGCCGGGGCGGCAAGGCGCAGGAGCTCACGCTGGCCGGCGCGGCGCTCGCGCCGTGTGTCGGCAAGCGCGCGCGCAAGGGCCGTGCGCCCGACGTGAAGCTGAAGCCGACCGGCCTGCGGCCGATCCTCGACTGACGCGGGCCGCGGGTGCCGGCCGCGGTGGCATCCGTGGCCCCGGTGGCGCCCCCTTACGGGCGCTCCCGGGGCTTTTTCATGAAGGCTTGGCGAGCGGGCACGCGTCTTCGTACATGACGGCCGGCGCGTGCCGCGCGCCGCGATTTCGGGCGATTTCACCCGAAATCGCGCGCCCGGCCGAACCGACCGGGCGCGCGGCGGTCGAACCCGGTCATGCCGCGGCCGTCGCGTCGCCGTTCGCGGCGATGCCGCCGGGTTTTCACCCCGTTTCATCCAATAACGACCCCCCACAGGATTGCTCATGTCCCACGCCATCGCCGTTGCGCTGTTTCTCCACCTTCTCGCCGTCGCGGTGTGGGTGGGCGGAATGGTGTTCGCGCATTTCTGCCTGCGCCCCGCGCTGTCGGATCTCTCGCCGCAGCTGCGGCTGCCGCTCGTGGAAGCCGTGTTCGGCCGCTTCTTCAACTGGGTGGCGGGTGCCGTGATCGTCACGCTGCTCACGGGCGGCTATCTGCTGACGGCGTTCGGCGGCGCGCACGCGACCTGGCCGCTGCACGCGATGGCCGGCATCGGCGTGCTGATGATGCTGATCTTCGGCCATATCCGCTTCGCGATCTTCCCGCGCATCCGTCGCGCCGTGCAGGCGCAGAACTGGCCGGATGGCGCGCGCGCGGTCTCGGCGATGCGCACGCTGGTGATGGTGAACCTTGTGCTCGGCGTCGTGACGATCGCCTTCGCGATCCTCTCGCGCGGCTTCTGACGCGCGCACGGCACGCGCTGCCGGTCGGGCACGACGCCGGCCCGGCCGGTTGCCACCGGCACCGCATCGCGCCGTCGCCACTTTCCCGCGCTCCTCCATCCGTTTTCCCCGCATCGCGCGTTGCCGGAACGGCGGCGCGCGATGCACGGCCCGATCACGCGGCCCGATCGCGCCCCGGGGCGCGCCGCTCAGTGCGCCGCGAACAGCAGCCATCCCCAGCAGCCGGCCGCCACGGTCCCGTACACGGCGTAGACCGGCACGCCGAAGCGCGCGAACGCGAGGCAGGCCAGCGCGCCGATCGCCCAATAGCCGGGCACGGCCGGCATGCCGATCAGGATTCGCACCACCGCGATCGCGAGAAATCCGGTGGTGGCCGCGCGCAGCATCCGCATGCCGTGCTCGAAGCGCGGGTTGCGGCGCAGCCGGTGCAGGTGCCGCTGCGCCAGCACCACCAGGCAGCCCGACGGGATGAACAGCGCGGCCGTGCCGAGCAGCGCGCCGCGCCAGCCGTCCATCAGGTAGCCGAGGAACGGTACGACGTTCAACAGCGGCCCGGGCGAGACCGGCGAGAGCGCGAAGGCCAGCGTGAAATCGCTGTCGGACAGGCCGGTGGCCGGCGTGACGAACAGCGCCTTCAGCACCGGCAGCGCCGAGAAGCCGCCGCCGAACAGCGTCATGCCGGCGCCGGCGAGCCGCATCCACAACAGTTTCGCCTCGACGACGTCCGGCAGCGGCAGCGCGAACAGCACCACCAGCAGTGCCAGCGCCAGCAGGACCGGGCGCTCGGCACCGGCCGGTCGCAGCCTTGGCACCGCGCCGCGCGCCGTGCTGCTGAACCAGCCCCAGGCGAACGCGCCCGCGAGGATCGCGACGAACGCGCCCGGCCGGTGCGCCGTCATCAGCAGCACGGTCGCCACGGCCGCCACCAGCCGCTCGGCCGGCCCGGTCGCGAGCGTGCGGATCTGGCGCCGCCAGGTCACGCCGATCAGCGCGGCGAGCACCATGCCGAACGCGTGCAGCAGCATCGGCGCCGCGAGCGAGCGCACCGCGGGCGCGCGATAGAAGATCGCGAACAGCGTCATCGGCACGAAGAACGGCAGCACGCTCGCGATGCCGGCGAGCCAGGCGCCGGCACGCCCGCGCAGCGCCTGCCCGAGCTGGATCGCGACGTTGCAGCCGACCGGGCCGGGCACGATCCAGGCGAGCGCGACGAGATCGGCGTAGGCGGCGGGGTCGAGCCGCCCGGTGCGCTCGACGTAATGGCGCTCGAGCTGCGCCATCATCGCGAGGCCGCCCCATGACACCGCGGACACGCCCGCGACGATCCAGAACAGCGACCACAGGGATTCCCGCTCGCCGCTCGCGACGGCGCCATCGGTTGTCGTATTCATGTTGTTGTTCGCTCTCAGCGACGTGCGCCGGCCAGCGCGGCGTCGATTCCGCCTTTTTGGCCACGGGCCGGCCCGGTGGTCGGGCGGCCCGCGCTTGTTCACGTCGCCGTGACGCGCGGCCGTGCGGGGCGGGTTTCGCACGGCGGGCGCGGTTGCCGTTGCTGCTGTCGTTACCGCTGTCGTTACCGCTGTCGCTGTCGCATCGCTTCTGCTGCCGTGTTCATCGCGGCGATTGCGCGGCCGCCGCTGCGGCTGCCTCCGCTGTCGCTGTCGCTCACTGCGTGCGGCCGTCGCCCGGCGCGTCGGTGAAGTTGGCGAGCGCGCGCGGCGGCGTATCGCGCGGCTCGCGCGCGCCGCACACGCCAAAGCGCGCGAGCAGGGCGGGAATCGCGTCGGCCGGCACCGGGCGCGAGAACAGGAAGCCCTGCGCCTGGATCGGTCCCAGCGCCGAGAGCCACGCGACCTGCTCGTCGGTCTCGGTGCCCTCGACCACCACCGTCAGCCCGAGCGCGCGCGCGAGATGGACGATCGACGACACCATCACGCAGACGCTGCGGTCGGCCGGGATCGCCTGCACGAACGAACGGTCCACCTTCAGCGTATCGACGGCGAAGCGGTGCAGGTAGGACAGCGAAGAATAGCCGGTGCCGAAATCGTCGAGCGCGATGCGGATGCCGAGCTTCTTCAGCGCGACGATCTTGTCCGAGACGAGGTCGGGGTACTCCATCATCGCGGTCTCGGTGATCTCGATCTCGAGCCGGCTCGCGTTGATGCGCGTTTCGTCGAGCGCGTCCGAGATCGTCTCGATCAGGTCGCCGCGCCAGAACTGCACGGGCGAGATGTTGACGGCCAGCGTCAGCGTGTCGTGGCCTTCCTCGCGCCAGCGCGCGAGCTGCCGGCAAGCGGTGCGCACCACGTAGTCGCCGATCGGCACGATCAGCCCGGTCGATTCGGCGATCGAGATGAACTCGTTGGCGGCGATCACGCCGTGCTCGGGATGGTCCCAGCGCACCAGCGCCTCGAAGCCGGTGATGCAGCGCCGCGCCAGGTCGATCTTCGGTTGGTAGGCAAGGAACAGCTGCCCCTCGGCCAGCGCCACGCGCAGCTGCTGTTCCCAGCGCATCAGGTGGTCGGCGCGATGCGAGAGGTGCGGCGCGTAGAACTGGTAGCAGTTCTTGCCGGCATCCTTGGCGCTGTACATCGCCAGATCGGCCTTCTTGAGCAGGTCGATCTCGCTCTCGTTGGCCACCGAATGCAGCGCGATGCCGATGCTCGCATGCAGCACGAAGGTGCTGCCGCGCACGTCGAACGGCTTGCCGAACATGCGGATCACCGATTCGGCGAGCCGCACCGCGCGCGCCTCGGCGCCGTCGCCCTTGACCACCACCACGAACTCGTCGCCGCCGATCCGCGCGAGCGTGCCCTGGTCGGCCACGGCGTCGGACAGGCGGGCCGCCGTCATCTGCAGCACGATGTCGCCGGCGTTGTGGCCGAGCGTGTCGTTGACGGTCTTGAAGTTGTCGAGATCGATGAACAGGATCGCGAGCCGCTTCAGGCTCGACGGCTGCGCCACCTCGTTGCGCAGCGCGCGCAGCGTGGTGTAGCGGTTCGCCAGGCCGGTCAGCAGGTCGTATTCGGCGAGCTGGGTCATCTCACGCTCGCGCCCGAGCAGCTTGCCGATCAGGCCGGTGGCCACGCCGAAGAACGCCAGCATCGCGAGCGTGATGAAGCTCGTCATCAGCAGATAGACGTTGCGCGTGTGGTTGTAGTCGGCCATTTCCTCGGCCTGCGAGAGGCCCACCAGCACGCCGAGCGGATAGCCGTCGAGGTGCCGGTACGAGACGATGCGCTGGGTGCCGTCGATCGGGTCCGCATAGGTGCCCGAGACGCGTTCGGCGATCGGGTAGACGCCGCTCGCCGAGAACGCGCCCGCCGCGTTGGCCGACGAGCCGGTGCGGCGGGCCAGCACCGCGCCGGTGTCGGACACCACCGCGATCACGCCGTCCCGGCCGATCGCGGCGTTGTTGTAGAAGTCGCTCGTGAAGTAGCTCGGATCCTCGGACACCACCACCACGCCGGCGAACCTGCCGTCGGGGGTGTTGAGGCGGCGCGTCATCTGCAGCGTCCACTGGCCCGACACGCGGCCGAGCACCGGGCGGCTGATGTAGAGCTCGTCGTCGTTGTGGCTCGCGTGGACCTGGAAGTGCTCGCGGTCCGACAGGTCGAGCGGCTTCGGGTGCTGTTCGTTGGTGTTGGCGAGCAGCTGCCCCTCGGCGTTGACGAGCGAGACCTGGATCAGCGTGTCGCTCGGCACCACGCCCTTCTCGACCGTGCTCGCGAGGTTGAAGTGGTCGGGCGACTTCTCGAACTCGTATTTGACGAAGCGCGTGATCTGGTCGACCTGGTGGATCGCCTTGATGGTGTGCTGCTCGAGCGCGGTGGAGAGGATCGCGGCGGAGGCGGCCGCCTCGCGATAGGCGCTGTCCTTCTCGACCGACAGCCGCATGACGATCACCGCCCACAGCAGCGCGAGCGCGATCACGCCGAGCACGGGGATCGCGAACAGCGCGCGGCGGCGGGTCTTGCGCCCACGGGACAGTCGCGCCTGCGCGGCGAGGTGACGGGGAGAATTCATCGGCTGGCTAACGGCTGATCGACATGGATGCGTGTTTGGACACGACGGCAACGACAGCTCGCGATGGCATGCGTGGAACCGGCGGCGCGCCTGCGCGCCGCCCTGGGCGCGGCGGGGCCGGCTCTCTCCCGGCCGCGCTCGCGCGGTGGTGTCGCTCCCGACCTTCGCGGGCTGGGTTTGGTATCCGACTCCTTCAACGACTCGCCGCCCGTGCGCGACGCGCGACAGGCGGTCGATCTTCCGGTTGAACCCGGCGCCGGCCCCGGCCCGGGTGAATGGTCCGGCCGGTACGCGCGGTCCGGCGCGGCGCGCCTGCGGCGACGCCCGAACGCCAGTACCACGAATCATCCGACCATGCCGCCGACGGCTGCAACGGCGACCGATGAGTCCCGATATTACTGGTTGAAAAGGGAATTAGATAGCGAGGGCAAAAACCGAGGCGCGGCGTGCAACATCCGGTGCCCGGCGCCGGCGGCGCGTGTCGCGCGAAGCACCGGCAGGGGGGCGGGCAGCGGTCCCGCGAGCGCGCGGCCGGGCGGCGCGAAATGCCCGCCCGGCGCGGCTCAGGGCAGCAGGAACGTGCCGTCCACCACAGTGACGGCGTCACCGCCTATCCAGATTTTCCCGGTGTCGTCGTATTCGACCGACACGCGGCCATCGCGGCCGATCGCGGTGCCCTGGCGCACCGTGTAGCCGCGCCCGGTCGGCTGGCCGCCGCGGGCGAGCAGGCCGGCGATGGCGGCGTTGGCGCTGCCGGTGACGGGATCCTCGCCGAGGCCGAACTGCTCGCCCGTCATCAGGCAGCGCACCTCGAAGGTGGCCGGGCCGCCGGCCGGGTGCGGCGCGTAGGCGGCCAGTCCGTGCGCGCCGACCGATTCGACGAGCGCGCCGAGCGCCTGCGCGTCGGGGGCGAGCGCGAGGCAGTCGGCGGCCGTGGCGAGACGCACCACCAGCCACGGCGCGCCGTTGTCGACGCCGCACGGCGGCGCGTCGTCGAAGCGGACCGCCGGGCTGCGCAGCGCGGCCGCCAGCGCCGGCCACGCGGCCTCGGGCAGCGGCGTGACGCGCGCGGGCGGCGCCGCGAACGCGCGCCGGCCGTGCTCCGCCTCGCGCAGCTCGACGAGCCCGGCGCCGCATTGCTGGATCAGGCGCCCGGGCGTGCGCGGCGCGAGCCCCGCCTCGCGCACCGCGTGGGCGGTGCCGAGCGTCGGGTGGCCCGCGAACGGCAGCTCGCCGCCCGTGGTGAAGATCCGCACGCGGTAGTCGGCGGCCGGATCGGTCGGCTCGCAGACGAAGGTCGTCTCCGACAGGTTCGCCCAGTGCGCGATCGCCCGCATGTCGGCATCGGACAGGCCGTCCGCGTCGAAGATCACCGCGAGCGGGTTGCCGCGCATCGGCACCGCCGTGAAGACGTCGACCTGCTTGAAGCGAACGCGCCGGGGCGTCATTCGATTTCCGCGATCAGTTCGATCTCGACGCAGGCGCCGAGCGGGATCTGCGCGACGCCGAACGCCGAGCGCGCATGCTTGCCGGCGTCGCCGAACACCTCGGCGATCAGCTCGGAGGCACCGTTCGTGACGAGATGCTGCTCGGTGAACTCGAGCGTCGAATTGACGAGGCTCATCAGCTTGACGACGCGCTTGACCTTGTTCAGGTCGCCGGTGTGCGCATGCAGCGTGGCGAGCAGGTCGACCGCGACGTTGCGCGCGGCGAGCTTGCCGTCGTCGGTGGAGAGGTCCGCGCCGAGCTTGCCGACCCACACCTTGCCGTCCTTCTTGGCGATGTGGCCGGACAGGTAGACGGTGTTGCCGCTCTGCGCGCTCATCACGTAGGCCGCCGCCGGTGCGCCCGCGCTGGGGAGTTCGATGCCGAGTGCCTTCAGTTTGTCGTAGACGTTTGCCATCTGTCGTATTTCCTCGTGGTAGTGAACTATCGGTGCGCGCCGGGACCAGGTCAGGCCCGGCGCGTCGCGTCAGACGCGCTCGCGCAGCAACTGGCCGAGGCGCGCGACGCCCTGCTCGATCTGCTCGGGCGGCACCGTCACGAACGACAGGCGCAGCGTGTTGGCCTGCGCGTCGTCGGCGAAGAACGGTGCGCCCGGCACGAACGCCACGTGCTGCGCGATCGCGGCCTCGAGCAGCGCCATGCTGTCGATGCCCTTCGGCAGCCGCACCCAGATGAACATGCCGCCCTCGGGGCGGTTCCAGGTCACGCCTTCGGGCATGTGGCGCGCGAGCGAGCCGAGCATCGCCTCACATTGTGCGGCATACAGCGCGCGGATGGTCGGGACGTGCGTATCGAGGAAGTTGTCGCGGATCACTTCGTGGGCGATCCGCTGCGTCAGCGACGGGGTGTGCAGGTCGGTGGCCTGCTTGGCCTGCACGAGCTTGAAGTGCAGCACCTCGGGCGCGATCACGTAGCCGATCCGCAAGCCTGGCGCGAGCACCTTCGAGAACGTGCCGAGATGCACGACGTGGTCGGGCGCCATCGACAGCAGGGTCGGCAGCGGCTCGCCCTGATAGTTGAGCGCGCCGTAGGGATCGTCCTCGATCACCGGGAACGCGCTCTCGCGCGCGAACGCGGCGAGCGCCTCGCGGCGCGCCACCGGCATGCGGCGCCCGGTCGGGTTCTGGAAGTTCGGCTGCGCGTAGAGCAGGCGCGCGTCGCGCGTGAGCGCTGGCACGAGCGCTTCGGGCACGAGCCCGGCCTCGTCGCTGGGCACCTGCACGTAGGCCGGCTCGTAGAGCGAGAACGACTGCAGCGCGCCGAGGTAGGTGGGCGTCTCCACCAGCACGCGGCTGCCCGGATCGATCAGCACCTTGCCGAGCAGGTCGAGCGCCTGCTGCGAGCCGGTGGTGATCAGCACCTGCGTGAGGCGCACGCGGTAGCGCTCGGCGATCCATTCGCGCAGCGGCAGGAAGCCTTCCGTCGCGCTGTACTGGAGCGCCGCGGCCGGCGCGTCGCGCAGCACGCGCGCGGCGGCCTCGCGCATGCGCTCGGCCGGGAAGGTGGCCGGCGAGGGCAGGCCGCCCGCGAACGAAATGACTTCCGGGCGCTCGGTGACTTTCAGGATCTCGCGGATCGCGGAGCTGGTCAGCTTGCGGGCGCGCTCGGACAGGCGCCAGTTCGGTTGGGGCAGGTCGCTCGGGTTCATCTCGTTTCCTTGGTCGGTCAGTCAGGCGAAACACTCGTCGAAATCAATGTCGAAACCAGCGTCGGTTATCACGCTCGGGGTCAGCCCGCGCGGGCGGGCAGGGGCAAGGTGCGCACGCTGGCGCGGCGGCCCAGCACGACGGTGGCGATCACGGCGGCCGCGAACAGCCAGGTCGACGGCGCGACCGATTCCCCGAACAGCAGCGCGGAGAACGCGATCGTGAAGAAGATCTGCAGCAACTGCACCTGGCCGACCCGCGCGGTGCCGCCCATCGCGAGGCCCGCGTACCAGGCGAAGAAGCCGAGCAGCTGCGAGAACAGCGTGACGTAGCCGAACGCGAGCCAGACGGCGGGGCGCACCGGGCCGGGGTGCGTGAGGTGATGCTGCCAGCCGAGCCAGCCCACCGGCAGCACCAGAAACGGCGCCGACACCACCAGCGCCCAGCAGATCACCTGCCAGCCGCCGATCTGCCTGGCCAGGCGTGCGCCTTCGGCATAGCCGAGCGCGCCGATGCCGACCGCCACCAGCATCAGCAGGTCGCCCGCGCGCGCGGTGCCGCCGCCGTCGCGCAGCGCGTAGACGATCACCAGCGCGCTGCCGGCGAGCGCGCTCGCCCAGAAGCCGCGCGAGGGCCGCTCGCCCGACAGCCAGGCCGCGTAGAGCGCCACCAGCAGCGGCTGCAGGCCGTTGACGACGGCGCCGTGCGCGGCCGGCACCGTCTTCATCGACCAGGCCGAGAACACCGGATAGGCGACGATCACGCCGGCCGAGACCACCGCCAGGCTTTTCAGCTGGGCGCGCGTCGGCCAGCGCTCGCGGCGCCACCAGAGCAGCAGCGCGGCCGGCACCGCGGCCACCAGCGCGCGGCCGAGGCCGTTGAGCAGCGGGTGGAATTCGGCGACGACGACGCGCGTCATCGGCAGCGTGAGGCTGAAGATCATCACGCCGAGCAGGCCGAGCAGCATGCCTCGGGTTTCGCGCGAATCGGACATGTGGTTGGGGCTCCTGGATCTGGTTGATCTGGTTGATGTGGTTGATGTGGTTGATGTGGTTGGTGTGGTTGGTATCGGAATCGGGCCGGTCGGCGGCGCGTGCGCGCCGTTCAGCGCAGCGTGCGCGGGCCGCGCGGCGTGTCGAAGGTGGCGACCAGCGCGGCGCCCGCGTCGTCGTCGCCGTCCTCGCCCTCGCCGGCTGCGGCGCTCGCGAGCGAGATCAGGTGGCCGACGCCGAGCCGCTCCAGCGGCGCGGCGAGCGCGTCCGCTCGGGGATGGGTCGCCGCCAGCGAGCGCAGCGCGACGTCGCCGTGCGGCAGCGCGTCGGACGGATGGCGCGCGGTGTCCCACTGGATCAGCGACGGCACGACGCCGTGGCCGGCCACGCCCGCCGCGCCCGGCAGCGAACCGTCGGCCGGTACCGTCAGGCTCCAGTGCCAGTCGCCGCGCCGCATCCGCGCGACGGGCGCGATCAGCGCCGGGTACTGGCGCTGCCATCGCGCGAGCTGCCTCGGCGGCTCGACGCGCGCCACCCAGTGGATCAGCGCCGGCCCGCGGTCGAGGCGCGCGCGCATCGCCGGCGCGTCGAGCGCGAACAGGCGCGGGCGCGGCGTCGTGCCGGCCGGCGCGCTCGCGTCGGGATCGATCGCGATCACTTCGAGATAGGCGCCGCCCCACAGGCCGAACAGCCGGTTGTGGGTGCGCATCAGCGGATGCGCGCCGCCGCCGGCCGGCTCGATGCCGAGCGTGTCGACGACATGGGCGGTGCCTTCGTCGAGCGTGCGCGCGGCGACGACGAGATGGTCCAGTTTCAGCGCAGGTGCGGTCATCTTGGGTCGAACAACGAAATCGGTGCGGTGAAAACAGGCGGCGGCCGTTTGCGGTGGCTGCCGTCCCCGGTCGGGGGCACGACAGGCACGGGCTGACGGAGACGGCCGCGCCGCCGGACGCCTGGCGGGCCGTGTCGGCGGGGCCGGGACGGATCGGTCCGCGGGACACCGCACGAAGGGCGGACGGATCGTGCGAGGGTAGCGGGCATCCGTCCGGGCGGCCATGCGCGGCACGTGATGACGACCATCACGCACGCACCGTGGCGCCTGAAAACTGTAATCGCGCCGACCGGAACAGTAACGGTACAATCGGCGCGATACTTTTCTGTACAGTTTTCAAGGGGCCGAGATGTCCACCGTTCCGCTCGACCAGATTCCCGCGCCGCACGACATGGCCACGCTGACGCTGGTCGACCAGCTCGTGCAGTGGGCGCGGCGGCGCATCGACGAGCGCGTGTTCCGGCCCGGCATGCGGATGCCGTCGATCCGCAAGCTCGCGGTGGACAAGAACGTGTCGCGTTTCACGGTGGTCGAGGCCTACGAGCGGCTCGTCGCGCAGGGCTATCTCGACTCGCGGCGCGGCTCCGGCTTCTACGTGCGCGAGCGCACGCCCGCCGCGCTGCCGGGCGAGGCCGCGCGGCGCGCTGGCGGAGCGCCGCCCGTGCCGGTCGACAATCCGATCGACGTGGTCTGGCTGCTGCGCAACATGCTGCACACGGTCAGCCCGGAAAAGGGGCCGGGGCTCGGCTATCTGCCGGCGCGCTGGCTCGACGGCGAACTGATCACCAGCGCGCTGCGCGCGCTCGGCCGCCAGACCGGCGCGCAGATGCTCGGGCTCGGCAGCGCGCAGGGCTTCCTGCCGCTGCGCCAGCAGCTGCAGACGCGGCTCGCCGAATTCGAGGTCGGCGCGACGCCGGAGCAGGTCGTGCTGGTGTCCGGCGTCACGCACGCGATCGACCTGATCGCGCGGCTCTACGTGCGCCCGGGCGACGCCGTGATCGTCGGCGATCCGGCCTGGTTCCAGATGTTCGGGCGATTCGCGTCGCAGGGCGCGCGGCTGGTCGGCATGCCGTACACGCCCGACGGCCCCGATCTCGACGCGCTCGAGGCGCTGGTCCAGCAATGGCGGCCGAAGATGCTGGTGATCAACTCGGTGTTGCAGAATCCCACCGGCACCTCGCTGTCGGCGGCGCAGGCGTTCCGCATCCTGCGGCTTGCCGAGGCTCACGACTTCCTGGTGGTCGAGGACGACATCTACGGCGATCTCTGCCCGGCCCGCTATCCGGCCACGCGGCTCGCGAGCCTCGACCAGCTCAAGCGCGTGATCCTGCTCGGCAGCTTCTCGAAGACGCTCGCGGCGAACCTGCGGGTCGGCTACATCGCCTGCTCGCGCGAGATCGCGGACGCGCTGACCGACCAGAAGATGCTGGCCGGCATGGCCACGCCCGAGCTCAACGAGCGCGTGCTGTACAAGGTGCTGACCGACGGCCATTACCGGCGCCACGTCGAGCGGCTGCGCGGGCGGCTCGACGGCGTGCGCGACAAGACCGCGAGGATGCTCGAGCGCGTCGGCATGCGCCTGTTCACGACGCCGGCGGCCGGCATGTTCCTGTGGGCCGACACCGGCGCCGACGCCGACGCGCTGGCCGCCGCCGCGCACGAGGCCGGCTTCCTGCTCACGCCGGGCAGCCTGTTCTCGCCGCAGCAGTCGCCGTCCACCTGGACGCGCTTCAACATCGCGAATTGCGGCGATCCGGCGCTGGCCACGTTTCTCGCGCGCTATCTCGACTCGGTGCCGCGCCGCGCGGCGGAAGGCGAGCGCGGCGGGCTCGGCGCGGCCTGACGGTGGCGGCCCGCGCCCCGAATTGGCTGGCGGGCGCCCTGGCGGCAAGACATTGTCGGCGGCAGGGTCTTGAAATCGCCGCGGCCGGCCCCATTTCGGTGCCCGAAGACGGATTCGGCGCCCGATCCGGCCCCGCGCACCGCGCCTCGCGCGCGGGGCCGCGCGGCGCCACCGGACATCCATTCAACCCATCCAGCAACGGGAATACGCCCATGGCACATGAAACGATGAGCTTCCAGGCGGAGGTCAAGCAACTCCTCCATCTGATGATCCATTCGCTGTACAGCAACAAGGAAATCTTCCTTCGCGAACTGGTGTCGAACGCGTCCGACGCAGCCGACAAGCTCCGTTTCGAGGCGCTCGAGAACGGCGCGCTCTACGAGAACGATCCGAACCTGCGGATCCGCATCGGCTTCGACAAGGCCGCGCGCACCATCACGATCGACGACAACGGCATCGGCATGAGCCGCGACGAGGCGATCGCGAACCTCGGCACGATCGCGCGCTCGGGCACCAAGGAATTCTTCTCGAAGCTCTCGGGCGACCAGCAGCGCGACGCCGCGCTGATCGGCCAGTTCGGCGTGGGCTTCTACTCGGGCTTCATCGTCGCCGACCGCATCACGGTCGAGACGCGCCGCGCCGGCACCCCTGCCAGCGAAGGCGTGCGCTGGGAAAGCGCGGGCGAGGGCGACTTCACGGTCGACGCGATCGAGCGCGCGCAGCGCGGCACCACCATCACGCTGCATCTGCGCGAGGGCGAGGACGACCTGCTCTCGTCGCACCAGTTGAAGTCGATCATCCGCAAGTACTCGGACCACGTCGGCCTGCCGATCCTGATGAAGCAGGAAGAGTGGGACCAGGAAAAGGGCGAGATGGTCGAGAAGGACGAGGACGAGACCATCAACCAGGCGAGCGCGCTCTGGACCCGTTCGAAGCAGGACGTCAGCGAGGAGCAGTACAAGCAGTTCTACCAGCACGTCGCGCACGACCATCAGGACCCGCTCGCCTGGACCCACAACCGCGTCGAGGGCCGCAGCGAGTACACGCAGCTGCTGTACCTGCCCGCGCACGCGCCGTTCGATCTGTGGAACCGCGACTATCGCGGCGGCCTGAAGCTGTACGTGAAGCGCGTGTTCATCATGGACGACGCCGAGCAGCTGCTGCCGCAGTACCTGCGCTTCGTGAAGGGGATCGTCGATTCGGCCGACCTGCCGCTCAACGTCTCGCGTGAAATCCTGCAGGAAAGCCGCGACGTGCGCACGATTCGCGACGGCGTGACCAAGCGCGTGCTGTCGATGCTCGAGGAGCTGGCCAACGCCGAGGACGATGCCGGCAAGGAGAAGTACAAGACGTTCTGGACCGAGTTCGGCCAGGTGCTGAAGGAAGGCGTCGGCGAGGACCACGCGAACCGCGAGCGCGTGGCCAAGCTGCTGCGCTTCGCCTCGACGCACGGCGAGACCGCCGAGCAGAACGTGTCGCTGGCCGACTACGTCGCGCGCATGAAGCCCGAGCAGTCGAAGATCTACTACGTGACGGCCGACACGTGGCTGGCCGCGACCCACAGCCCGCACCTGGAAGTGTTCCGCAAGAAGGGCGTGGAAGTGCTGCTGCTGACCGACCGCGTCGACGAGTGGCTGCTCTCGTACCTGAACGAGTTCGACGGCAAGCCGCTGGCGAGCGTGGCGCGCGGCGACCTCGACCTCGGCGCGATCGGCGACGAGGAAAAGAAGGCGCAGGAGGAAACCGGCGAGGCGATGAAGCCGGTGGTCGAGAAGATCAAGGAAACGCTCGGCGACAAGGTGAAGGACGTGCGCGTGACGTTCCGCCTGACCGACTCGCCGTCCTGCCTGGTGGCCGACGATAACGACATGAGCGGCTACCTGCAGCGCATGCTGAAGGCGGCCGGCCAGCAGGCGCCGTCGATGCAGCCGATCCTCGAGATCAACCCCGACCACGCGCTGATCAAGCAGCTGGACACCGACGGCGCCGACTTCGCCGACTGGTGCCACCTGCTGCTCGACCAGGCGCTGCTCGCCGAAGGCGGCGCGCTGGAGGACCCTGCCGCGTTCGTCAAGCGCACCAACTCGCTGCTGCTCGCGCGCGGCGCGTGACACGCGTGCCGCGCCTGCAATTCGGCGCGGCCGACGCGAGCTGGTGCGCCACCCCGCGCCCCGGCCTCGCGGCCGCGCAGAAGGACTGGCTCACGCGCGGCGGCTCGCTGACCGCGCATCTCGCCACGCTCGGCAAGGTCAGCGTGGCCGTGACGCGCGAGACGGTGGCCGCGCCGTGGGCCGACGAGCCGGCCGCGCTGGGCGGCGCCTCGCGCACCGCGTGCTGGGTACGCGAGGTGGTGCTCAGCGTCGACGGCGAGCCTTGCGTGGCCGCGCACAGCCTGACGCCGCTCGGCGCGAGCCGCGGCGTCTGGCAGGCGATCCGGCGGCTGCGCACGCGGCCGCTCGCCGAGCTGCTCTACAGCGACCCGCAGGTCGGGCGCTCGGCGCTCGTGAGCCGGCGCGTGATCGCCGGGCATCCGCTGCATGCGCTCGCGGCGCGCGCGCTGCCCGCCGGTGAAACGCCGCCGCATGCGTTCGTCGCGCGGCGCTCGGTGTTCGAGCGGCATCGGGCGCCATTGATGGTCACCGAATGCATGCTGCCGGGCTTGTGGCGGCATGTGATGGGTAGCGACAACGAGCCTGCCGGCGCGCGCGGCACGCACGACCTGCGATCGCATCGGCGGGACGTCCGGCCGTGACGCTCAAGCGCAGCTTTGCGCCGGTGGTCGATGCCCACACGCGCGTGCTGATCCTCGGCAGCCTGCCGGGCGAGGTCTCGCTGGCGCAAAGCCAGTATTACGCGCATCCGCAGAACCGTTTCTGGCGCCTGCTCGGCGACGTGCTCGGCATCGAACTGGCCGCGCTCGACTACGCGAGCCGGCTCGACACGCTGCTGCGGCACCGCGTCGGCCTGTGGGACGTGGTGGCCGAGGCCACGCGGATCGGCAGCCTCGACAGCCGGATTCGCGATCACGCCAGCAACGATCTGGTCGCGCTCGTCGACACCCTGCCGAACCTGACCACCATCGCGTTCAACGGCGGCACGGCCGCGAAGCTCGGCACGCGCGCGCTGGGCGAGCGCGGCGCGCGCTATCGGCTGCTGCGGCTGCCGTCGAGCAGCCCGGCCTATGCGGCGGTTCCCTACGCGGACAAGCTGCTTGCCTGGCGGGAGCTGCTGCCGGCGGATTGAGCGTCGAGCGCCGCGCACGGGCCGCTGAACGGCCCGGGCCTCGGCGCCGGCGTGTGACGCGCCTGGCATCGCGCAGCCGGCCGGCAGCTCCGCTTCCTTATTTCTGCAGTTCGGGCGCCTTGGCCAGCGCCGCCTGCAGCTTGGTGACCGCATCGGCCGTCGCCAGTTGCCCGGACAGCCCGAAGTTGCGCTTGAACTCGCTGAACTCCGCGTGGCCGGTGCCCGTCACGTCTTCGGTGAGTACCGTCTGGCCGTTCGGGTCGGTGACGGTGCAGGCGAGCGTGACCGAGAAATCGGTGGGCGGCCAGGTGACGATGCTCGGCGACGACGAGGTGGTCTTGATGGTCGGCGTGAGCACGTAGTCGAGATGCTTGGCCTGGATCGTCGCTGCGTCCGGAACGCTCTTGAGCTTGGCGACGTTCTTGAACACGTGGCCGAGGCCGATGTAGATCGGCAGTTCGAGGTCGTGGTACGGGTGATAGCTCACCTTGTCGCCACCGCCGCCGGGCGTGACCGCCTCGCTCGCCAGTTGCTCGTCGGTGATGACGAGGCCGATCGTCTTTTCGAGCGGCGGCGTCGATACGGCGGGAATCTTGTTCGTGTCGCCGGTCAGCGAAATTTCATGCGCGCAGCCTGACAGGGCTGCCACCACGCCGGCGGCGGCGATCGTGCGAATCAATGTCATTGCGTCAGGTTCCTCTCGTTGTGGTTGGTAACGTTATTGGATGGCTTCGAGAAAGCTCGGGTCGGCGTACAGTTCGCCCAGCAGCTTCTGCACCGCGAGCGGATATTCCTCGCGCGCCTTGGGGATCGCGATCGCCCCCATGAAGGTCGAATCCCACTGCGTGTGCGCGCTCTTGACCTTGTCGAAACGCACCTCGCCGGCCCGCAGCACGACGAAGCGTGCCGACAGGCGCGCGGCGCCGGTTGCCATGCCGACGTCAATGTCGTTTTCCAGCAGCGTGGCCTTGATCTCGACATCGCTCTGCGCGGCAAGCTTGCCGGCCAACTGCAGTTCCCGCGTCATTGCGTCGGCCAGGTAGTCGCCGAACGAATTGCCGACCGGCGACCGCATGGCATCGGCGCGTAGCGGAACGGGATACGGATTGCGGACGTCGGGACGTGATTCGAACGTGCCGACTTTCGCGTTGGCGTGCGCGACGTTCTTCAGCGATTGGATGTTGTCGACGGCGGGTGCATAGGGCGGGGCGAGCATCGAGCAGGCGCTCAACAGCGCGGCGGCCACCCCCGGGCCGACTGCGCGGATAACGCTGGACATAGCGGATTTTTCTTGTGATTGTTCGATTCCGGTACGGCAGGGAAGGCGGCCCGGAGCAATCCGGTTTCGCATCCCTTCGGCAATGTCGGTGGCGGCTTGTGAATCTTTAATCAGGCCGACGATGGCCTGCAAGACGGCCGTGATGATCGTGACCGTCACACCGGAAGCCGGTTGCCTCGCCCAGCGATGCTATGCTCTCGTTCCCGCCGTTTTTCACCGAGTCGCGCCGCCCAGCGCGAAATACCAGATGACCCGACTGATCAAGCGCGCGTCCGCCGAGGCGCGCGCGTTTCGCCGCGACGATGCGCGGCCCGAAGCCCGCGCCGAGCGCGCCCAGCAGCGTGCCGGCGCCCGTGCCAATCCGCGCCTGAAGTCGCGCGCGAACCACGACGACCTCAGCGACGCGCCGGTCATCGAGGCGCCGCGCAAGCCGCGCTTCGCACCCGTCACGTTCTCCGAGGAGCAGGGCGTGCGCTACCTGCATTTCGGCACCGAGTGGGTGCAGGGCGCGATGCGGCTGTCGAAGCCGCTCGCGATCGAACTCGAATACGCGCAGCAGATGATGGCGTGGCTGCTGTTCCTCGAAACGCCCGAACGCGTCGTCCAGCTCGGGCTCGGCACCGGCGCGCTGACCAAGTTCGCGCACGCCTTTCTGCCGCGCGCGCGGGTCGAGGCCGTCGAGCTGAATCCGGCCGTGATCGTGGCGGCGCGCACGATGTTCGCGATGCCGCCCGACGACGAGCGGCTGAGCGTGCATGAGGCCGACGCCTGGGATTTCGTCAACGACGCGGCCAACCGCGGCACCATCGGCGCGCTGCAGATCGATCTCTACGACGCGACCGCGCGCGGCCCGGTGCTCGACACCGTCGCGTTCTATCGCGCGGCGCGCGCCTGCCTGACCGAGGCCGGCATCGCGACGATCAACCTGTTCGGCGATCACCCGAGCTTCGTGCGCAACATGAAGCATCTGAACACGGCGTTCGACCAGCGCGTGATCGCGCTGCCGGAAGTCCACGACGGCAACCGGATCGCGCTCGCGTTCTCCGGCCCCGCGCTGTCGGTGCCGTATGCGCAGCTCGAGGCGCGCGCGAACCAGATCGGCGCCCAACTGAAGCTGCCCGCGCACAAGTGGGTGGACGCGCTGCGCGCGTCGGCCGGCGGCGATCGGAATACGTTCACGATCTGAGCGATCTCGCGCGTGTCGTCACGCAGCCTGGATCGTTGTTCACGCAACCATTCGGACGGCGCGCGTGGAGAGGACGGCGCGTTCACGAAGCGTGGAAAGCGGGCCGCAGCAACGATGCCGCGGCCCGTTTTTTCATGCGACGGGGCGCGCGGCCGGGTCCTCGACGTTGATCATCCAGTGGACGCCGAAACGGTCGCGCAGCATGCCGAAACCGAGCGCCCAGAACGTCGGGCCGAACGGCATGACGATCGTGCCACCGGCCGCGAGCGCGTCGAACCGGCGGCGCCCCTCGTCGAGCGTGGCGGGATTCAGCGACAGCGAATAACCGTCGTGGACCTGCGGCGCGGCCTGCCGGACATCGCCGTCCGAGCACATCAGCATCGATTCGCCGATGCGCAGGCTCGCGTGCATCACCTTGTCGGCCGCGGCCGCGTCGACCGGCATGTCGGGGTTCGGCGGCGCGTCGCGGTAGCGCATCAGCAGCTGGACCTGCGCGCCGAGCGTGTCGCGATAGAACGCGATCGCCTCGTCGCAGCGTCCGCCGAAGAACAGATACGGTTGAACTTGCATCGTCGTCTCCTGAAAACATCATTCGTCATACTGATGAGACCGGATCGCGGCATGGCGCCGCCTCGACGATTGTAGTGCGTCGAACGCGGCGCGGACGTGAAGACGGCCGCGCGAGGCGGCCGTCTTCAGGCGGGGCGGGCGCGCGGCGCGGGCGGTCGAACACCGCCCGCGCCGCGCTTCGATCAGCGCAGCGCTTCGATCAGGCCCTCGAGCTTCACCGCGTCGGCGGCGAACGCGCGGATGCCTTCGGCCAGCTTCTCGGTGGCCATCGCGTCGTCGTTGAGCTGGAAGCGGAACGACGATTCGTCGATCGCCACGCGATCGGCCGGCGCGTCGCCGGCGTGGTCGGCCGACAGCTTGCGCTCGACCTTCTCGCTGCTCTCGTGCAGTTTCTGCAGCAGGTCGGGGCTGATCGTCAGCAGGTCGCAGCCGGCGAGTTCGGTGATCTGGCCGGTGGTGCGGAAGCTCGCGCCCATCACCTCCGTCTTGTAGCCGAACTTCTTGTAGTAGGCGTAGATGCGGCGCACCGACTGCACGCCCGGATCGTTCGCGCCGCCGTTCTTCGCCTCGTCCCAGTCGGCGCCGGCCTGCTTCTTGTACCAGTCGTAGATGCGGCCGACGAACGGCGAGATCAGCTGCGCGCCCGCTTCGGCGCAGGCGGCGGCCTGCACCAGCGAGAACAGCAGCGTCATGTTGCACTTGATGCCTTCCTTCTGCAGCACCTCGGCGGCGCGCACGCCTTCCCAGGTCGAGGCGAGCTTGATCAGCACGCGCTCGCGGCCGATGCCGGCGGCTTCGTAGAGACGGATCAGCTCGCGGCCCTTGTCGATCGAGGCCTGCGCGTCGAACGACAGGCGCGCGTCCACCTCGGTCGAGACGCGGCCCGGGATCAGCTTGAGGATCTCGGTGCCGAACGCCACCAGCAAGCGGTCGATGATCACGCCGGTGGTTTCGCCCGCGTGGTCGCGCACGGTCTTTTCGAGGAGCGGCTTGTAGGCGTCCTTCTGGACCGCCTTCAGAATCAGCGAAGGATTGGTGGTCGCGTCCTGCGGCTGGTATTGCGCGAGCTGCTGGAAATCGCCGGTATCGGCGACGACGGTCGTGTACTGCTTCAGCTGGTCGAGTGCGGTAGTCATGGCGAGTCGTGGGATGGGCGCAGCGCGCCGGGTTCGACGAAGGGCCGCGCGGCGGGGCGCGCGGCGGCGAAGCGGGCCGGCCGGACCGGGTGGGCCCGGCTGCCGTAAACCCCTATTCTAGGCCCGATTCGCCGGCGCGTCCGTGACGCGCCGCTGCGATTCGCGATGTCCCGGGCGAGAGGGGGCTGGCGCCGTCAGGCGCGCCGCGCGTTCAGAATGACCTGCGTGGCGATGCCGGCCACGAGCCCCCAGAACGCCGAGCCGATCGACAGCAGCGTGAGCCCCGAGGCCGTCACCATGAACGTGACGAGTGCCGCCTCGCGCTGCCGGACCTCCTGCATCGCGTTGGCGAGGCCGCTCATGATCGAGCCGAACAGCGCGAGCGCGGCCACCGACACCACCAGCGCCTTCGGCAGCGCGTCGAACAGCGCGGCGATGGTCGCGCCGAACACGCCCGCGATCAGGTAGAACAGCCCGCACCAGATCGCCGCGGTGTAGCGGCGGCCGTGGTCGGCGTGCGCCTCGGGGCCGGTGCAGATGGCCGCCGTGATCGCCGCGAGATTGATGCCGTGCGAGCCGAACGGCGCGAACACGAGCGAGGCGATGCCGGTGGTGGAGATCAGCGGCGAGGACGGCGTGCGATAGCCGTCGGCGCGCAGCACGGCGATGCCGGGCACGTTCTGCGACGCCATCGCGACGATGAACAGCGGAATCCCGATGCTGATGATCGAGGCAACCGAGAAGGCCGGCAGGGTCAGCACGGGATGCGCGAGCGCGACGTGGAAGCGGCTGAAGTCGAGCAGGTCGAGCGAACCCGCAACGGCCGTGCCCGCGGCGAGCGTGGTGACGATCGCGTAGCGCGGCACGAAGCGCTTGATCATCAGATAGGTGAAGAACATCGTGATGACGAGCGCGGGCTGGATCTGCGCGGCGTGGAAGATCTCGATGCCGATCTCGAACAGGATGCCGGCCAGCAGGGCCGAGGCGATGCCGGCCGGAATCCGCTTCATCAGCGCATCGAACACGCCGCTCACGCCCACCGCCGTCAGCAGCAGCGCGCAGACCACGAACGCGCCGATCGCGTAGGGGTACGGCACGCCCGGCAGCGAGGCGATCAGCAGCGCGGCGCCCGGCGTCGACCACGCGGTGACGATCGGCGCGCGGTAGCGCAGCGACAGGCCGACCGTGGTCAGGCCCATGCTGATCGACAGCGCCCAGATCCACGACGAGATCTGCGCGTCGCTCAGGTGCGCGGCGCGGCCGGCCTGGAACATCAGCACGAGCGCGCTGGTGTAGCCCGTCATCATCGCGACGAAGCCGGCGACGAGCGCGGACACCGAGGTATCCGCGAAGAAACGCGAAGGGGAAGCGGCGGGCGGCGTGCCTGGCGCGTGGGACGAATTCATGTGGCGAGAACTCCGGAGAGGCGGGGCGGCAACAACGGATCGGGCGCCGCGGCGAACGTAGCAGAATGCACGCCGGCGTGGAAAAACGGAAGAGCGGAAAAAGGCGGAAACGCGAAAAAGGCGTCAGGCTGTCCGGAGAAAAAGGGAACGACGCCGCTATTTGCTCAACTGGCGCATCGCGGCTTCCAGTCCGGCGAGCGTGAGCGGGTACATCCGCGTGCCGAGCAGGTCGCGGATGATCGCGATCGACTGCCGGTATTCCCAGAGCCGTTCGGGCTCGGGATTGAGCCAGGCGTGATGCGGGAACTGGTCGGCGAGGCGGCGCAGCCACACCGCGCCGGCCTCGGGGTTGTTGTACTCGACCGAGCCGCCCGGCTGCACCACCTCGTAGGGACTCATGGTGGCGTCGCCGACGAAGATCAGCTTGGTGTCGGGCGTGAACTTGTGAAGGATGTCCCAGGTGGGGGTGCGTTCCGCGTGGCGGCGGCGGTTGTGCTTCCAGAGGAAGTCGTAGACGCAGTTGTGGAAATAGTAGAACTCGAGATGCTTGAACTCGGCCTTCGCCGCCGAGAACAGTTCCTCGGTGCGGGCAATGTGATCGTCCATCGAGCCGCCCACGTCGAGCAGCATCAGCACCTTCACGTTGTTGTGCCGCTCGGGCACCATCCGCAGGTCGAGCCAGCCGGCGTTCGCGGCGGTGCTGCGGATCGTGCCGGGCAGGTCCAGCTCGTCGGCCGCGCCCTCGCGCGCGAAGCGGCGCAGCCGGCGCAGCGCGACCTTGATGTTGCGGGTGCCGAGTTCGACCGAATCGTCGTAGTCGCGATAGGCGCGCGCCTCCCACACCTTCAGCGCGGTGCGGTTGCCGGCCGACGGGCCGCCCATGCGGATGCCTTCCGGGTGATAGCCGCCGTGCCCGAACGGCGAGGTGCCGCCGGTGCCGATCCACTTGTTGCCGCCTTCGTGGCGTTCCTGCTGCTCGTCGAACAGCTCGCGCAGCCGCTCCATCAGCTTGTCGAGGCCGCCGAGCGCCTCGATCTGCGCCTTCTCCTCGGGCGTCAGCTCGCGCCGCATCTTCTGTTCGAGCCAGTCGGCCGGCAGGTCGAACGCCTCGGCCGGCAGCGACGCGACGCCCTTGAAATAGGCGCCGAAGGCCTGGTCGAAGCGGTCGAAATACTGCTCGTCCTTCACCAGCGTCATGCGCGCGAGATAGTAGAACGCGTCGATCGACGGCGGGATCACGTCGCGGCGCAGCGCGTCGAGCAGCGTCAGGTATTCCTTCACCGAGACCGGCAGCTTCGCCGCGCGCAGCGAATAGAAGAAGTCGATCAGCATCGCGGCCTCCGGGCGTCGGGCCTGCCGCCGCTGGTGGGGAGGGTGCCGCCGGCCGGCCTCGCGGCGCGCGTCCCGGCCGGTGCGTACACGGCCTGGGCGAGTGTCACGAAAGCGCGGCGGGACATGGCGGGCTCTCCTCGGGCGCGGCGGCCGGTCAGCGGTTGTGGCGGTTCATCTGCACGAGCCGCTCGAACAGGCTCAGGTCCTGCTCGTTCTTCAGCAGCGCGCCGGCCAGCGGCGGCACCGCCAGCTTGTGGTCGGTCGAGCGCAGCGCCTCGGGCGGGATGTCCTCGGCGAGCAGCAGCTTGAGCCAGTCGAGCAGTTCGGAGGTCGAAGGTTTCTTCTTGAGCCCCGAGACGGCGCGCAGTTCGAAGAAGCTCTCGAGCGCGGTGCGCACCAGCGCCTGCTTGATGCCGGGATAGTGGACCTCGATGATGCGCTGCATCGTGGCCGGCTCGGGGAACTGGATGTAGTGGAAGAAGCAGCGGCGCAGGAACGCGTCGGGCAGCTCCTTCTCGTTGTTCGAGGTGATGATGACGAGCGGCCGGTGCTTCGCGCGCACCAGTTCGCGTGTCTCGTAGACATGGAACTCCATGCGGTCGAGCTCGCGCAGCAGGTCGTTCGGGAATTCGATGTCGGCCTTGTCGATCTCGTCGATCAGCAGCACGCACGGCTCGTCGGCCGTGAATGCCTGCCACAGCACGCCGCGCACGATGTAGTTGCCGATCTCCTTGACACGTTCGTCGCCAAGCTGCGAATCGCGCAGCCGCGAGACCGCGTCGTACTCGTAGAGCCCCTGCTGCGCCTTGGTGGTGGATTTCACGTGCCATTGCAGCAGCGGCATGCCGAGCGCGGCGGCCACTTCCTCGGCCAGCATCGTCTTGCCGGTGCCGGGCTCGCCCTTGACGAGCAGTGGCCGCTGCAGCGTCAGCGCGGCGTTGACGGCGAGCTTCAGGTCGTCGGTGGCGACGTATTGCGAGGAGCCTTCGAAGCGCATGGCGGCGGATTTCCGGGCGAAAAATCCCAGTATAAGTCAGAAGCGCTGTTGCGTCGGCGCGTCGCTTGCTATCGTTGCGGCGCTGTCGGGCCGGGGCCTCGCGGCCTGTCGACGGCGGGCTTGAGGGTGCGGTCGGCACGGGTGGACTGCGTCGTCGGCAGCGCGGTACAATCGGCCGACTTTCGGCCCGCGTGTCTCACCTATAAGCAAAATGACGCGGTCCGTTGCCTTACCGGGCGACAGGTTTTCCCCTCAAGCTAGGTACAAGCTATGAACAAATTCGTCGGCAAACAGGTCGTGGCCGCGGCGCTCATGGCGCTGTCGGCCACCTCGCAGGCGGCTGGGGTGGTGGGCAACCCGGAAAACGGGGCCAGCAAGGCTGCGATGTGCATCGGCTGTCATGGCATCGAAGACTACCGCACGGCGTATCCGGAGGTGTACCGGGTGCCGCTGATCGGCGGACAGAATCAGCAATACCTGGAAAACGCGCTGAAGGCGTACCGGAAGAAGGACCGCCATTTCGCGTCGATGAACGCGATCGCGGCGTCGCTCAGCGACCAGGACATCGCGGACCTCGCCGCGTACTACGCGTCCCGCAAGCCCGATTCGAAGACCAATCCCTACAAGTGACGCCTGCGCTGGCCTTTGCTCAGCAGGACAGGAGCCCTCATGAACACGCTTCAACCGGCATTCCGCACCGCGGCGGCGCTCGCGCTGGCCGCCTGTTTCGCGGCGGGCACCGCGCACGCGGCCGACGCGGCCAAGGGCAAGCAACTCGTCGAGTCGCACAACTGCGCCGCCTGCCACGGCGCCACCTTCGACAACCCGATCAATGCCGAATATCCGCGCCTCGCGGGGCAGCACGCCGACTACCTGGTCTGGGCGATGCGCCAGTACCAGATGGGGCTCGACAACCCGATGCTCGGCCGCAACAACGCGATCATGCGCGCGCAGGTGCAGAGCCTGTCGGTCAACGACATGAAGGACATCGCCGCCTATCTGGAGACGCTGCCGGGCAGCCTGGTGTTCAAGAAATGACGACGCGCGGCGCCGGCCGGCCGCCGGCCTGGCGATGATCGGCGCGATGCCCCGCCTGGCGGGGCATTTTTTTGGCGCGGCCGGGATGGGGCGCGCGTGCGTGCGCCTGAGTTCGTGACTGCCCGATGATTTCGTGATCGCCCGGGGCGGCGCGGCGCACGCGAGGGCCGCGTGGAGGGCCGCGTCAGTCGCGCGAGGCGCGGCGCAGGATGCGCTGCAGGTAGGCGTCGGTGTCGGGCGGCGTGTTGGTGCGCTGCGCTTCCCAGATCGTTTCGCCGAGGCATTCCATGATTGCGTGCTGCGCGTCGTGCGCCGACGGCAGGCGCGCGGCGAGCCGCTCGTGGGCGGCGCGGATGCCGGGCGGCTGGTCGATCGACAGTTGCTCGCTGATCGCGAGATGCATCGACAGGTGCAGGAACGGATTGGTGCGGCCGCTTTCGGGCGGATATTCGCGCGTGCCGGCGCTTTCGTCGTCGTCGAGTTCCGCGTGGTATTCAGGATGCTCGACGATCCAGTCGGCGGCGATCGCTTCCAGCGGCGTGAGGATCTCGCCCTTGCGCTGCTTGCGGCGGGCGTCGGTGAAGAAGCGACGGACTTCGTCGCGGCTCGGATTGAACATGATGGGGGACTCTGGTGCGCCGCGGCATGCCGCGCGAAACGGCCATTCTACGCCGGCTTGCCGGGGGCTGCCGGCGCGCCGCGAGGGGCCGCCGGCGTGCCGCCCGGAGGCGCGGCCGGCACCGGCCGCCGGGTTCGCGCGCGATTCGGGCGAAGCGGGCTGACGTGGCGCGGATGCGCGGCGCTCGCCGGGTGCCACCGGCCGTTCCGCGCGGGCGGCCGAACGGGAGCGTCGGTATCGACGGATCGGCGCGACGCATCGCGTCTTCACTGCATTGCAGCACGCGCGGTGTCCGACACCGCGCGCGAGACGCAGTGCGGATCGATCGGAATCCGAATTGATGGAACTTCGGGATGGAACCGCGGGATCGGTCGCCAGCCGAAGCCGGCCCGGTGACTCGACGGATCACGGCTGGCGCGCGCCTATTCGAGCGGCGGCGGCGTCTTCGGTTTGAATTCGCAGAGCGGCTCGATCGCGCAGTGCCAGCACTCGGGGCGGCGCGCCTTGCAGACGTAGCGGCCGTGCAGGATCAGCCAGTGGTGCGCGTCCTGGCGGAACTCGGCCGGCGTGAATTTCTCGAGCGCCGCCTCGACGGCGCGCACGTCCTTGCCGGGCGCGAGCCCGGTGCGGTTCGCGACGCGGAAGATATGCGTATCGACGGCGATGGTCGGGTGGCCGAACGCCGTGTTCAACACCACGTTGGCGGTCTTGCGCCCCACCCCGGGCAGGCCTTCGAGCGCCTCGCGATCGGCCGGCACCTCGCCGCCGTACTGGTCGAGCAGAATCCGGCAGGTCGCGACGACGTTCTTCGCCTTGGTGCGATACAGGCCGATCGTCTTGATGTAGTCGGTGACGCCCTCCTCGCCGAGCGCGAGTACCTGCGCGGGCGTGTTCGCCACCGGGAACATCCGGCGCATCGCCTTGTTGACCGACACGTCGGTGGCCTGCGCCGACAGCATCACCGCGATCAGCAACTCGAACGGCGTCGAGTACTCGAGTTCCGTGGTCGGATGCGGGTTCAGGCTCCGCAGCGTTTCGTAGATCGCGTGGCGTTTCTTCGGGTTCATGCGTCGCGAGGCTCGGAGGCGGGCGGCGTGCCGTCGGGATGATCGACGTCGGGCGCGGCGTCGGCCGCGCGACGTTCCTGTTCGATGCGCCGGCGGCGTGCTTCGGCGGCGTCGATCTGCGCCTGCACGGCCGGGCTCACGTTCTCGGTGTTCTTCGGCGCGTTGCCGAGTGCGGCCAGTTCTTCCTTCTTCTTGCGCGCTCGCTCGAGCGCGGCCGCGATGATCGCGCGTTTCTTCGCTTCGGGATCGTCGGCGGGCGCGCTGTTCGCGGCGTCCGCGCCGGCGGCACCGGCCGTACTCGTCGCGCTGGCCGCGCGCCGGGCCGCGGCACGCGCCTCGGCCGCTTCGCGCTCGCGGCGCTGGCGCGCGAGGCGCCGGTCGTGGCGCGCGCGCGCGTCGTCGGCCTGCTGCTGGCTCCAGGCATCCCAGCCGGTGCGCTCGCCCGTGACCGGAATCAGCGCGATGCAGTCGACCGGGCACGGCGGCACGCAGAGATCGCAGCCGGTGCAGAGCGCGGCCACCACCGTATGCATCTGCTTCGGCGCACCGACGATCGCGTCCACCGGGCAGGCCTGCATGCAGAGCGTGCAGCCGATGCAGAGCTGTTCGTCGATCACGGCGAGCAGGCGCGGGTGTTCCTCGCCGTGCTCGACGGCGAGCGGGATCACGGGCTTGCCGAGCAGCGCGGCGAGGCGTTCGATGCCCTGATGGCCGCCGGGCGGGCACTGGTTGTAGCCGGCGCTGCCGGCGGCGATCGCCTCGGCATACGGACGACAGCCGTCGTAGCCGCACTTCGTGCATTGCGTCTGAGGCAGCAGATCTTCGATGCGATCCGCGAGTTTTCTGGTGTCGGTCACGGTGACTGCGTGGGGTGGCGCGCGCCGGGCGGGTGGGGTTCGGCGCGGCCCGAATCGTTCGTCAAGGCGCAATTATCGCCGATTTCCTACCTTGCGCTCGGCAGCGGCTATGCGCATAATCAAGGCGCATTTTCTGCTCGACCGCAGCAGGGCGCGACGCCTATCCGGCCTTGCCCGCGCCGGTGCCGGAGACGACGAGGCATTGCCGGCACGAGCCGACAGGATCCACGCGAGCCCAACTCATGACTCAGCCGAAAATCAAAAGAGATCCCGAAGGAACGCGGCGCCGTATCCTGCTGGCCGCCGCCGAGGAGTTTGCGAGCGGGGGCCTATTCGGTGCCCGCGTCGACCAGATCGCCCGGCGCGCCGAAACCAATGAACGCATGCTCTATTACTACTTCGGTAGCAAGGAGCAGTTGTTTACCGCCGTGCTCGAACACGCGTTTTCCGCCCTCAACGAAGCCGAGCGCGTGCTCGATTTCGACGGCGTGCCGCCGGTGGATGCCGTCACGCGTCTGGCGCATTTCATTTGGGATTACTACAGGGATCATCCGGAGCTGCTGCGGCTCGTCAACAACGAGAACCTGCACGAGGCGCGCTACATGCTGAAGTCGCCGCGCATCCGCGAGATGATCTCGCCGCTCGTGCAGACGCTCGGCAACGTGCTCGCACGCGGGCAGAGCGCCGGGCTGTTTCGCTCCGACGTCGATCCGCTGCGTTTCTACGTGACGCTGTCCGGGCTCGGCTACTACATCGTGTCGAACCGCTACACGCTCGCCGCGATGCTCGGCCGCGATTTCAGCACCGAGGACGAACGCAACGCGATCGTGCGGATGAACACCGACATCCTGCTCGCCTACCTGCTGCGCCGCTGACGGCGCCCCGCCGGCGCGCCGTTCCGCTCGCCGGCTTTGCCTGCCTGTCAAACACCACGCGCCGCGCGGCTCTCGAGGCCGGGCGGCGCGTGATGGTGAACAATGCGCGGCGGCGTTTCGCTGCCGCGCTGGCGATGGCGGGCTAGCGCCCGCGTCAGGCCGGCTTGCGGGCGCGCGGCGAGGCGGCCTTCGGCGCGGCCTGCTTGGCGGCGGGCTTGGCCACGGCCGACTTCGCCGCCGATTTCGCGCTCACTTGAGACGCGCGACGCGCGGCCGGCGTGCCGCGCTTGGGCGCCGCGTTGCGTGCCGCGCTCGATGCCGTGCCGTGCGGGCTCGCACCGGCCGTGGCCGGCGCGGCGGCGGCCGGCGTCACCGGTTCGGCGTCGTCGCTGCCGGGCGCGACGGGCGGCGAGCCGGCCGGGGTCTTCGTCACGGGCTGATGCTCGCGGATGAACTCGCGCAGCTGCGGATAGATGATGGTGCGCCAGCGCCGGCCCGAGAAGATCCCGTAGTGGCCGCACTTCTCGGCGGTCAGGTTGCGGCGGTGCTCGGCCGGAATGCCGGTGCAGAGCGCCTGCGCGGCGTGGGTCTGGCCGCTGCCCGAGATGTCGTCGAGTTCGCCCTCGATCGTCATCAGCGCTGTCTCGCCGATGTCGGCCGGATTCACGCGTTCGCCGCGCACCTGCCAGGTGCCCTCGGCGAGGCCGAACTCCTGGAACACGATGCGGATCGTGTCGAGGTAATACTCGGCGGCCATGTCGAGCACGGCGTTGTATTCGTCGTAGAAGCGGCGGTGCGCCTCGGCGTCGTCCTCGTCGCCGCGCAGCAGGCTCTGGTAGAAATCCCAGTGCGATTGCGCGTGGCGTTCCGGATTCATCGCGACGAAGCCGGTGTGCTGCAGGAAGCCCGGATAGACGTGGCGGCCCTCGCCCGGATAGTTGGCCGGTACCGTGTGGATCACGTTGTTCTCGAACCACGCGAGCGAATGGTTGGTGGCGAGCGAGTTGACCGAGGTCGGGCTCCTGCGCGCGTCGATCGGGCCGCCCATCATCGTCATCGTCAGCGGCGTGGGTTCGCCGCGGCTCGCCATCAGCGAGATCGCCGCGAGCACCGGCACCGTCGGCTGGCACACCGAGATCACGTGCAGGTTGCGTGCGCCGATGTGGCGGATGAATTCCTGGATGTAGTCGACGTAGTCGTCGAGATGGAACGGGCCGGTCTCGACCGGCACCATGCGCGCGTCGATCCAGTCGGTGATATAGACCTTGTGGTCCTGCAGCAGCGTGCGCACCGTATCGCGCAGCAGCGTCGAGTGGTGACCCGACAGGGGCGCGCAGACCAGCACCACCGGCTCCTCCTTGAGCTGGCCGACCGCCACCGAATCGTCGGCGAAGCGCTTGAAGCGCAGCAGGCGGCAGAACGGCTTCTCGATCACGGTCTGCTCGACGATCGGAATGTGATGGCCGTCCTTCTCGATCTGGTGCAGGTTGAATTCGGGCTTTTCGTAATCCTTGCCGAGCCGGTACAGCAGTTCGTAGGCGGCGGCCCAGCGCGTCGCGCCCGGCATCAGCGAAAGCGGGCTGGAAGGATTCGCGAACGACTTGGAGGCGGCCTGTGCCCAGGCGGTCAGCGGGCTCAGCAGCGCGCGCTGGAATTCGTGCATTTGATAGAGCATGAAGGCTCCCGAGGGGAGGACGACGCGGGAGCGGCGCTCGATGCCGCGGCGCGTTGTGGGTCCGGGGCCGGATCGCGCTGGGCGGCCGGCCAGTCGCGTCGATCATAGCGGGTTCCCGGCTTTGCCGCAATGCAGCATTTTCCCGGAGATCACCTGATTTTCCGTGCTTTCGCGAATCGTCGGGACGACACGCCGGCGTCGTGAAACCGTGGGCCGGCGAGCGTGCGCCAGGGGAGCCCGGGCCAGGTCCCGGCGGCCCGGCTCGGCCGGCGCCCGGCTCGCGGACGCCGGCCGTTCACCCCGGCCGCGCGGCTCAGCGGCCGTCGGTTTCCATCGCGATCGGCTGGCCGGCCGCCTGCGCCATTTCCTCCTCGTGGTGCATCAGGTTCATCGCCGTATGCACGAGCGCGACGTGCGAGAACGCCTGCGGGAAATTGCCGACCAGTCGCCCCTCGACCGGATCGTATTCCTCGGCGAGCAGGCCGAGATCGTTGGCGAGCGAGAGCAGCCGGCGGAACAGCCGGTGCGCGTCGTCGATCCGGCCGAGCAGCGCGTAGTTGTCGACGAGCCAGAAGCTGCAGGCGAGGAACGTGCCCTCGCCGGGCGGCAGGCCGTCGTCGAAGTCGGTGGTGCGATAGCGCATCACGAAGCCGCCGTGCAGCAACTCGCGCTCGATCGCCTCGACGGTGGTCGCCACGCGCGGGTCCGACGGCGGCAGGAAGCCCACCATCGGCAGCATCAGCACGCTCGCGTCGAGTTCGTCGCTGCCGTAGCTCTGCGTGAACGCCTGCTTGCGCTCGTTCCAGGCGTTCTCGCAGACGTCGGCATGGATCACGTCGCGCAGCTCGCGCCAGTGATCGAGCGGTGCGGACAGCCGGAACTGCTCGGCCGACTTGATCGCGCGATCGAACGCGACCCAGGCCATGATCTTCGAGAACGTGAAGTGCTTGCGGCCGCCGCGCGTCTCCCAGATCCCTTCGTCGGGTTCGCGCCAGATTTTCTCGAGGTGGGTGAGCAGCGTGCACTGCACCGACCAGACCGTGTCGTCGGCCTGCAGGCCGCCCACGCGCGCCAGGTGCAGTGCCGACATCACCTCGCCGAACACGTCGAGCTGGAGCTGGTCGGCCGCGTTGTTGCCGATCCGTACCGGCTTCGAGTTCTGGTAGCCGGGCAGCCAGCCAAGCTCCATCTCGGGCAGGCGCCGCTCGCCGGCGATGCCGTACATGATCTGGATCTGCTCGGGCGAGCCCGCCATCACGCGGCCGAGCCAGGCGCGCCACGCGCGCGCCTCGTCGTAGTAGCCGGCGCGCATCAGCGCGAGCAGCGTGATGGTGGCGTCGCGCAGCCAGCAGTAGCGGTAGTCCCAGTTGCGCGTGCCGCCCAGCTGCTCGGGCAGCGAGGTGGTGGGCGCGGCCACGATGCCGCCGGTCGGTTCGTAGGCGAGCGCCTTCAGCGTGATCAGCGAGCGGCGCACGGCGGCCGCGTAGCGGCCCTGGACCGGACAGCGCGACGACCATTCGAGCCAGTGGTTCTCGGTGCGCGCGAGCATCGACAGCGGCTCGCGCGCGGGCGGCGGGCGCAGGTGCGACGGCGCGTAGCCGAGCGAGAACGGCACGCGTTCCTCGGCATGCACGGTGAACTCGGCGACGGTGCGCAGGTTCTCGCCGGCCAGCTTGACGGGCGTGCGCAGCACCACCGTGTCGGGGCCGGCGATCGCCTTCATGCCCGCCTCGCGCGGCAGGCGCGTGACCCACGGGATCGAGAAGCCGTAGTCGAAACGCAGCACCAGTTCCATCTGCATCGGTACGTGGCCGCGCTTGCCGACCACGATCCGCACGAGTTCCGACCAGCCGTTGCCGGGCGGCATGAAGTCGATCACGGTGACGGCGCCCGTCTCGCATTCGTAGTCGGTTTCGAGGATCAGCGTCTCGCCGCGATAACGGCGCGTGCTCGACAGGATCTTCGCGTCGGCCGCGGGACGGATCAGCCAGCGGCCGTGATCGGGCGTGCCGACCAGCGCGGCGAAGCAGGCGCCCGAATCGAAGCGGGGCCAGCAGAGCCAGTCGACCGAGCCGTCGCGTGAGATGAGGGCGGCCGTATGGCCGTCTCCGACGAGCGCGTAGTCTTCGATGAGGGCTGGCATGGTGGGGAATTCTCCGCTGAGGCTGACGATTGGCTTTCCGGGCCGCGCGCGCCGCCGGTCGACGGCGACGCGCGAGGCCCCATATACTTGCGCACTGGCGATACGGGCAGGGCCGCCCGAATCGTTGAACAATCACAACACTTGAGGCGTTCCGGTGCAAGGAAGTTCCAACGGCCTTGATATTCCTGCAACGACGCCGCGCCAACTCGAGAGGATCAACCTCAATGTCTTCGCTCAGGCTGGGTCACTGGATCAAGGGTTTTGCCGTGGTGCTGTCGTTGTCCGCCGGACACGCGTTTGCGCAGGATACCGCCAATGCGCCAAACGATGCCGTCTACAATCTGCTGGTCGGGACCTATACCGACGCCGGCAGCGACGGCATCTACGTCTACCGGTTCGATACGCGTACCGGTGAGGTCGCCCCCGTGAGTTCGGCGAAGACGGTGAATCCGTCGTACCTGTTGCCGAGCCGCGACGGCCGCTTCGTCTACGCCGTCAACGAGCTGCCCGGCGACAACGGTCCCGCGAGCCAGCGCGGCGGCGTGAGCGCGTTCGGCTTCGATGCGAAGACGGGCGCGCTGACGTTCCTCGATCGCGTCTCGTCGGAAGGGAACGATCCGTGCTATCTGAGCCTGTCGCCGGACGGCAAGTACCTCGTCACCGCCAACTATTCGGTCGCGGCCGACCCGGGCGGCAGCTTCACGGTGTTCCCGGTCGAGGCCGACGGCAAGGTGGGCGAGTCGGTGCTGAACGTGCATCACGAGGGCAGCGGGCCCGTGAAGGGCCGCCAGGACGGCGCGCACGTCCACTCGACGGTGTTCTCGCCCGACGGGCGCTACCTGTTCGTGCAGGATCTCGGCGCCGACAAGATCTTCGAATACCGCTACACGCCCGACGGCAGCCGCGGCCTGATCAGCCCGACCGACTCGCGCTACACGCTGGTGCCTCCCGGCACAGGCCCGCGCCACATGGTGTTCGCGCGCAGCGGCCGCTTCGCCTACGTGACCAACGAGCTGAAGGGCAGCGTCGACGTGTACGGCTATCACGACGGCAAGCTGACCCATCTGCAGAACGTGCCGATGGCCGCGCCGGGCTTCCACGGCCAGGAGGGCGGCGGCGCGCTGCATCTGTCGCCGGACGGCCGCTTTCTCTACGTGACCAATCGCGGCGACGCCAACGAGATCGTCGCGTATGCGGTGGACCCGGCGAACGGCCGGCTCAGGTTCGCGAGCCGCCAGTCCACGCTCGGCAAGACGCCGCGCGAATTCCTGATCGACCCGACCGGCAAGTGGCTGATCGTCGGCAACCAGGACAGCGGCAGCTTCTACGTGTTCCGCCGCGACATGGCGAGCGGGCGGCTCGATCCCGAGGCGCGCAAGGTCGCGCTGAGCCGGCCGGTCGATTTCAAGCTGGTGCCGGTGCAGCCGTGACGGCATGCTGAGCGACGGCCGGCGGCGGATCGTTCGCGCCGCGCCGAAGTAAAAAAGGCTGGCCACTTCGGTGGCCAGCCTTTTTTGTCGATCGTGAAGACGGCGGAAAAGGTTGCGTCAGCAACTTTCCGGGAGCTTTCACGGCACCCGCGGCGGGGCGATGAAACGATGCGCGTGCAGCAATTTCGGTGCCTCGACCGGGCGCTCGCGAAGCGGTGCCGGCCGCTTCACGAGCCTCACCTCGCGGGCCTCATTCGGGCAGCGGCGGCGCGAGCACTTCGCGGCTGCCGTTGATGCCCATCGGCGAGACGAGGCCGGCCGTTTCCATCTGCTCGACCAGCCGCGCGGCGCGGTTGTAGCCGATGCGCAGCTGGCGCTGCACCGACGAGATCGACGCGCGCCGCGTGCGCACCACGAAGGCCACCGCTTCGTCGTAGAGCGGATCGGCCTCGGCGTCGGGCGCGTCGCCGAACAGGTCCTGCGGGCCGCTGCCGTCCGGCTGCGGGCCGTCGAGGATGCCTTCCTCGTATTGCGGCTCGCCGAACTGCTTCAGGTATTCGACGATGCGGTGGACTTCCTCGTCGGCCACGAACGCGCCGTGGACGCGCTGCGGATAGCCGGTGCCGGGCGGCAGGAACAGCATGTCGCCCTGGCCGAGCAGCGACTCGGCGCCCATCTGGTCGAGGATCGTGCGCGAATCGATCTTCGACGACACCTGGAACGCCACGCGGGTCGGGATGTTGGCCTTGATCAGGCCGGTGATCACGTCCACCGACGGGCGCTGGGTGGCGAGGATCAGGTGGATGCCGGCCGCGCGTGCCTTCTGCGCGAGCCGCGCGATCAGCTCTTCGATCTTCTTGCCGGCCACCATCATCAGGTCGGCCAGTTCGTCGATCACCACCACGATCAGCGGCAGCGGCGAGAGCGGTTCGGGATCCTCGGGCGTGAGCGAGAACGGGTTGCCGATCTTCTTTTCCTTCGCCGCCGCGTCGCGCAGCTTCTGGTTGAAGCTCGCGAGGTTGCGCACGCCGACGGCCGACATCAGCCGGTAGCGCTTCTCCATCTCGCCGACACACCAGTTCAGCGCGTTCGCGGCGAGCTTCATGTCGGTGACGACGGGCGCGAGCAGATGCGGAATGCCTTCGTAGACGGACAGTTCCAGCATCTTCGGATCGATCATGATCAGGCGCACTTCCTCGGGCGTCGCCTTGTAGAGCAGCGAGGCGATCATCGCGTTGATCGCCACCGACTTGCCCGAGCCCGTGGTGCCGGCCACCAGCATGTGCGGGGCCTTGGCCAGATCGGTGACCACCGGATTGCCGACGATGTCCTTGCCCATCGCGATCGTCAGCTGCGAGGCCGAGTGCTGGTACTGGCGCGAGGCGAGGATCTCGGAGAGGCGGATCATCTGGCGCTTCGCGTTCGGCAGTTCGAGGCCCATGCAGGTCTTGCCGGGAATCGTCTCGACCACGCGGATCGAGGTCAGGCCGAGGCCGCGCGAGAGATCCTTCATGAGGCCGACGATCTGGCTGCCCCGCACGCCGAGCGCCGGCTCGATCTCGAAGCGCGTGATCACCGGGCCGGCCGACGCGCCGACCACCGTCACCGGCACCTTGAACTCCTGCAGACGCTGCTCGATCACCTGGCCGGTCTGGGCGAGATCGGCCTCGGAGATCGTTTCGATGTCGTCGGAGGCCGGTTCGAGCAGGTCGAGCGGCGGCAGTTCGACGTTCGAGGCGGCGGGGGCGCGGAACTCGAAGGCGTTCGGCGCGGGCGGGCGCGCGACGGGTTGGGGCGCGGGCGGCGGCGCGGCGGTGGCTGGATCGGACTGCGCGGCCGGCGCGGGTGCGAAGGTGGGCGGCAGGCCTGGTTCGACGGGGGGCGCTGCCGGCGCGGTGCCGGTGGACGCGGGGGCGTGCGCCGACATGGGCGCGCCGGTGGCGAGCGGGGCCGCGACGGGCGAGGCGAGGTTCGCGGGCGCTGCGGGCGACGTGACGAAGCCGGCCGTCGGCGCGGGCGTGAGCGTCGCGACGAGCGGGGTGCTCAGGGTCTGCGCGGCCGCGGCACCGGACGTGGCCGCGCCGCTCAGGAACGTCGCCGGGGTCAGCGCGCCGGTCAACGTGGTCATGCCGGGGAACGACGTTGCGGCAGGGCTGGATGCGTGGGTGGCGTTGGTTGTTGCGTCGATGGCGCTGCTGCCTGCCGGCGTGGACGTGCGCGCGGCGGGCGGCAGGCTTGCTGGCGCGGGTTCGGATGTCGACGTGCCGGCCGGTCGGGTCGGCGATGTCGTCGGCGACATCGCGTTCCATGCCGGTTCGGCGTGGCTTGCCGGCGTCGCCGGGATGACGGGCTTGGCGTCGGCGGCAGGTATCGCTTCCCAGGGCGGAATGGCGCTCGCCGGCGGGGCTGCCGTGGCGGTGGGCGCGGCGGTGGGCGGCGCGTTGGTCCGCACCTGCGAGTTCACCGGTTGCGCCGCCGAGGCGACCGTCGATGCGACGGGTACGCCGAACGTCGGGGCTGCCGAAGGGGCATCGATACCCGATCCGGCAGGACTTGCCGGGGACGAGAGGCCGGCATTCCTGCTGCCGATGGCGGTCGCGGCTTCAGCGCCTGACGGGGCTGCGGACCGTGCAGCGGAGGCAAACGCCGAGCTGCCGGGAAGGGACGGCGAAACCGGCGCGGGCGCGGCGGCAGCCGGGAACGTACCCGTCGTGCCGGCCGAAGCGGCCGCCGGCGGCAGGGTTGTCGAGACGGTGAAATCCGTCCTGCCGGGCGTGCCGGCAGGCGTGGCCCAGGCAGCAGGCACGTTCGCGCCGATGGCGCCGGTCGACGGCGTCGCGGCCGCCGCGGGCGTCGAGCGCGTGGTGCTCGTCGGGCCGGTGGCGATCGTTGAAGGTACCGCCGTTTCGTATGCGAAGGTCTGGGCCGGCGTGGCGCCGCTCGACGCGAGCGTCGCCGGACGAGCGGTTGCGTTGGCCGCGCCTGGTGCTTGAACTGTCGCTGCGATCCCGGATGTGCTCGCGAGCGGCGCCGACGGTGCGGAATTCGTCGGGGACGTGGCCGCGGTGCTTGAATTCGCCGTTTGAACCGGCGATGCGGCATGGGGCGTACGCACCGCAGACATCGGCGTCACGAAATTCGCCGATTGCGTGGCCGGACCATTCGCCATATCGCCCGTCGGCACCGCTCGGGCCGATGTCGCGGCGCGGGCCAGACTCGCTGGAAGCGGCGGCGCGACGGAATCCGCCAAGCGCGTTGCCGAGCCGTTGGCCACGTTGCCCGCAACCGCGCCCCGAGCCGCCGATGCAGCGCTGCTCGTGCTTGCCGGATACACCGGCGCCGTGGAACTTGCCGAAGGCGAAGCCGAACCGACGGCTGCGCCGTCCGCCGCCATCGAGAGGGGCGCGGCGGTCGCGCCGGAGGGCGTCGACGCAGCCGCGAGCGGCGCCGGCGAAGCGATCGCCCCGGCCGTGGCGCCATTTGTCGTCGTCGCGGGGGCCGACGCCGACGCTTCGCCGGCGCTTGCCTGCATTGCCGAAGCTGCTGGAGGCGTCGGCGCCGTCGTGCCGACCCGATCCGCAACCGCGCCGGTCGCCGCCGACGTCACGGAATCCGTTTCGCCGGACAACGGTTGCGCAGCCGGAACGTCCACGGCCTGCGCGGCCGTCGTGCCGAACGTGACCGGCACCGCCCGCGCGGTGGCAACGCTTTGCGCGACGGCGTCGGTCGACCGCGCCGGCAATGATTGCGCATCCGCCAGCCCGATATCGGGCGAGGGGAGGGCCGCCGTATCGAGATCATCGAGACCCGGCAGCGGCGTACCGGCGTTTTCGGCGACCGGCATGAACGTGCCGACATCAATGACCGGATCGGCATCGACATCCGCATCCTGCCCGTCGAGCTCACCGACCGATGCCGTCGACATCACCGACGCCGCATCCGCATCCATCGCCATCTCGAACGCGAGTGGGGCATCGTTCGCGGACGGCACGGGGACATCAGCCCCACCCGCCGTCCCTGGCGGTGCATCACTTGCGGAGTCCGGCGCGGCGCGCGTCGTAAACATCCCGGCCGCCTGGGCACTGCCGGCCGCCGCCGCGGCCGCCGGATCGCCGGCGTGTGCCGCGACGGTCGTACCGGCCAGCGCGGCCCATTGCGCGGTGCTCGCATCGATCGAACGCAGCGTGTCCTGCAGGCTCGGCGACGGCGTGACCGGTTGCGCGGGCGCCTCGTTCCATGCGTAGAGCGGCGCGCGCGCCGGCGGCGTCGGGCGTCGCCGCACGGCCGGGTTTGCGGGCTGCGCAGTGGCCGCGGGCCGTACCGGCGACCGCGCGGGCGCTGCCTGCGGAGTGCCGGAGCGCGCCGGCATCGGCGCGTGCGGCTGCGTGGCCGACGCAGGCGCGAGGTTGGGCTGCGCGACCGG
Organism: Burkholderia plantarii; assembly: GCF_001411805.1. NCBI lineage: Bacteria > Pseudomonadati > Pseudomonadota > Betaproteobacteria > Burkholderiales > Burkholderiaceae > Burkholderia > Burkholderia plantarii. The sequence goes on along the minus strand of NZ_CP007212.1, from coordinate 3,270,287 downwards.
CGCCACCACCGGACGGATCGGCGCGGCGGCCGGCGTCGCGCGGCGCGTCGACGGGTAGCGTTCCTGCAGCGTCTTCACCGCCTGCGCGGCCTGCACGGCCGACGACGCGAGGTTCGGCGGTGCCGGCGGCATCGGCACCGAGGACGGCACGAACGGCGGCGCGCCTGCCGACGCGGCGGCGGCCTTCGCGGCCTTCGCGGCCTTCGCGGCCTGCGCAGCGGCCGCGCCGGACTCCCCGGCGACACCGCCCACGGCCCCACCTGCAGCGCCCGAGCCCGCGCGACCCGCCGGATTGAGCCACCCCGACGGCGCGGACGGTTCGACCATCTGCCGCGGCTGTTGCGGCAGTGGCGCGCTCCAGCCGCGCGGTTCCTCGCGCCGCGGCTCGCGCCTCGTTTCACGCTTCGCGTCGGGGCGCCACAGCGTGGGCCGCGCGAAGCGTCCGTTGCGTTGCGGCGCCATCGAATTGACGGTGTGGGCGGTCGACGGCTGCACGTCGGCGGCGCGCCGCACGCGGCGATCCTCGTCGCGATGCAGCGCGCTGCGCGGCAGGTCGGCGATGCCGCGCGGCTCGTCGTCGACGCGGCGCCCGGCGCGCCCGAGGCGCACGCCGAACGATGCGTCGAGCCAGTCGTTGGTGCTGCGCCAGTCGAGCCCGAACAGCCAGGGCAGGCCGGCGACGAGCAGCGCCACCATCACGAGCGGCGTGCCGATATGGCCGAACACGCGCTCGAAGCCGGCGGCGAGCGCATGGCCGAACGCGTCGCTGGTGTCGCCGCCCGGCAGCGCGGTGGCGAGCGTGCAGCTCGCCACGAACACGCAGGCGAAGCCGAGCCAAAGGCGGATCGAGCCGCGTCCGGTGCGGCTGCCCGGCAGCATCGTCTTCACGAGCCGCCAGACCAGGGGGAGGAACCAGACGGCCGATACGCCGAACCAGCCGAAAACTACCGTATGCATACCAGGAAACGTCGAGTCACGAGGACGGGCGCCACGCGCGGCCCATCGGGGTTAACCGGTCGAAGCATCCGGCGCCCGCGCGCGGGCACCACACGCCATGCAGGCGCGCGGCCGAATGCCCGCGCGCGCAGCGACTGACAGGATTACGGAGCGTCGCGACGCGCGAATGTCAGCGTCGCGCCGCTTTCGGTCACGAGATAGAGCTGCTGCGGCGCCTGCATCTGCAGGCCGGCCTTGGCGATGTGCGCGAGCGCGTCGAGATAGGCCGGCTCGAGCCGCCCGGCCGGGCCGGCGCAGGCACGACGCGTGCCGGCGAGCGGGCCGAAGCTGAGCAGGCCGTTCTTCACCATGTAGGTGCCGGTGTAGCGATTGCAGCCGGCGAAGCCCGACGCGCGGCGCACGCCGTCGGCCGTCGAGAGCCGCAGCCGGATCGACGGGTCCTGCGCCGCGCCGGCGCCGTTCGCCTCGGCACCGCCGTGCGGCACCTCGCGCTGCGAACCGTCGGCGTCGCGCCAGTTCGTGAGTTCCCAGCTCGTATCGTCGACCAGCTGGATCGCGGCCGGGTTGAACGGGTCGGACGGCGGCGCGGACGCGTCGGGATGGGTGGGAATCGCGCAGGCGGCCAGCGCGGCGAGCGCGGCCGCGGCAAGCGGTGCGCGCAGCGAACGGACGAAGCGTAGGCGCGCGGACACGGCCGCGGAGTGGGTAAGCATGGCCTCGTTCCTCGAATTCATCGTGATGCCGGCAGTGATGCCGGCAAAGGCGTAAGAGTAACGCAGTCGGCCTGCGCTAGGCGAGCGGCCCCGGCGCCGGAAAATCTTCAGCGGGACGGCTCCACCGGCCGGTCGGGGCGGGGGCGCGTGTTAACATCGCGGCTCGGTTGTCATCCTCTCTTCACCCCAATCTTTTCAGCGGGAAATCTCATGCAGATCGGTCAGCGGCTCGGTACGCCGCTTTCGCCCTGCGCCACGCGCGTCATGCTGCTGGGCGCGGGCGAACTCGGCAAGGAAGTCATCATCGCGTTGCAGCGGCTCGGCGTCGAAGTGATCGCCGTCGATCGCTACGCGAACGCGCCCGGCCACCAGGTCGCCCACCGCGCGCACGTGATCGACATGACCGACGCCGCCGCGCTGCGCGCGCTCGTCGACGCCGAGCAGCCGCACCTGATCGTGCCCGAGATCGAGGCGATCGCCACTGACGCGCTGGCCGCGATCGAGGCGGCCGGCGTCGCCGAGGTGATCCCGACCGCGCGCGCGACCCAGCTGACGATGAACCGCGAGGGCATCCGCCACCTCGCCGCCGAGGAACTCGGCCTGCCGACCTCGCGCTACGCGTTCGCGCAGTCGTTCGACGAATTCCGCGCGGCGGTGGCCGCGATCGGCTACCCGTGCGTGGTGAAGCCGGTGATGTCGTCGTCGGGCAAGGGCCAGTCGGTCGTCAAGGGCGACGCCGACGTCGAGCCGGCCTGGCAGCACGCGATGGCGGGCGGGCGCGTGAACCACGGCCGCGTGATCGTCGAGGGCTTCGTCGATTTCGACTATGAGATCACCCAGCTGACCGTGCGCGCGATCGACCCGGCCAGCGGCGAGACCCGCACCTATTTCTGCGACCCGGTCGGCCACGTGCAGGTGGCCGGCGACTACGTCGAATCGTGGCAGCCGCAGCCGATGAGCGAGATTGCCCGGGAACGTTCGCGCGAGATCGCACACCAAGTGACGACGGCGCTCGGCGGGCGCGGCCTGTTCGGCGTCGAGCTGTTCGTGCGCGGCGACGAGGTCTGGTTCTCCGAAGTCAGCCCGCGTCCGCACGACACCGGGCTCGTCACGCTGGCCTCGCAGCGGCAGTCGGAGTTCGAACTGCACGCGCGCGCGATCCTCGGCCTGCCGGTCGATCCGACCCTGAGTTCGCCGGCCGCCTCGGCCGTGATCTACGGCGGCATCGACGAGGCCGGCATCGCGTTCGAAGGCGTGGCCGAGGCACTTGCCGTGCCGAGCGCGGACCTGCGCCTGTTCGGCAAGCCGGAGAGTTTCACGAAGCGGCGCATGGGCGTGGCGGTGGCCACCGGCGCCGATATCGACGAGGCGCGCGAGCGCGCGAAACGGGCCGCGGCGGCGGTGCGGCCGGTATCGGCGCGCTAGCGGCGCCTCGCCCGGGGCGGGCGCCGCGGCGCGCCGCCCGGGCAACACGAATCACAGGCCGGCGCGGCATGCGCCGCCCGGCCGGGGAGTAGCGAAATGAAATGGGTGCTCATCGCGGTGCTGTGCCTGTCGGCTTCGGGCTGCGGCCTGGCCGCGGCGCCGTGCCGGGTCGCGTCGGCCGGCCTCAAGATCGTGCCGCTGGTCGGGCATGCGGCCGCCACGCCGACCGATGCCTGCGCGGATGTCATCGATCCGTGATTGTCCGGATCGCGTCGCCGATTCGATTCCCGCGCCGTCTTGCCTGCCGGGCGCGGATCGCTCCCCGGTCGCGGCCTGCCCGTTGCCCACTGAGGAAGGATCTGTCATGAAGAAACGCATCGTCTGGGCGCTCTGCCTGCTGGCCGGTCTGGCGGGCACGCGGGCGGCGCTGGCCGCGCAGCTGACGGTCGAGGAAATCGACGCCGACGCGCGCACCATCGCCACCTACCGTTGCGCGAACCAGCCGAAGCCGGTGCGCGTGGCCTACTGGCTGGCCCGCAACGGCCAGAGTTTCGCGCTGGTGCCGGTCAACGGCCAGCCGATGCTGTTCGTCGATACCGTGTCCGCCTCGGGCGCGCGCTACCAGGCCGGACGCTATACCTGGTGGACCAAGGGGCCGGACGGCAACCTGACCGACGAGATCGCCGGATCGTCCGCGCCGCCGTTGCTCGCCGATTGCGAGGAAATCAAGCCGAAGCGCAAGCCCCGCTGACGGCCCGACCGGGCTTGTCACGAGCCAGTGCTACAATACTGCCCTTTCCGTCGGCGTTCGGCCGCACGGGGCGGCGCGTCTGCCGGATTCGGTGGCGCGGCGGCGTCGCGCGGCGCGCCGCAGCAGTTCCGTCATGTCCATCCGTTGTTCGCGCGGCCGCTGCCAGTCAGCCGGGGCCGCCCTGGAATCCCCGCCGCGCCACTTGAGCGAAACGCCACCATGTCCGATGCAGCAGTCACGTCCGTCGATGCAACTTTCGATCAGTTCGGCCTCGCGCCCGACATTCTGAAGGCCATTGCGGAACAGGGCTATACGACGCCCACGCCGATCCAGGCGAAAGCGATTCCAGTCGTGCTGTCCGGGCGCGACGTGATGGGCGCCGCGCAGACGGGCACCGGCAAGACCGCCAGCTTCTCGCTGCCGATCATCCAGCGGCTGCTGCCGCAGGCCAACACCAGCGCCTCGCCCGCGCGCCACCCGGTGCGCGCGCTGATCCTCACGCCGACGCGCGAGCTGGCCGACCAGGTGGCCGCCAACGTCCATGCCTACGCGAAGCACACGGCGCTGCGCAGCGCCGTGGTGTTCGGCGGCGTCGACATGAACCCGCAGATGGCCGAGCTGCGGCGCGGCGTCGAGATCCTGATTGCCACGCCGGGCCGGCTGCTCGACCACGTGCAGCAGAAGACGGCCAACCTTGGACAGGTGCAGATGCTGGTGCTCGACGAGGCCGACCGGATGCTCGACATGGGCTTCCTGCCCGACCTGCAGCGGATCCTGAACCTGCTGCCGAAGGTGCGCCAGACGCTGCTGTTCTCGGCGACGTTTTCGCCCGAAATCAAGAAGCTGGCCTCGACCTACCTGATCAATCCGCAGACCATCGAAGTCGCGCGCAGCAATGCGACCGCGACCAACGTCACGCAGATCGTCTACGACATCCCCGAGGGCGACAAGCAGGCGGCCGTGGTCAAGCTGATCCGCGATCGCGCGCTCAAGCAGGTGATCGTGTTCTGCAACAGCAAGCTCGGTGCGAGCCGGCTCGCGCGCCAGCTCGAACGCGACGGCGTGATCGCCACGGCGATCCACGGCGACCGCTCGCAGAACGAGCGGATGCAGGCGCTCGACGCGTTCAAGCGCGGCGAGGTCGAGGCGCTGGTGGCCACCGACGTGGCCGCGCGCGGGCTCGACATCGCCGAACTGCCGGCCGTGATCAATTTCGATCTGCCGTTCAGCGCCGAGGACTACGTCCACCGGATCGGCCGGACCGGCCGCGCGGGCGCCTCGGGCGACGCGCTGTCGCTGTGCAGCCCGAACGAGCGCAAGCAGCTCGCCGACATCGAGAAGCTGATCAAGCGCGACCTACCGCTGCAGCCGCTGGCGATCGACGCGCCGGTGCGTGCGCGCCGCGAGCACGGCGAGCGTAGTGAACGCGGTGAACGTAGCGAGCGCGGTGAACGTAGCGAGCGCGGTGAACGCGGTAGCCGTGACGAGTCGCGCGCGCCGCGCCGCGCGCACGGCGGTGAACGCAGCCATCATCACCATTCGCGTCGCGAAGCGCCGATCGACGAGTTTTTCCTCAAGCCCTACGAGCCGGCGCCGAGCGCGCGTCAGCCGGAAGAGGCGACCAAGCCCGCGCAGCCGGAGAAGAAGTCGAAGCAGCCGCTCGCGGCTTTGCTTGGCGGCTTCGGGATGCCGCGCCGCTCGTCGTCGTAAGGGCGGGGTCGCGGCTTCGCCGAGGGCGGTGAAGGCGGCGGGAAGATTATGGAAAGCGGGTGGATGCGCGAGCATCCGCCCGTTTTTATTTGGCCGGGAGATCGTGGCGTGGTCGGGGCTCGCGGTAGCAGGCGGGGCGCTCGAGCGTGAGTCGGGCCTGGAAGTGGCGAAGCGGCCGCGGGACGCCCGGACGGGCGGTGATTGAGTGGCGCTTGGGTGGGGCGACGACGGGTCATGCAGGCATGCTCGGCAGCGCGGGCGGTTCGCGAAGATGGAGCGGCGAACGGTTCGCCGACGCCTGTGCGTCGAGGTCCGGCGAGGCACCAGCGGCCGGATGCGTCAGGCCGATGATGTTCCGCGCGATCGCCAGCACGGCTGTCGTGCCGGCTCGTCGGCCCGCTCGCCCGCTCCGCCGCCCGGCGCGGAATACGGCACCCGTCGCACGGGTCGCGACGATCAGGCCGATCGCGCATCCATCCCGAAACGCGACGCCCATGCGGCGATCGCCATCGGAAAGAACGTCTCGAGCGAGGTGCGCGCCGACGGCGCGAGCGCGAGCCCGAGATGATCGGCCGCCGCGGCGAGCGCGACGAGCGGCGCGCGCGTGTCGAGCGCCGTCGCGCCGGTCTGCTTGCTGAGCTTCTCGCCGTTCGCGTCGACCACCACCGGCACATGCAGATAAACGGGCGTCGGCGCGCCGAGGCACCGTTGCAGATAAATCTGCCGCGCGGTCGAATCGAGCAGGTCCGCGCCGCGCACGACGTGCGTGATGCCCGCGTCGCGATCGTCCACCACCACCGCCAGCTGATAGGCCCACTGGCCGTCCGCGCGCTTGAGCACGAAATCACCGACCTCGGTGGCGAGGTCCTGCGTCTGCCGGCCCTGCCAGCGGTCGTCGAACGTGATGCGGGCCGCCGCGCCGTCGGGCACGCGCAGCCGCCACGCGCGCGCCGGCTTGCCGTGCAGGCCGGTGCGGCAGGTGCCGGGGTAGGCGAGCGTGGTGTGCCGCTCGTGCGCGGCGTGCAGCGAATCGGCGATTTCCTTGCGTGTACAGCCGCACGGGTAGACGAGGCCCGCCCGCGTCAGTGTGTCGAGCGCGCTCGTATAGAGCGCGTCGCGGCGGCTTTGCCAGATGGGCGGCTCGTCGGCGACGAGCCCGAACGCGGCGAGCGTCGCGAGAATCGCGTCCGCCGCGCCCGGCACCGTGCGCGGGCCGTCCACGTCCTCGATCCGCACCAGCCACGCGCCGCGATGCGCGCGGGCATCGAGCCAGCTCGCGAGCGCGCCGACCAGCGAGCCGAAATGCAGCGGGCCGGTCGGCGACGGCGCGAAACGGCCGCAATAGCGGCGCGGCCCGTCGCGCCGCGGTTGGTCGTGGCCCCGTTCGCCGGCTGGTTTCAAGCGAAGCGGCCGAGCGGTCCGGCGCCGGCCCGAGCGCCCGCGGTGCCGCCCACGTGGCAGGCCGGGCACGAGCGGCCCGGCACGTACAGCGGCGACTGCTGGTCCTGCGCGGACACCACCGCGCGGCAGGCGAAACAATTGACGTCGGCGGTCGGCTCCAGCTGCGGATTGAGGGCCGTGCGGTAATCGAACACGAAGCAGTCGCCGTGGTAATGCGCGCCGCCGACTTCCTCGAAATACTTCAGGATGCCGCCCTCGAGCTGGTAGACGTGCTCGATGCCGACTTCCTTCATGTGGATCGCGGCCTTCTCGCAGCGAATCCCGCCGGTGCAGAACGACACCACGGTCTTGCCCTCGAGATCGGCGCGATTCGCCTCGATCACGGCCGGGAATTCGCTGAACTTGTCGATCCGGTAATCGAGCGCGGCGTCGAACGTGCCGACATCGACCTCGAACGCGTTGCGCGTGTCGAGCATCACCACCGGCCGGCCTTCGTCGTCGTGGCCGCGATCGAGCCAGTCCTTCAGCGTGCGCGCGTCCACCGACGGCGCGCGGCCGAGTTCGGGCCGGATCGCCGGCTTCTTCATCGTGATGATCTCGCGCTTCAGGCGCACCAGCATGCGCCGGAACGGCTGCGAGTCGGACAGGCTTTCCTTGAACGACAGGTCGGCGAACTTGCCGGCGAACAGGGGATCGTCGCGCAGATAGGCGACGAACGCATCGGTCGCGTCGCGCGGCCCGGCGATGAACAGGTTGATGCCTTCGGGCGCGAGCAGGATCGTGCCGCGCAGCCCGAGCGCCTGGCAGCGTTCGGTGACGAGCGGCCGCCAGGCTTCGGGCGATTCGATCGTGACGAAGCGGTAGGCGGCGAGGTTGACGATGGACATGATGAACCGATGAAGGGCGGGGCGGCACGGCTCGCGGGCGCCCTCCGTGACGCCGCGCGCGGACGCAGCAAATGAGGGTGCGATGCCATGCGGCAGCCGCCGCGTGAATGACCAAAACGCGTATTATCCCGCAAACGCGCGCGGGAACCAGCCACCCGGACGGCTGAGGCGGCGTGTCGCGGCCGGCGCCGACCTGTCCGGATGGCCAGCGCGGCGATTTTTGCGCCGGGCCGGCGATGCCCGTGCCGCGACGCGGCTACAATAACGCCCATGTCAGATCCCCGTTTCGTACATCTTCGCGTTCACTCCGAATTCTCGATTGCCGACGGCATCGTGCGTCTCGACGACATCGTCAAGGCGGCGGCGGCCGACGGTCAGGGCGCGCTCGCCCTGACCGATCTCGGCAACGCGTTCGGTCTGGTCCGCTTCTACAAGGAAGCCCGCGGCAAGGGCATCAAGCCGATCGCCGGCTGCGACGTCTGGGTCACGAACCACGACGATCGCGACAAGCCCGCGCGCCTGTTGCTGCTGGTGCGCGACAAGGCCGGCTACCTGAACCTCTGCGAGCTGCTGTCGAAGGCGTGGCTCACGAATCAGTACCGCGGTCGCGCCGAGATCGACCCGCAGTGGCTCGAATCGGAGCTCGGCGGCGGCCTGCTGGCGCTGTCGGGCGCGCAGCAAGGCGACATCGGCATCGCGCTCGCGGCCGGCAACGCCGAGTCCGCGCGCCGTCACGCGCAGCGCTGGGCGCGCGTGTTCCCGGGCGGCTTCTACATCGAGCTGCAGCGCTACGGCCAGCCGGGCGCCGAAGCCTACATCCAGGAAGCCGTCAAGCTCGCGGCCGAACTGAAGCTGCCGGTGGTGGCCACCCATCCGCTGCAGTTCATGGGCGACGAGGATTTCACGGCGCACGAGGCCCGCGTCTGCATTTCGGAAGGCGACATCCTCGCCAATCCGCGCCGCCAGAAGCGTTTCACGACCGACCAGCGGTTCCGCACCCAGGCCGAGATGGCCGAGCTGTTCGCCGACCTGCCGTCGGCCGTGCTGAACACCGTCGAGATCGCGAAGCGCTGCAATCTGACGATCGAGCTCGGCAAGCCGAAGCTGCCGCTGTTCCCGACGCCCGACGGCATGTCGCTCGACGACTACCTCGTGCAATTGTCGAAGGAGGGGCTCGAGAAGCGCCTCGTGCAGCTGTACCCGGACGAGGCCGAGCGCAGCGCGCAGCGCGACACCTATTACCAGCGCCTCGATTTCGAGTGCGGCACGATCACGAAGATGGGCTTCCCCGGCTACTTCCTGATCGTCGCGGACTTCATCAACTGGGCCAAGAACAACGGCGTGCCGGTCGGCCCGGGCCGCGGCTCGGGCGCCGGTTCGCTGGTCGCCTATTCGCTCGGCATCACCGATCTCGATCCGCTGCGCTACAACCTGCTGTTCGAGCGCTTCCTGAATCCGGAACGGGTTTCGATGCCCGACTTCGACATCGACTTCTGCCAGCACGGCCGCGATCGCGTGATCCAGTACGTGAAGGAGAAGTACGGCGCGGACGCGGTCTCGCAGATCGCCACGTTCGGCACGATGGCCGCGAAGGCGGCCGTGCGCGACATCGGCCGCGTGTTGGACCTCGGCTACATGTTCACCGACGGCGTCGCGAAGCTGATCCCGTTCAAGCCGGGCAAGCACGTCACGATCGCCGACGCGATGAAGGAAGAGCCGCTGCTGCAGGAGCGCTACGACAACGAGGACGAAGTCCACCAGCTGCTCGATCTCGCGCAGCGCGTGGAGGGCCTCACGCGCAACGTCGGCATGCACGCGGGCGGCGTGCTGATCGCGCCGGGCAAGCTCACCGATTTCTGCCCGCTCTACGCGCAGGGCGACGAAGGCGGCGTGGTCAGCCAGTACGACAAGGACGACGTCGAGGCGGTCGGCCTCGTGAAGTTCGACTTCCTGGGCCTGACCACGCTGACGATCCTCGACTGGGCCGAGCGCTTCATCCGCCGGCTCGATCCGGCCAAGGCCGACTGGTCGCTCGCGCAGGTGCCGCTCGACGATCCGGCCTCGTTCCAGATCCTCAAGAAGGCGAACACGGTCGCCGTGTTCCAGCTGGAAAGCCGCGGCATGCAAGGCATGCTGAAGGACGCCCAGCCCGACCGCTTCGAGGACATCATCGCGCTGGTCTCGTTGTACCGTCCCGGCCCGATGGACCTGATCCCGAGCTTCTGCGCCCGCAAGCACGGGCGCGAGAAGGTGGAGTACCCGGATCCGCGCGTCGAGCCGGTCCTGAAAGAGACCTACGGCATCATGGTCTATCAGGAGCAGGTGATGCAGATGGCGCAGATCATCGGCGGCTACTCGCTCGGCGGCGCCGATCTGCTGCGTCGCGCGATGGGCAAGAAGAAGGCCGAGGAGATGGCCAAGCATCGCGAGATCTTCTACGAGGGCGCGGCGAAGAACGGCCTCACGCGCGAGAAGTCCGACGAGATCTTCGACCTGATGGAGAAGTTCGCGGGCTACGGCTTCAACAAGTCGCACGCGGCCGCCTACGCGTTGCTCGCCTATTACACGGCCTGGCTGAAGGCGCATCACCCCGCCGAATTCATGGCGGCCAACATGACGCTCGCGATGGACGACACCGACAAGGTGAAGATCCTGTTCGACGATTGCGTCCTGAACGGCCTCAAGGTGCTGCCGCCCGACATCAACCGGTCCGAATACCGCTTCGAGCCGGTCGGCGAGGCCGACGGCAAGCGCTCGAGGACGATCCGCTACGGGCTCGGTGCCGTGAAGGGCAGCGGGCAGAACGCGATCGAAGAAATCCTGCGCGCGCGCGGCGAAGGCGGTCCGTTCAAGGATCTGTTCGATTTCTGTGAGCGCATCGACCGCCGCATGGTCAACCGCCGTACCGTCGAGGCGCTGATCCGCGCCGGCGCGTTCGATTCGCTGACGCCGAACCGCGCGCAGCTGTTCGCCTCGGTGCCGCTCGCGATGGAAGCGGCCGAGCAGGCCGCCGCGAACGCGATGCAGGCGGGCCTGTTCGACATGGGCGCCGAGTCGCCGCACGCGCATGCGCTCGTCGACGAGCCGGCCTGGGACGACAAGCGCCGCCTGCAGGAAGAGAAGGGCGCGCTCGGCTTCTACCTGTCCGGGCACCTGTTCGACGCCTATCGCGAGGAAGTGCGCCGCTTCGCGCGCATGAAGCTCGGCGAGCTGAAGGAAGGCCGCGACAAGCTGGTGGCCGGCGTGATCGCGTCGCTGCGCACGCAGATGACGCAGCGCGGCAAGATGATCATCGTGCTGCTCGACGACGGCACCGGCCAGTGCGAGATCACGGTGTTCAACGAGCAGTTCGACGCGAATCGCGGACTGTTCAAGGAAGACGAGCTGCTGATCGTGCAGGGGCAGGCGCGCAACGATGCGTTCACGGGTGGTATCCGCTTCACGGCCGATGCGGTGATGGACCTCGAGCGTGCGCGCAGCCGCTACGCGCAGGCGGTGCGCATGACGATGAACGGCAACGCCGATGCCGGCGCGCTGCGCCGCGTGCTCGAGCCGCACGTCGCGAAGCCGGAGGCCGAGCCGGCCGCGCCGCCGGCCGCTCCCGCGCGTGGTGGCCGCGAGGGGCGCGATGGCGGTCGGCGCGCACCGCCGCCGATGCCGAACGGGCTCGCCGTGCAGATCCTCTACAACAACGCGCGCGCGCAGGGTGAGATGCGGCTCGGCGAGGCGTGGCGCGTGAGGCCGAGCGATACGCTGCTGGCCGATCTGCGCGCGACCTTCGGCGACGGTTCGGTCGAAATCGCGTATTGACCGGCTCCGGTTCCGCTGCCGCGCCCACGGGCGCGGCAGCGCGGAATCGAGTACAGTGCGTGCCTCGTGAGTCCCCACAACAGAACGACCGCCGTGGCTGCCCTGTTTCCTGATCATCCGCCCCGCAGCATTCTCGTCGTCGCGACGCGCCGGATCGGCGACGTCCTGCTGACGACGCCGATCGTCCGCTCGCTGAAGGCGCGCTGGCCCGACACGCCGATCGACATGCTGGTGTTTCGCGGCACCGAAGGCGTGCTCGAAGGCAATCCCGACGTCCGCAACGTACTCGTGGTCGCGCAGCGCGCGAAGCTCGGCGAACGCCTGCGCGACGCGGCGCGCCTCTGGCGCCGCTACGATCTGGCCTGCGCGGCACTCAGTTCGGATCGGCCGCGTTACTACACCTGGTTCGCCGGGCGCCGCCGCGTCGGGCTGGTCGATCCGGAGCGCGTCGGTCTCTGGCCCCGTCTGCTGCTGAACCGGATCGCGCTCAACGATCACCAGCGCGAGCACACGGTGGCCAGCACGCTCGCGCTGGCGCCGCAGATCGGCATCGAGCCGGTGCCCGAGGTGGTGGCGCCGCGCCTCGGTGACGATCCCGCGCAGCGCGCGCGTTTCGACGCGCTGCTGGCCACCTCGCCCGCCGTCGCGGCGCGGCGGCCGCTCGTCGTGCTGCATCCGTACCCGATGTTCGCGTACAAGCAATGGCGCCGCGACGGCTGGGTCGAGCTGATCGACTGGCTGCGCGGGCTCGGCTACGCGGTTGCGCTGAGCGGCGGGCCGGCCGGCAACGAGCGTGACTACGCCGAACGCGTCGTGAGCGATGCCGGCGGCGACGTGCTGAATCTGGTCGGGCGCCTGTCGTTTGGCGAAAGCGCCGAGCTGGCGCGGCGCGCGAAGCTGTTCATCGGGACGGATACCGGGGCGACGCACGTCGCCGCCGCGACCGGTACGCCCGTCATCGCGCTGTTCGGGCCGTCCGATCCGGTGCGCTGGGGGCCGTGGCCGCAGCGCTGGCAGGGCGGTGGTAGTCCGTGGCCGCTGGCGGGTTCGGCGCGCCGCGGCAACATCTATCTGCTGCAGGGCGAGGGCAGTTGCGTGCCGTGCCGCCAGGAAGGCTGCGAGCGCAACGTCGCGAGCTACAGCGACTGCCTGATGCAGATGTCGACCGCGCGTGTCGCGACGATCGCGGCCGAGATGCTCGGCTTGCCGGCCGAGGCGGCGCGCACGGCGCCGTCGACGGTGATCGACACGACGGGTCTGGTGCGGCCGCGAGCCTGAACGCGCGGCTCGGGGATTGCTTGCCCGCGTATCGCCGCCATGCCCTGCCTTACCCTGATTGCTTTACCGCCGGCCCTTTCGGGCGCGGCGGTGTCGCTCACGCGCGCGCCGCCGAGGTCGCCTGCGCCGCGCCGTCCGTCCGCCATCCGCAGCCGATCAGGATTCCGGCCAGCAGCACCAGCATGTGCCCCTCGGCGAAGTCGAGCAGCAGCGAATTCGCCAGGCTGCCGATCGCGAAGATCGTCAGCCACGCGAGCAGCAGATGCCGCGAACGCGCGTCGAGCGTCCGGCTGCCGGCCCAGACCCGCACCAGCAGGTTGACGAACAGCACGAGGCCGAGCGTGCCGAGCTGCACGGCCATCAGCAGGTATTCGTTGTGCGGATTCTCGGTCAGCTTGGCGTCGGCGAGCGTCTTGCCGGCCGACAGCTTCTGGAATTCGACACCGAGGCCGCCCGCGCCGTAGCCGATGAGCGGCCGTGCCGTGTAAAGCTGGAGCGCGCGCTTGTACCAGTCCAGACGCAGGCCGCTGGAGGTGGCCGCGTCGCTCTGCTCGTACTGCTGGACCTCGGTGCCCACCTGCATCAGGCGCCCGCCGTGCATCGTGGCGAGCATGCCGACCACCGCCGCCGCCAGCGCGACGAACAGCACGACGGTCAGCGCCGCGAGCCGCGACGATCGCCGGCGCGCCGCGATGAAGATTCGCAGCCCGATCACGGCCATCAGCAGCAGCGCGATCACCTGGCCGGTGCGGCCCTGCAGCATCACGAATACATCAACGAGCGAGAGCGCGACGATCGCGCCGAACACGAACCGCGCGCGCGACGTGCGGGCCGCGAGCATCATGTCGGCCGCCTGGTAGAACAGCAGCGCACCGAACATCCCGGCCGCGATGTGATTCTTGAACACCCAGGCGCGCGACAGCGGCAGCTCTATCCGGTGTGCCGGTCCGATCGCGGTCAGGCCGAGGTAGTTGGTGGTGGACAGCAGCAGGATCAGGACCAGCGTCGAGAACAGGCTCCAGCGCGTGATCGCGCGCCAGTCAGGCGTGGCGTCGCGGAATGCAAGCACCGCGAACGGCAGCAGCAGCAGCTTGTCGTATTTGCCGATCCATTCCCAGGCCGAGCGGGCCGGCGCGACCGAATAGGCGACGCTCGCGGCCAGCGCCGCGAGCAGCAGCAGCGCGGCGAGCGCGGCCGGCTGGCGGAGCAGCTTTGGCAGGCCGCGCCAGAACTCGGGCGCGCTCAGCGCCGCCACGGCGAACAGCGCGCAGAAGACGTTGGTGAGCGCGGTGGAGACGGGCACCATGCACAGCGCGGCGACGGCGAGCGCGCGGGCTGTCGTCAGGCGCCGGGAGACGGGCGGGGCAAACGATGACATCGGCAGGGGTTCAACGAGAGTGGAAGGGCCTTGCCCTGGCGCGACGAGCCGCGAAAACGGGGCGCGCCCGAGCAACGACGTGCGGAGTATACGCGACCGACCACGGGCCGGGACAAATCGGCGCCCGACGCGTGGCGCTACGTGACGCCATGTTGTCGTAGCGCAACCGCCGGCCTGCTCGAAGCGGGCGGCGGCCCGGCCGGTGTCAGGAGAAGGCGCGCTTGATCCGCGAGCGCAGCAGCGCGCGCTTCAGGGGGCCTTCGACGGCCGGCTCGCTCAGCGCGAGCGTGGCGCCGAGCGGCTGGCCGCGGCGCAGGTAGAAGCGGTCGAAGGTCGACTGCGTCATGCCCCACTTGTTGAGGAACTGGCGGCGGCCGTCGTTCTTGACGACCTTGCCGGTGCTCTTCTGCTGGAAGTGATAGACGAGGCTGTCGCCGACTCCGATGAAAATCCGGCAGCCGGCATCCCACATCTTCATCGACAGGTCGTTGTCGCTGCTCATGCCCGGGCTCAGCTCGCTGCTGTAGCCGCCCACGCGATGCCACCAGTCGCGGCGCACCAGCGTCGGCGGCCAGGTGGCGCCGATCCAGTCGGCGCGCCGCAGGTCCGGCGTGGCGGCCGCGAGCGCGTCGAGGTCGAGCGCCGCCGCGTCGCGGCCGAAGTCACGCACCACCACGCAGGGGTTGCCGCTGTCGACCGGCTCGACCATCGTGCCCGACAGCATGAACAGGTCGGTCGGCATGGCCGCGGCGCGCCGGGCGAGCGCGGTGTCCCAGCCGGGACAGACGGCCATGTCGTCGTTCATGTAGACCACGTACTCGTGCGCGGCGCGCGCCGCCGCGAGATTGACTGCGTGGCAGATGCCGATGTTGGTCGGCGACGCGGTGTGCTCGATGCCCTCCTGCCTGACCCAGTCGAGCGAGCCGTCCGAACCGTCGTTGACGTGGACGATGACCTGGTGCTCGTAGGCGGAATGGCGGCGCAGGCTCGCGACCACGCATTGCAGGTACGGCAGGTTGTTCCAGGTCGGGATGATGATGGAGAACATGAAGGCCAGCTTCGGAAGCGGAGCTTGGGAGCCGGCGGCGCGCAATGAACCGGCTCCGCCACGCGCTCGGTGATGGCCCGCATTGTACCTGTGACGTGACCTAATGTCTCAGAGATTATTTGCCGCGATGAGGGCGTGTCGTGTGGCCTGTCGCGTCGTGGTACCGGAGGTGGTGCCGCGTTCGTCGTCCCGAAGTGGCGCGGTTGGGTTGCCGCGGTGTGCAGGATCTTCAGTGCAAGGAGGTGCCGATGAGGAGCCGAGTCGACACCATTCGCGTCGGTATGACGGGACGTCCGATCTCAGGTTTCCGGATTTCTTCCGGGCGCTGGATTTTGCGCCCGCGCCCCGAGCTTGAGAAACCGGTAATAGACCGTTTCCGCGTTGAACACCGCGATCATGAAGCCGGCGCGGCCGTCGAGGAAGCCGCGCCGCAACACGTAGGTGCGCACGAAGGCCCACAGCCCGCGCCCGAGCGCCTTGCCGAAGCCGCCGCGCTGGCCGGCCGCGTGACGCTGCCGCGCGCCCGCGCTCGAATAGCTGTCGAGCTTGCGCAGCACCGCTTCGAAGTCCTCGTAGGAGTAGTGCAGCAGCTTGCCGGCGAGCCGCGCGGCCGGACCGTCGTGGATCAGCCGCTCATGCACCAGGTCGTCGGAGAAGCGCGCGGTGCCGCGCCGGAACAGGCGTGGAATCCAGTCCGGATACCAGCCGCCGTGGCGAATCCAGGTGCCGCAGAAGCTCGACAGCCGGTCGATCGCGTAGATGTCGGCGGCGGGCGCGCGGATCGCGGCACGGATCGACGCGGCCAGCTCGGGCGTGACGACTTCGTCGGTGTCGAGCGAGAGGATCCAGTCGGTGGACAACTGCGCGACCGCGCGATTCTTCTGCGGGCCGAAACCGGGCCATTCGCGCTCGATCACGACGCGCGCGCCATGTGCCTGCGCGATCTCGACGGTCGCATCGGTGCTGCCGCCGTCGATCAGCACGACTTCGTCGGCGAAGCCGAGCGCGGCGAGACAGTCGGGCAGGCGGGCGGCGGCGTTCAGCGCGATCAGCGCGACGCCGAGGGTGGGTTCGGCCATGCGAGGAGACGATAAGCGGGGCAGGAGGTGTGCGCGAGTATACCCGCCCGCCTGCACGACGGCGCCGCGTTGCCGGCCGGCATGGGGTGGCACAGGGGGCAGGGGCTATAATACTTCGCCATTTTGACGTGCGACGCCTCGCCGTCGGGCACCGTGCCGCCTCGCCATTCGGCATCGCGCCACACTGGAGAAAGATTGTCCTTGGAAACGCAGAACTCACTCCGCAAGTCGATCGGCCCGAGCGGGTCCACTTCGCCGCAGGCGGTGCTGCGGCGCCTGTGGCCCTACATCAAGCCGCTGGTCGGCATCCTCGCGCTGGCGATCCTCTCGATGGGGATCGTCGCCGCGACCGAGGCGGGGATTCCCGCGATGCTCAGGCCGCTGCTCGACCACGGTTTCGGCGCGCACAGCAACGAGAACGCGAAGTGGCTGGTGCCGGCCGCGATCATCGGGCTGGCGTTGGTGCGCGGCTTCGCGCAATACGCCTCGAACTACCTGCTCAACTACGTCTCGAACCGCATCCTGCTGAAGCTGCGCCTCGAGATGTTCGAGCGCATGATCCACACGAGCGCGTCGTTCTTCATGCGTGAAACGGCCAGCACCGTGATCAACGCGGTCGTGTTCGAGGTCAACCAGATCCTCGGCGTGCTGACCGGCGTGATGGTCACGCTGGTGCGCGACTCGATGACGGTGTTGTTCCTGCTCGCCTACCTGTTCTACCTGAACTGGCGGCTCACGCTGATCGTCGCGGTGATCCTGCCCGGGATCGGCTGGCTGGTCAGCAAGATCAACCGGCGCCTGCGCCGGCTGAACCGCGAGCACCAGACGCTCACCAACGAGCTGTCGTACATCGTCGAGGAGACCGTCGGCGGCTACAAGGTGGTGAAGATCCACAACGGCGAATCCTACGAGATCAGCCGCTTCACGGAGATGAGCAAGCGCCTGCGCGGCTACGCGATGCGCATGACGATCTCGGGCGGGCTCGCGCAGCCGGTCACGCAGTTCCTCGCCTCGATCGCGCTGGCGATCGTGATCACGATCGCGGTCGTGCAGTCGGCCAACGACCAGACCACGGTGGGCGGCTTCGTCGCGTTCGTCACCTCCATGCTGCTGGTGATCTCGCCGCTCAAGCACCTGATCGACGTGAACCAGCCGCTGCAGCGCGGCATGACCGCGGCCGAACTGATCTTCGGGCTGATCGACGAGCCGGTCGAGCCGAAGGGCGGTGGGCGGCGCGTCGCGCATGCGCGCGGCGAGGTCGAATACCGCAACGTGTCGTTCGACTACGGCGCGAGCGAGCGGCCGACGCTCGACCGCATCGCGTTCAAGGTCGCGCCGGGCGAGATGGTCGCGCTGGCCGGGCCGTCGGGCGGCGGCAAGTCGACGCTCGTGAACCTGCTGCCGCGCTTCTTCGATCCGACCGGCGGGGCGATCCTCGTCGACGGCGTGCCCGTCAACGACTACGACGTCCACGACCTGCGCGACCAGATCGCGATGGTCAGCCAGGACGTCGTGCTGTTCAACGACACGATCGCGGCGAACGTCGCCTACGGCGGCACGCCCGACCGCGAGCGCGTGCAGGCCGCGCTCGAGGCCGCGAACCTGGCGGACACGGTGGCGGCGATGCCGGACGGGCTCGACACGCTGGTCGGCGGCAACGGCATGCGCCTGTCGGGCGGCCAGCGCCAGCGGCTCGCGATCGCGCGCGCGATCTACAAGGACGCGCCGATCCTGATTCTCGACGAGGCCACCTCGGCGCTCGACTCCGAGTCTGAACGGCACGTGCAGGCCGCGCTCGAGCGGCTGATGGAAGGGCGCACCACGCTCGTGATCGCGCACCGGCTCTCGACCATCGAGCGCGCGGACCGGATTCTCGTGCTCGAGGCCGGCCGGATCGCCGAGGAAGGCAGCCACGAGGAACTGCTGCGCCGCGGCGGGCTCTACGCGCATCTGCACCGGATCCAGTTCCAGCAGCAGGCCGCCTGATCCGTGCCGGCGCCCGCCGTTCCGGGCGGCGCCGGCACGGTCTCGATTTGGCTCGCCGCATCCGTCCCCATGCTAGTCTCTCCGAACCGGCTGACGGATCGGCCGGTCAATCTGGGAGAAAACACATGAAGACGTCTCGCTTGCTGCTCGCGCTGCTGCTGGCCGGTTCGCTCGGATCGTCGCTCGCGCTCGCTCAGCAACCGCCGCATGGTGGCGACCACGGCCCCGGCCCGGGCGGCCCGGGTCATTCCGGCGGCCCCGGCCCCGGCCATCCGGGCGGCCCCGGCGGCCCCGGCGGCCCGGACCCGCACCATGCGCCGCGCCCCGGCCATGGCGGCCCGGCCGGCCATCCCGGCGGCCCGCGCGACGAGCCGCCCGGCGGCTTCATCGAAGGCCATCGTGACTGGCACCGCGGCGACCGGCTCCCGCGCGAGTACTGGGACCGTCAATACGTCGTCGACGACTGGCGCGCCTACAACCTGGCGCCGCCGCCGCGCGGCTATCACTGGGTTGGCATCGGCGGCGATTACCTGCTGGTGCAGATCGGGAACGGCGTGGTGCTGCGCGTCGGCCCCTGAGGGCGGTTAGCGGGCGGTGCCTGTCGGTGCCGGTCGCGGTCTGACCACCATGGCCGGGAATCCGGCTTGCTGTAAAACATGCCCGCGCAAGCGGGCATGTTTGCATCGGCGGGGCGTCGCGCGGTGCTTCGGTCTTCGTTCAGCGCGAGGGGGGATCGGAGGGTTCGGGCGCCGAGGCCGGCGGTTTCGCATCGGTCGCGGCGTCCGGGCGATTCGCCCGCGTCCGGTCGGCCGCGCGGCGCCCGCGCGCCCACCAGTGGCGCTCGAGCCACGTCAGCAGCGCGCAGACCACCATCGCGCAAACCGTGCCGAGCGTGACCTCGCCGAGCCGGATCAGCGGGATGTCCCACAGCGGACCGTTGCCCGGAAACAGCAGCACGATGGTGGCGGTCACGCCGCCCAGGCGCGCGGCGCTGCCCACGTCGAGGCACCAGCAGATCACGATCGTCGCCGCGATCGTGACGGCGTAGGCGAGCAGGTGAGCGGGAAAATGCGTGCCGCCGAGCGCGGCGCCGGCGAAGCCGAGCACGCCGCCCACCATCGCGCCGACGAACTGGTCGCGTGACAGGTTCATCGTGTCTGAATACTGGTGCTGGGTGACCGCGATGGCCGTCACCGCCGCCCATACGGCCTGCTCCGAGTGCAGCGCGCGGCCGATGCCGTAGGCCAGGCACGCGCCGCACACCGCCTGCAGCGCCATCATGGCCCCTTGCGCCGCGCGCTGGCGCAGCGACATGCCCTTGAACAGCGCGAGCAGCGATTGCTGGATGTCGCGGCGCGTGTCGTGGAGCGTGCGGATCGGGTCCATCATGCTCGCGTCAGGCGGCTCGGGGCGGCTTGCCGGACGAATCGGGCGAATCAGGTGAATCGGGAGGATCCGACGCCTCGGGCGGCGTGTCCGCCTGAGCCTGCTCGTCGCCGAGCCCGGCGTCGCGTGTCTCCGGCATCGCCAGCGCCACCAGCAGCACGGCCAGCGCACCCGCCGCCGCGAGCCCGAAGAAGCTCATGGTGTTGCCGAAGTGGTCGGCCGCGAAGCCGGCGAGCGAGGTGCTCAGCGTCGCGCCGATGCCGGCCGCGAGCCCGAACAGGCCGATACAGAGGTTGTAGCGGCCCTTGCCGCCCGCCACGTCGGCGGCGATCAGCGGCAGCATCACGCCGAACACGGCCGCGCTGATGCCGTCGAGCATCTGTACCGGCACCAGCAGGTACGGGCTGCCGACGCCCGCGAACAGCAGCGCGCGCACCGGCAGCGCCGAGAAGCCGAGCAGCAGGATCGGCCGGCGCCCCCAGCGCTGCGCGGAGCGGCCCACCCAGGGGGAGAGCATCGCCACGATCGCCTGCGGGACGATGATGCAGGCCGCGATCACGAGTTGCACGTTGTCGCCCATGCCGGCCGTCACTTCGCCGGCCGCGAGGTTCAGCATCGCCGCGTTCGACAGGTGGAACAGCACCACGCAGGCGGCGAACACCAGCATGCGCCGGTCGCGCAGCAGGTCGAAGATCGTCTCGCGCGCTTCGCCGTCGGCGTTCGCGGCGCGCGGGCGGCTGCCCGGCGGCGGCGCGATCGTGTGGGTCGGCTGGATCATCGAGAGCGCGACCAGCGCCGGCAGCGCGAGCGCGGCCGTCAGCCAGAACACCGCGCGTGCCGATACGTATTCGCCCGTCAGCCCCATCAGGCCCGCGGCCACCGCGCTGCCGATCGAGGCCCAGCGCGCGTTGCGCCCGAGCCGGTCGCCGAGGTTCGCACGGCCCACCAGCGAGAACGAGATCGCCGCCATCGCCGGCACCAGCATGCAGCTCGCGAAGCCGTGGAACACCTCGGCCGCGATCACCGGCACGATGGTCGGGCTGGTGGCGAGCAGCACCGCCGACAGGATGATCGCGATGATCGCCCAGGCCGCGGCGCCCTTCTTGTTCTTCAGCGCGTCGACGGCGGCGCCGCCCGGCACCTGGCTGACCATCGCGCTGATGGTGCCGATCGACAGCACGAGTCCGATCTCGCCCTGCGTCCACTTGTGCGAGGCGAGATAGGAGGCGATGAACGGGCCGAAGCCCGTCTGCACGTTCGCGACGAAGAAATTGACCCAGTCGAGGGCGCGCAGGCTGCGGAGGCTGACCGTATGGCGTACCGTCATCGGCTGGTTCCCGCGCTGGACGCCGGGCTCGCCGGCGGCGAGGCGGCCGGCGACACGGCGATCACCGGTTTGTCGGCCGCATAGGGCGGCGCCGCCTTCAGCTGCGCCTCGGACAGGTCGAGCAGCGCGCGCAGCGACTTGTCCTTCGGCGCGAAGCGCAGCGCCGACCAGCTCGCGGCGATGGTGCGCCGGTCCGGATTCACGAGGCCGCCCAGGTCGAGCACGACCGCCTGCGGCTGCGCGTCACGATCGATCAGCACGTCGACGATGCGGCCGACCTCGCTGCCGTTGCTGCGCTCGACGTCGGCGTCGACCATCGCGATGGTCCCCGGCGTTTCACCCGCGTGCGAGGTGCCGCTCAGCGACACGGCCTTCGGCCGGTCGGCGGGCGGCAGCGTGCCCGACGGCACGTCGAGCAGGATCGGCTGCTCGCGCCCGCCCGGCGTGAAGCGGAACAGCCGCCACGGGAAACTGACCTTGCGGTCGCCGACGCCGAGGAAGCCCTGCAGGTTCACGATCATGCGGTCCGGCTTGCCGCCCGCGTCCGCGATCATGTCCACGGCGCGGCCGATCATCTTGCCGTCGCGGCGGCGCACCTCGCTGTCGAGCAGCGAATGCACCTGGTTGCGCTCGATCGTGCGGGTCTGGATCAGCGGCGGGGGCGGCGGCGGCGGGGGCGGCGGAGGCGGCGGCGGAGCCGCGCGCTTGACCACGCGCGGGCGCGGCGCCTCGCGGTGCGGCTTCTTCTGGGTGTCGGTGTCCTCGGGCGCCTCGACCTCGGAGGCGGGCTCCGGCGTGGCGACCGGCAGCCCTTCCTCGTCGAGCGTTTCGACAGCCGCGTCGACGATCGGCGCGGGCCGCTGCGGCGCCTGGAACAGCGCGCAGCCCGACAACGCGAGCGTCGCGGCGAGCGCGGTGACGAGAGGCGCCGCGGAGGCGACTAATTTCGGGAAACGGATTGCTAGACGCGGAAGGCCGCCGCTCATCAACTGGGACTCCATGGGCCGGGGCAGGCCGCGGATGCGGCACTGCGGCGATTGATGGCTGATGCCGCCGGCGGCATCGCGCAGGGCCAGAGTGTAACCTGTGCGCGCGCCGCGCCGATGAAATCGGCGCAACCGGGCCGCCTCGAACTGGCGGCCGGCGCGGAATCCCGTGGCGGAGGCGGGGCCGCCGGGCGCCTCAGCGTCTCATTTCGGCGGCAGCGTCCGCACGAACGCGAGCGCCGCGTCGAGCAGGCGCCGCCGTAGCGCGTCCTGCGCGCAGCGGTCCGGCGAGACCCAGACCCAGCCCGTCATCGGCCGGCCGCCGTTGCGCATCGGCTCGATGCCCGGCATCGCCACCGCCCAGCCGTCGTTGCCCTTGCCGAGCCGCACCAGCATGCCGTCATGACGCGCCGCGCAGAGCAGGTTGCCGTCGGCGAGCCAGGCCCAGCCGCCGAACATGGCGCGGCCCGTGATCCACGCCTCGTCGCGCAGTTCGTCGTTCAGCACTTCCTCGAGGCCGAGATCGCGTGTCATGCGGGCTCCTGCAGGGGCGGCGAGCCAGTGATTGTAGGGGAGCGCGCGCGGCGTGGCGATCGGCTTGATGGCCGGCTGCCGCCCCGGCGTTCGCGGGGGCTTGCGGGTCAGGCCGGTTCGGTGCCGGTGCCGGTGCCGGTTTCATCGCCAGCCGGCGGCTCGGCCGCCGCGAACAGCTGCTCGCGCAGCCAGCGATGCGCGGCGTTCGCCTCGTCACGTGGATGCCAGGCCGCGCCGAGCACGAAGCCGCCCACCTCGACAGGCAGCGGCAGCAGGTCGAGCCGGTCGGCGAATCGGCGCAGGAAGCGTTCGGGCAGCGCGCAGACGTAGTCGGTCGCCTCCAGCACCAGCGGCGCGAGATGGTAGTGCTGGACCGACACGGCCACCCTGCGCCGGTGTCCCGTGCGTGCCAGCACGTCGTCCATGAAGCCGTGGAAGCCGCCGCCGTCGCCCGACACGAGCACGTGGCGCAGCGCGCAGTAGGCGTCGAGATCGGGCGGCGCGAGTCCGCGCGGGTGGCCCTTGCGCTGGGCCATCACGTAGCGCTCATGGAACAGCGCGCGCGAGCGCAGGCTGGCCGGAATCGCGAAATCGGCGGCGATCAGCAGGTCGGCCGCGCCCTTGTCGAGCCAGCTGCCGAACGTGTCGGCCGGCACCGTGCGGAACGCCAGGCGCAGGTTCGGCGCGCGATCCGCCACGCGCCGCACCAGGTCGACGCCCGCCATCACGAACCCGTTGTCGCTCGCGAGGATCCGGAACGTGCGCGCGTCGTGGGCGGGATCGAAGCCGGCGCCGTGCGCGAGCGCCGCCTGCACACCCTGCAGCGCGGCGCGCAGCGGATCGCGGATCGCCAGCGCGCGGGCCGTCGGCGTCATGCCGCGGCCGTGCCGGGCCGGCACCAGCAGCGCGTCGCCCGTCAGTTCGCGCAGCCGCGCGAGCTGGGCCGACAGCGCCGGCTGGCTCAGGTGCAGCCGCTCGGCCGCGCGCGTGACGTTGGCCTCGTCCAGCAGCACGTCGAGCGAGGCGAGCAGCGCGAGATCGGCGCCGCGTAGCGTCGGTAACGTATCCGGCATTTGGATGGCTCCCATATCAACAATCGATTTCAAATATACCAAGCCGCGACGCAGACTGTCGCCTCGGCGCGGCGGACGCGCCGCGACCGATAGCGAACAGGAGGGCAATCGGCGATGGACACTCCGGAACCCGAGCGGCACGCGCTGCGCGCGCTGGCCAGCGCCAATTTCGCGGTGGGGGCGATGTCGTATGGCGTGGTCGGCGCGCTGCCGGCGCTGGCCGGCGCCTGGCGGATCTCGCCCGGGCGCGCGGCGCTGCTGATGAGCGCGTTCTCGATCGCGTTCGCGCTCGGCGCGCCGCTGCTGCAGATGCTCGCCGGCCATGCGCGGCGCCGCGCGCTGCTGCTGGCCGGGCTGGCGACGCTGATCGCCGCCACGCTCGCCGGCGCCGCCGCGAACGGCTTTGGCTGGCTGCTGGCGACGCGGATCGTGGCGGGCCTCGGCGCGGCCGCCGTCAGCCCGCTCGCGAACGCGATCGGCGCCGGGATCACGCCGGTCGAGCGACGCGGCAAGGCGCTCGCGGTCGTGTTCGTCGGCGTGACGCTGTCGAGCGTGATCGCCGCGCCGCTGGCCGCCGCGCTGGCCCACGCGTTTGGCTGGCGCGCCGTGTTCGTCGCGCTGGCGGCGATCGCGGCCGGCAGCGCCGCCTGGATCGTGACGACGATGCATGACGATTCACGCGGCGAGCGGATGCGGCCCGCGGCGCTCGCGCGCCTCGTGATGCGCCCGGGCACCGCGACCGGGCTCGCCGTGATCGTGCTGCAGACGGCCGCGTTCTTCGCGACCTACACGCTGATCCTGCCGCTCGTTGCGCTGCGCTTCGGTGCGAGCGCCGCGCAGGGCGGGGCCGCGCTGCTGGTGTTCGGGGTCACGGGGATCGTCGGCAATCTCGTGGCGCAGCGCGTGTCGCTGCGTTATTCGGCCGAGCGTTTGCTGTGGATCGTGATGGGGACGATGGTGGCGGTGTTCGTCGCGATCGCGCTGCTCGGCGTGGCGGGCTGGCGCGATGCGGCGCGGCAGGCGATGTTGCTGGCGCTGCTGGTGGTCTGGGCGCTGATGCAGGATCTGTTTTATCCGTCGCAGTTGCGCCGCGTGGTGGCGCTCGAGCCCGACTATCGCGGCATGGTGATCGCGCTGAATTCGTCGGGGATCTTTCTCGGGATTTCGCTCGGCGCCGCGCTTGGCGGGCGGGTGGCCGATCAGGTGGGGCTGGCTGCGCTGGCGCCGGTGTCGGCTTTGCTGACGATGGCGGCGTTCGCGGCGCTGGTGGTATCGCAGCGCTTCGTCGTGCGTGCGAGGCGGGGCGTGCCGGAGACGGCCGACTGTGGGGCTGCCGCCGGGCGTGGTTAGCCTGGGCGGCAGCGCGGTGCCGGGTCTTGTCTTTCAGGCTGTAGGGATCGAGCCGTTTCAGGCGCCTGGTCTGGCGAGCGACTGCACCGACAGGTTGCGATGCGAGCCGTCGACGATCATGGCGCCGACGCGCTTCGCGTCGCGCGCGGCTTCGTCGACCGACGCGAAGCTTTCCTCGCCGTTCGGATGGAACGGCACGGTCTGGCCGGGCAATCCGGCGCTGGCGCCGGGGCGGCAGAGATAGGCGACGTAGGTGTAACGGTTCGCGATGGCGCGCGCGGGCTGGACGGTGACGTGGATCTCGTAGCCCTCGCAGGGGATCGGATCGAGCTGGATCGGGACCTCGGTTGCTGCCGGCATGATGGCCTCCGTGTCGCCGCGGACGGCGCGCGCGGGTCGCGCGCCGGGTCGGTCGGCGTGTCCTTCAGGCTGTATTTTAGGTGAGGCGGGGCGGGAGCGGCGACGGCGGGAATTGCAACATTCTGTTGGGACGCCAATGCCGTGAAAGAGGGCGTGGCATTCGATATCGCGGCCGGGGTCGCCCGCCTCTTCGTCTCGCCGGAGTCGGCGGGATACGGGCGGAATCGGCGCGCTGGCGAGGCGTGGCGGGTTGCGCGAGTCGATGAAACGCCCCTACATCAGCACGATATCGTACTGCTCCTGACTCAGATTCGACTCCACCTGCAGCGACACCGGCTTGCCGATGAAATCGATCAGCATCGCCAGATGCTGCGACTCCTCGTCGAGAAACAAATCGATCACCTGTTGCGAAGCAATCACGCGAAACTCGCGCGGATTGAACTGCCGCGACTCCCGCAAAATCTCGCGCAGCACGTCATAGCAAACCGTCCGCGAAGTCTTCACCTGCCCCTTGCCCATGCAGACCGAGCAGGGCTCGCACAGCACGTGGGCGAGCGATTCGCGCGTGCGCTTGCGCGTCATCTCCACCAGCCCCAGTTGCGAGAACCCGTTCACCGTCACGCGCGTGCGGTCGCGCGAGAGCGCCTTCTTCAACTCGCCGAGCACGGCCTCGCGATGCTCGGCGTTCTCCATGTCGATGAAGTCGATGATGATGATCCCGCCCAGATTGCGCAGCCGCAGCTGTCGCGCGATCGTATGCGCGGCTTCCAGGTTGGTCTTGAAGATCGTGTCGTCGAAGTTGCGCGCGCCGACGTAACCGCCGGTGTTGACGTCGATCGTCGTCATCGCCTCGGTCTGGTCGATCATCAGGTAGCCGCCCGACTTCAGGTCCACGCGCCGCGACAGCGCGCGCTGGATCTCGGTCTCGATGCTGTAGAGGTCGAATAGCGGCCGCTCGCCGGTGTAGTGGTGCAGGCGCGCGCTGACGGCCGGCGTGAACTCGGTGGCGAAGGTCGAGAGCCGCGCGAAGGTCTCGCGCGAATCGACCTGGATCTTGCTGGTGTCGTCGTTGGCGAAGTCGCGCAGCACGCGCTGCGCGAGGTCGAGGTCCTGATAGAGCAGGCTGGTGGCCGGCAGCCGCTGCGCCTGCGCGACGATGGTGGTCCAGGTCTTGCGCAGGTAGGCGACGTCGGCGCCGAGCTCCTCGGCCGTGGCGTCCTCGGCGATGGTCCGCACGATGTAGCCGCCTTTCTCCTCGGGCGGAATCACGGCGGTCAGCCGCGCGCGCACGGCCTCGCGCTCGGCCTCGCTCTCGATCTTCTGCGAGATGCCGATGTGCGGCTCCTGCGGCAGGTAGACGAGCGTGCGCCCGGCAATGCTGACCTGCGTCGACAGCCGCGCGCCCTTGGTGCCGATCGGGTCCTTGATCACCTGCACCATCAGCGTCTGGCCTTCGAACACGGTCTTCTCGATCGGCGGATGCGGCACGCTCGCGTGCGGGTCGCCGGGCGGCCGCGGCTGCCAGATGTCGGCCACGTGCAGGAACGCGGCGCGCTCCAGGCCGATGTCGATGAACGCCGACTGCATGCCCGGCAGCACGCGCACTACTTTGCCGAGATAGATGTTGCCGACGCGCCCGCGCGACAGCGTACGCTCGACGTGAAGCTCCTGTACCGCGCCTTGCTGCACGAGCGCGACCCGCGTTTCCTGCGGCGTGATGTTGATCAGGATTTCTTCGTTCATGGTGGGCTCAGAAGGCGACGCGCGCCGCGCGCAGCAGCGCGGCGGTCTCAAAAAGGGGCAGACCCATGATACCCGAATGCGATCCGTCGATCCGCTCGACGAACTCGGCCGCGCGGCCCTGGATCGCGTAGGCGCCGGCCTTGCCGAACGGCTCGCCGCTCGCCACGTAGCGCGCCAGCGCGTCGGCGGTGACCGGCCCGAACTGTACGACGGAGCGCGACAGCGCGGGCATCAGCGGCTTGCCGTCGGCGTCGACCACGGCCAGCGCGGTCAGCACCTCGTGCTTGCGGCCGGCCAGGCGCGCGAGCATCGAGAGCGCGTCGTCGGCGGAAGCGGGCTTGCCGAGGATCGCGCCGTCCACCGCGACGGTGGTGTCGGCCACCAGCACGGGTGCGGCGGGCAGCGCGCTGGTCACGAGCCGCGCGCGCGCCGCGTCGGCCTTGGCGGCGCACACGCGCACCACGTAGTCCTCGGGCAACTCGCCGGGCAGCTCGGCCTCGAGCGCCTCGGCGTCCTCGTCGGGGCGCGGCAGCAGCAGCTCGAAGCTCACCCCGAGCTGGCGCAGCAGCTCCTGCCGGCGCGGGCTCTGCGAGGCGAGATAGACGAACGGATAGGTCGAATCGGGCAGGAGGCGGTCGGACATCGTCAGGGTTCTCGGTGGCAGCATGACGGCGTCGCGAACGCGGCGCGTCATGCTCGGTGGTAGGGATGATTCTGCGTGATGCTCCACGCGCGGTAAAGCTGCTCGGCCAGCAGCACGCGCACCATGCCGTGCGGCAGCGTGAGGCTGGAGATCCGCAGCAGCAGGTCGGCGCGCGCCTTCAGTTCCGGGTCGAGCCCGTCGGCGCCGCCGATCACGAACGCGACGTCGCGGCCGTCCTGCTGCCAGCCGGGCAGCGCCTGCGCGAGCTGCATCGAGGTCCAGTCGCGGCCGCGCTCGTCGAGCGCGACCACGCGTGCATTTTTCGGCAGCGCGGCCTCGATCCTCGTCTTCTCGGCCGCCATCACGCTCTCGGCGCTGCGGCCGCCCGAGCGCAGTTCGGGCTTGATCTCGCGCAGCTCGAGCCGCAGCTCGGGCGGCATCCGCTTCGCGTATTCGTCGAAACCGGCGGATACCCAGCCGGGCATCTTGTGGCCGACCGCGACGATGTGCAGCTTCATGGCGTGACTTCAGCGCGTGGGCGCGACGGCAACGGCGCAGCCGTGCTCAACGGCGCCGCGCGGGCGTCTTGCGGGCGGTGGTGCGCGCGGCGGGGGCGTTGTCCTCGTCGCTGCCGTCGTCGTCGCCGGAGGCGTGCGCGATGCCGCCGGTGCTGCCGCCGAGCTTCATGCGCACCGGCTTGTCGCCCCAGATCTCCTCGAGGTTGTAGTACTGGCGCAGCGCCGGCTGCAGGATGTGGACCACGGCGTCGCCGCAGTCGACCAGCACCCATTCGCCGGTGTCCTCGCCCTCGGAGCTGACGACGTCGCCGCCGGCGGCCTTCACCTGCTCGCGCACGTTCGAGGCGAGCGCCTTGGTCTGGCGGTTGGACGTGCCGCTCGCGACGATCACGCGGTCGAACAGTTCGGTCAGATGGCTGGTGTTGAACACCTTGATGTCTTGCGCCTTGACGTCTTCGAGGGCGTCGACGATCACACGCTGCAGTTTGCGGATATCCATGTCAGGGATGGTAGAGACGATGTTGAAGAATATAGTTCCAGACGGCGGCGGGCACGTGCTCGGCCTCCGCGTCGGGTACCCGGGCACGGCGCGCGATGCATTCGCGCAGGTGCGCACGGATGTCGGTCGCGGCGATGTCGAACGCGAGCGTGGTGTCCACCAGCACGTGGCCGGCGGGGCTTGCTTGCAACGCGGCGGCCTCGGCGCGGCGCGGCGCGATCTCGGCCGCCACGGCGGGCGAGGCGGCGGTCAGGTCGAAGCCGGGCCGCGTGGCGATGCAGACGTGCGCGAGCGAAAACAGCAGGCGCCAGTCGCGCCAGGTGTCGAGCCGCACCAGCTGGTCGGCGCCGATCACGAGCGACAGCGACGCGTCGGGGCCGACGCGCTCGCGCCAGCGCGTGAGCGTCTCGGCCGTGTAGGTCGGGCCGTCGTGTTCGATCTCGTCGGTGGCCACGGTCACGGCCACGCCGGGCAGGTCGAGCGACGGCGCGGCGGCGCGCGTCATCGCGAGCCGGTGCTCGGCGGCCGACACGTCGCGCTTCTGGTACGGCTGGCCGGCCGGCAGCAGCACGAGTTCGGTCAGCGCGAGTTCGCCGGCGAAACGCCGCGCGAGCGCCAGATGGCCGTCGTGGATCGGGTCGAACGTGCCGCCGAGGATGCCGATGCGGCGCGCCAGCGGGGTTGGTCGGGCTTGAGTATCCAGAACGCGTCCTTTCGGGTCGGGGCCGGCGTCCGGGGACGCCGGCGGGCGGCTCACAGCCATTCGCGCGGCACCAGGAATTCGCCGAGGC
This sequence comes from Burkholderia plantarii, assembly GCF_001411805.1. NCBI lineage: Bacteria > Pseudomonadati > Pseudomonadota > Betaproteobacteria > Burkholderiales > Burkholderiaceae > Burkholderia > Burkholderia plantarii. The sequence continues at coordinate 3,240,654 of NZ_CP007212.1, read as the reverse complement.
GCGCCTCGGGCGTGCCCGGCTCGGGCTGCCAGTCGTAGCGCCAGCTCGCGGCGGGCGGCATCGACATCAGGATCGACTCGGTGCGTCCGCCGCTTTGCAGGCCGAACAGCGTGCCGCGGTCGAACACCAGGTTGAACTCGACGTAGCGGCCGCGCCGGTAGGCCTGGAAGTCGCGCTCGCGCTCGCCGTAAGGCGTGTCGCGGTGGCGCTCGACGATCGGCAGGTAGGCGCCGACGAACGCGTCGCCGACGCTTTGCATCAACGCGAACGAGCGCTCGAAGCCGGGCTCCGACAGATCGTCGAAGAAGATCCCGCCGATGCCGCGCGTCTCGTTGCGGTGCTTGAGGAAGAAGTACTCGTCGCACCACTGCTTGTAGCGCGGATAGAGTTCGGCGCCGAACGGCGCGAGCGCGTCGCGGCAGGCGCGATGGAAATGGCGCGCGTCGTCCTCGTCGGGATAGAACGGCGTCAGGTCCATGCCGCCGCCGAACCAGAACACCGGCGCCTCGCCGGCCCGGGTCGCCACGAACATGCGCACGTTCATGTGGACGGTCGGGCAGTACGGATTGCGCGGATGCAGCACCAGCGACACGCCGAGCGCCTCGAAGCCGCGCCCCGCGAGCTGCGGGCGCGCCGCGCTCGCCGACGGCGGCAGCGCGTCGCCGGCCACGGCCGAGAAGCCGATCCCGGCGCGTTCGAAGAACCGGCCGTTCTCGAGGATGCGCGTGCAGCCGCCGCCGCGCAGTCGCTCCTGCGGCCCGCGCTGCCAGGTGTGGCTGGCGAGCGGGGTGCCGTCGAACGCGCCGAGCGCGTCGGCGATGCGGGTTTGCAGCGCCTCGAGATAGCTGCGCACGCGGTTGACGTCGAAATTCGAATCGCTGGTCATGGGGTCGGAAAGAGGGCGCGGTGGTATCCGCTGGCTCGGTCGGCTCCGGCTCGGGCCGATTGCCGCGATTGTAGACCTTTCGGCCGGCGCGCCCGGCCCGCGGGCGCGCCATGAAAAACGCCGCCCGGGCGCACGCGGGCGCACCGGGCGGCGGCTCGGCGCCTCAACCCTGCTTGCGGGCGAGCGCGCGGTGGCCGATGTCGCGGCGGTACTGCATGCCTTCGAAGTTGATCTGGTTGATCGCGTCGTAGGCGGCCTGCTGTGCGCCGCGCACCGAATCGGACAGCCCGACCACGCACAGCACGCGACCGCCCGAGGTCACGAGCTTGTCGCCGTCGAACGTGGTGCCCGCGTGGAACGTGACCGCATGCGCGGTTTCCCCGGGGATGCCGTTGATCCGGTCGCCCTTGCGCGGCGCGTCAGGGTAGCCGTGCGCGGCCAGCACCACGCCGAGCGCGGTGCGGCGGTCCCAGTCGAGTTCGACGGTGTCGAGCGTGCCGGCGATCGCCTGCTCGACCACCTTCGAGAAGTCGCTCTTCAGGCGCGCCATGATCGGCTGCGTTTCCGGGTCGCCCATCCGGCAGTTGAATTCCAGCGTGCGCGGATTGCCGTCCTTGTCGATCATCAGGCCCGCGTACAGGAAGCCGGTGAAGCGGATGCCGTCGTTCTCCATGCCGCGCACGGTCGGCATGATGATCTCGCGCATTACGCGCGCGTGCATCTGCGGCGTGACGATCGGGGCCGGCGAATAGGCGCCCATGCCGCCCGTGTTGGGGCCGCGATCGCCGTCGAGCAGGCGCTTGTGGTCCTGGCTGGAAGCGAGCGCGAGCGCGTGCTTGCCGTCCACCATCACGATGAAGCTGGCTTCCTCGCCGTCGAGGAATTCCTCGATCACCACGCGCGCGCCGGCGTCGCCGAGCTTGTTGCCCGACAGCATCATGTCGACGGCCTCGTGCGCTTCTTCCAGCGACATCGCCACCACCACGCCCTTGCCGGCCGCGAGGCCGTCGGCCTTGACCACGATCGGCGCGCCCTTGGCGTCGAGATAGGCGTGCGCGGCGGCCGCGTCGGTGAAGGTCTCGTATTCGGCGGTCGGGATGCCGTGGCGCTTCATGAACGCCTTGGCGAAGTCCTTCGAGCTTTCGAGCTGCGCGGCTTCGCGGGTCGGGCCGAACACCTTCAGGCCGCGCGAGCGGAAGTGGTTGACGATGCCGGCGGCGAGCGGCGCTTCCGGGCCGACCAGCGTGAACGCCACCTGCTCGGTCTCGGCGAAGTCGGCCAGGTCGTCGAGCGAGGTCAGTTCGATGTTCTTCAGGCGCGCGTCCTGCGCGGTGCCGCCGTTGCCGGGCGCAACGTAGACGGTCTGGACGCGCGGCGACTGGGCGAGTTTCCAGGCGAGCGCGTGTTCGCGGCCGCCGGAACCGACGACGAGTAGTTTCATGGGATTCCCCGCAGGCTAGAAAATGGGGCGGCCGGCGCGCCTCGGGCGGGCCGGCCGCGGAACCTGACGTCGGCCGCCTTTCACCCGAAAGACGGACCGGCGCGCGTTCATTCGTCGACGATGACCGCGTTCGTGTAGACCTCCTGGACGTCGTCGAGGTCTTCGAGCACGTCGAGGAGCTTCTGCATCTTCACGGCGTCGTCGCCCGTGAATTCCACTTCGTTCTGCGGCTTCATCGTCACTTCGGCGAGTTCGGCCTTGAAGCCGGCCGCCTCCAGTGCGTCCTTGACCTGCGAGAACGCCTGCCAGTCGCAGAGCACCTCGATGCTGCCGTCCTCGTTGGTGTTGACGTCGTCGGCGCCGGCCTCGAGCGCGGCTTCCATCAGCGAATCTTCCGACGTGCCGGGCGCGAACAGGAACTGGCCGACGTGATCGAACATGAACGCCACCGAGCCGTCGGTGCCCATGTTGCCGCCGTACTTCGAGAACGCGTGGCGCACTTCCGCGACGGTACGCACGCGGTTGTCGGTCATGGTGTCGACGATGATCGCCGCGCCGCCGATGCCGTAGCCCTCGTAGCGGATTTCCTCGTAGTTCGCGCCGTCCGCGCCGCCCACGCCGCGATCGATCGCGCGCTTGACGTTGTCCTTCGGCATGTTCGCGTCGGCCGCCTTGTCGACCGCCAGGCGCAGGCGCGGGTTCGAGTTCGCGTCGCCGCCGCCCAGGCGTGCCGCCACCTGGATTTCCTTGATCAGGCGCGTCCAGACCTTGCCGCGCTTCGCGTCGGCCGCTGCCTTCTTATGCTTGATGTTGGCCCATTTGGAATGACCAGCCATACCAGTTCTCCGTCGCCCGCGCCGTGCGGCGGGCGTGTCTTAAGCGATGTGTTGCGGTGCGTTGTGGCGCGGTGCCGCGAGAAGTCGTTGGTTCGCGTGTCGGCCCGCTCGCGCGGCATCGTGTGCCGGGGGCGGGGCCGGCCCGTCAGGGGCCGGGAACGCGAAGCACGCGATTTTACCATGCGGCGAAGCGCGCACCGGGCGGGGTGGGCGTTCGCTCGCGCACCATGCGGGGCCGGGTTGCGCCGCGCCGCCGCCGCGGCTGGCGCGGCTGACGGGGCCGCGGCTCAGTTCTTGGTGCCGAACAGCCGGTCGCCGGCGTCGCCGAGGCCCGGCACGATGTAGGCGTGCTCGTTCAGGTGCGAATCGAGCGAGGCCACGTAGACCTTCACGTCCGGATGCGCGTCCTGGAACACCTGGATGCCTTCGGGCGCGGCCACCAGCGCGAGGAACAGGATCCGCTCGCCCGGCACCTGGCGGCGCTTGAGCACGTCCACGGCGTGGACCGCCGAGTAGCCGGTGGCGATCATCGGATCGCAGAGGATGAAGGTGCGGTCCTCCAGATCGGGCAGGCGCACCAGGTATTCGACCGGGCGGTGGTCGTCGGCGCGGTAGACGCCGATGTGGCCGACGCGCGCCGAAGGCACCAGGTCGAGCAGGCCGTCCGACATGCCGATCCCGGCGCGTAGCACGGGCACGATCGCCACCTTCTTGCCCGCGATCACCGGCGCGTCGATCTCGACCAGCGGGGTTTCGACCCGCTTCGTCGTGATCGGCAGGTTGCGCGTGATCTCGTAGCCCATCAGCAGCGTGATCTCGCGCAGCAGCTCGCGGAACGTGCGCGTGGAGGTGTCCTTGTCGCGCATGTGGGTGAGTTTGTGCTGGATCAGCGGGTGGTCGAGGATGAAAAGGTTCGGAAAGCGGCTGTCCTGGGTCATGACGGGCGACGGGCGGCGGAAAATGGATTCATCGGATTCGGCTGCCGCCCGCATGGCGGGGCGGCAATGGCGCAAGTTTACCGAAGATGCCGGGGCGCGATCCGGATATTATCGACGTTTCGTGCGCGGGCGCGGCGGCCGGGGCCGGCTGGATCAAGCTGGAACGAATCGGGCCGGAGCGGTCGGCGTTGCCCGCGCGATTCGTCGCGTTTCGGTGCGGCCCGGCCGCCCGCTTACCAGGACAGACTCGAATGGATCTCGGCATCGCAGGACGAACCGCGCTCGTGTGCGCGGCCAGCAAGGGACTCGGACGCGGTTGCGCGCAGGCGCTCGCGGCCGAGGGCGTGAAGCTCGTGATCGTCGCGCGCACGCAGGAAACGCTCGACGCCACCGCGGCGCAGATCCGCGAGGCCACCGGCGCCGACGTGACGGCCGTGGCCTGCGACATCACCACGGCCGCCGGCCGGGAGGCGGCACTCGCCGCGTGCCCGCAGCCCGACATCCTCGTGACCAACGCGGGCGGCCCGCCCCCCGGCGATTTCCGCGATTTCTCGCGCGACGACTGGATTCGCGCGATCGACGCGAACATGCTCACGCCGATCGAGCTGATCCGCGCCACCGTGGACGGCATGATCGCGCGCCGCTTCGGGCGCATCGTCAACATCACGAGTTCGGCCGTGAAGGCGCCGATCGACGTGCTCGCGCTGTCCAACGGCGCGCGCTCGGGGCTGACGGGCTTCATCGCCGGGCTCTCGCGCAAGGTGGCCGAGCACAACGTGACGATCAACAACCTGCTGCCGGGGCTGTTCGACACCGACCGCATCCAGACCACGCTCGCCGCCTCGGCGAAGGCGGCCGGCAAGCCCGTCGACGAGATGCGCGCGCGCCGCACGCAGGAGATCCCGGCGCGCCGCCTCGGCCGGCCCGACGAGTTCGGCGCGGCGTGCGCGTTCCTCTGCAGCGCGCACGCCGGCTACATCACCGGCCAGAACTGGCTGCTCGACGGCGGCGTGTATCCGGGCACGTTCTGATCCGCCGGCCGGGCCGCTGGTCCGGCCGCCCGCCCGCTGCCCGGGCGGGCTGTTTCTCCGGGGCTGAGGCCCATGCCGCAGCCCCGGCCCATCGCTTCACAGGACGCCCCCGCATGAACGCACCCCGTATTGCGCTGATCGCGCATGATGCGAAGAAGGATGAAATCGTCGCGCTGACCGGCGCCTATCGCGACACGCTCGCGCGCTGCGAGTTGGTCGCGACCGGCACCACGGGCGGCCGGATCGCGAGCGCGCACGGCCTGGAGGTGGAGCGCAAGCTGTCGGGGCCGCTCGGCGGCGACCAGCAGATCGGCGCCGAGCTGGCCTCGGGCCGCGTCCATCTGGTGGTGTTCCTGCGCGATCCGATGACGGCGCAGCCGCACGATCCCGACATCAACGCGCTGGTGCGCGTCTGCGACGTCCACGACGTGCCGGTGGCCACCAACGTGGCGACCGCGCGCGTGTTGCTCGACGATCTGGTGCGCAGGATAGGGTGAGGATGCGCCGGGCGTCGTGTCCGGCGCGTGCCGTTCCCGGTTAGTACGCCTGCTGGATCAGCAGCGTGGCCTGGCCGCCGTTGTCCGAGCAGACGTCGTCCGAGACATACCCGTACAGGGTTGCGGCGCTGTTACCGCCGACGTCCACGACGATCGGCTGGGTGGTCACCGGCACGCCCCATTTCGCAGTCAGGACGCCGCCCTGCACGGTCACGCTGCTAATCGCGCAGCCACCGGGCGAGCAGGACATGGTGTTCGCCGAGAGCGACATCACGTACCGGCCCGGCGCGAGTTGAAACGTTGCAGCGGTTCCGTAGGGCGCGGCGCCTGGCGAGAGCGCGCTCTGGATGCAGTTCAAGCGCCCATCGACCGTGATGGACGTGGCGGCTTGCGCGGTGGACGCAAGGGCGAGCAGAAGGGTTGCGACAACGGGAATACGCATGACTCGGATCCTTTGTTCGATTACGTGGACTGCACGTCTGCCGATCGCGCCGGCCTATGGATATCGGCGCGCACGGACAGATCTGAAGCAAATGATCTGAAGAATCATTTTGTTATGTGCCGCGTGAGGCGTCACGTCGTTTCCCGTCACGGCGTCCGCCAGCAGGATCTCCTCCGACGCGCGAGAATCGTCGTTCACGCGGCCGGACGGCCGATTCCCCGTATCTCCAACCAGGAGCAGAACGCATGCCGAAAGCTATCCGTTACGACCAGCCGGGCGGCCCGGAAGTGATGAAGTGGGTCGACGTCGAGGTGGGCGAACCGCAGGCGGGCGAGGTGCGCATCCGCCACCACGCGGTGGGCCTCAACTACATCGACGTGTATTTCCGCAACGGGCTCTATCCGCAGCCGCTGCCGGGCGGACTCGGCCAGGAGGGCGCGGGCGAGGTGGTGGCGGTGGGCGAGGGCGTCACCGCGCTGAAGGCGGGCGACCGCGTCGCCTACACCGGCGTGCCGCCCGGCTCGTATGCCGAGGAACGCGTGCTGCCGGCCGCGAAGATCGTCAAGCTGCCCGACGCGATCAGCTACGACGATGCGGCCTCGCTGATGCTGCAGGGCCTGACGGCCCACTACCTGCTGCGCCGCACCTATCCCGTCAAGGCCGGCGACACGATCGTGATCCACGCGGCGGCGGGTGGCGTCGGCCTGATCGCCTGCCAGTGGGCCAAGGCACTCGGCGCGACGGTGATCGGCACGGTCGGCTCGGACGAGAAGGCCGAACTCGCGAGGGCGCACGGCTGCGACCACCCGATCGTCTACACGCGCGAGAACTTCGCCGAGCGCGTCAGGCAGATCACGGGCGGCGCCGGCGTGCCGGTGGTCTACGACTCGATCGGCAAGGACACCTACCTGCAGTCGCTCGACAGCCTCGCGCCGCTCGGCCTGTTCGTCAGCTTCGGCAACGCGTCGGGGCCGCTGCCGGCGATCGATTCGAAGGAGTTCTCGTCGCGCGGCTCGCTGTTCTTCACGCGGCCGACGCTGTTCACCTACATCGCGAAGCGCGAGGACCTCGAACGCGGCGCGGCCGAGCTGTTCGAGGCGGTCACCTCGGGCAAGGTGAAGACCAACGTCCGCCAGCGCTATCCGCTCGAACGCGTCGCCGACGCGCATCGCGACCTCGAGGCGCGCCGCACCACCGGCTCGACGATCCTGCTGCCGTAAGCCCCGGCACGCGGCATCGGGCTTCCCGCGGCGGCGCCGAGGCGCCGCCGCGGGTCGTCTACGCCGGCGCGTTTACGCGTTTTTTACACCTCCCGCCCGAGCTTTGACCCGCCCTTTACGCGCGTTCCCATAACGTTGCATCCGTTCGAACAGGAACACGGAGAACACAACAATGGATGCGCTGTATGTAGGCGGTCTCGCACTGTTTGCGGTGCTGATCGTCGCGCTGGTCGCGGGGTGCGACAAGCTCTCGCAAATGGGTCGCGGGGGGCGGTCATGAACTGGATGCTTTGGCTCGCGGGGCTCGCCACCGCGCTGTTGTTCGCTTATCTGGTCTACGCGCTGCTGCGCGCGGAGGACATCGAATGAACGCGAACAACCTGTTGCAGGCGGGGATCTTCATCGTCGTGCTGCTGGCGCTCGCCGTGCCGGTGGCCGGCTACCTGAGCCGCGTGATGGACGGCTCGTCGCGCGTGGTGCGCGTGTTCGGCCCGCTCGAACGCGCGCTGTATCGCGTGGCCGGCGTGGACCCGGGCGCCGAGATGTCGTGGAAGCACTACGCGCTCGCCACGATCGCGTTCAACGTGCTCGGCATGCTGTTCCTCTATCTGCTGCTGCGCATCCAGCAATGGCTGCCCGGCAACCCGCAGCAGTTCGCGCCGATGACGGTGGACGGCGCGTTCAACACGGCGGTCAGCTTCGTCACCAACACGAACTGGCAGGATTATTCGCCCGAGCAGACCGTCAGCTACCTGACGCAGATGCTGGGCCTGACCGTGCAGAACTTCCTGTCGGCGGCCACCGGGATCGTGGTGGTGATCGCGCTGATCCGCGGCTTCGCGCGCCACACGGCGAAGACCATCGGCAACTTCTGGGTCGACATCACGCGCGTGACGCTCTACGTGCTGCTGCCGATGGCGGCGTTGATCGCCGCGCTGCTGATGAGCCAGGGCGTGATCCAGAACTTCCGCGCCTACACCGACGTGCCGACGCTGCAGGCCTCGAGCTACCAGGCGCCGAAGCTCGACGCGCAGGGCAACCCGCTGAAGGACGCCAAGGGCAATCCGGTGACGGTCGCCACGCCGCTTACCTCGCAGACCATCGCGATGGGCCCGGTCGCCTCGCAGGAAGCGATCAAGATGCTCGGCACCAACGGCGGCGGCTTCTTCAACGGCAACTCCGCGCATCCCTACGAGAACCCCACGCCGTTCTCGAACGTCGTGCAGCTGCTGTCGATCCTGATCCTGCCCGCCGCGCTCTGCCTCGTGTTCGGCCGCATGATCGGCGACCGGCGCCAGGGCATCGCGGTGCTCGCCGCGATGACGGTGGCGTTCGCGGTGGCGGTCGGCATCGAGGCGGGCGCCGAGCAGCGCGCGAGCCCGGTGTTCGCGGCGCTGCACGTCGACCAGGGCGCGGGCGCGCTGCAGGCGGGCGGCAACATGGAAGGCAAGGAGACGCGCTTCGGCATCGCCCAGACCAGCCTCTTCGTGGTGGCCACCACCGCCGCCTCGTGCGGCGCCGTGGACGGCGCGCATGATTCGCTGACGCCGGTCGGCGGCCTCGTGCCGATGCTGCTGATCCAGCTCGGCGAGGTGATCTTCGGCGGGGTCGGCTCCGGGCTCTACGGGATGCTGGTGTTCGCGTTGCTGGCGGTGTTCGTGGCGGGCCTGATGATCGGTCGCACGCCCGAGTACGTCGGCAAGAAGATCGAGGCCTACGAGATGAAGATGGTGTCGATCGTGGTGCTGCTCACGCCGCTGCTGGTGCTGGTGGGCACCTCGATCGCGGTGCTCTCGGCGGCGGGCCGCGCGGGGATCGCGAACCCCGGCCCGCACGGCTTCTCGGAGATCCTCTACGCGTTCAGTTCGGCCGCCAACAACAACGGCAGCGCGTTCGCCGGGCTTACCGTGAGCACGCCGTTCTACAACTGGCTGACCGCGATCGCGATGTGGTTCGGGCGCTTCGGCACGATCGTGCCGGTGCTCGCGATCGCCGGCTCGCTGGCCGCGAAGAAGCGCATCGTCGCCACCAGCGGCACGCTGCCCACCCACGGGCCCCTCTTCGTGGTGCTGCTGCTCGGCTCGGTGCTGCTGGTGGGCGCGCTCACCTACGTGCCGGCGCTCGCGCTCGGCCCCGGCGTCGAGCATCTGATGCTGTTCGCGAACTCGCACTGATCGATCCGGGCCGGGTGGCGCGAGCGCCTCCGGCCCACCCACACAGGTAACGGGAATACGGTATCCGCGCATCGCTCGCGATGCCATCGAGGATCACAATGAATCAACATTCCGCAACGCGATCGATGTTCGACCCGGCGCTGGTGCGCCCGGCGATCGTCGAATCGTTCAAGAAACTCACGCCGCGCACGCAGTTCCGCAATCCGGTGATGTTCTGCGTCTACGTCGGCAGCGTGCTCACCACCATCCTCTGGATCGCCGCGCTCGCCGGCCAGGCCGAGGCGCCGGCCGGCTTCATCCTCGCGGTCACGCTCTGGCTCTGGTTCACGGTGCTGTTCGCGAACTTCGCCGAGGCGCTTGCCGAGGGCCGCTCGAAGGCCCAGGCCGCCTCGCTGCGCAGCGCGAAGAAGGACGTGATGGCCAAGAAGCTCAACGAGCCGCATCCGAAGTCGCCGATCCGCATCACCACCGCCAGCGAGCTGCGTCGCGGCGACGTGGTGCTGGTCGAGGCCGGCGACACGATCCCCGCCGACGGCGAGGTGGTGGACGGCGTCGCCTCGGTCGACGAATCGGCGATCACCGGCGAATCGGCGCCGGTGATCCGCGAGTCGGGCGGCGATTTCTCGTCGGTCACGGGCGGCACGCGGGTGCTGTCGGACTGGATCGTCGTGAAGGTCACGGCCAACCCGGGCGAGGCGTTCCTCGACCGGATGATCGCCATGGTGGAAGGCGCCAAGCGCCAGAAGACCCCCAACGAGATCGCGCTGACCATCCTGCTGGTCGCGCTGACGATCGTGATGCTGCTGGCCACCGCCACGCTGCTGCCGTTCTCGATCTTCTCGGTGCAGGCGATGGGCGCGGGCCACGTGGTCACCATCACGGCGCTGGTCGCGCTGCTGGTCTGCCTGATCCCGACCACCATCGGCGGGCTGCTCTCGGCGATCGGCGTGGCCGGCATGAGCCGCATGATGCAGGCCAACGTGATCGCCACCTCGGGCCGCGCGGTCGAGGCGGCCGGCGACGTCGACGTGCTGCTGCTCGACAAGACCGGCACCATCACGCTCGGCAACCGCCAGGCCTCCACCTTCGTGCCGGCCGCGGGCGTGCCAGAGGAAACGCTGGCCGACGCGGCGCAGCTCTCGTCGCTGGCCGACGAGACCCCGGAAGGCCGCAGCATCGTGGTGCTGGCCAAGACGCGCTTCAACCTGCGCCAGCGCGACATGGCCGCGCTGCGCGCCACCTTCATCGGCTTCTCGGCGCAGACCCGCATGAGCGGCGTGGATCTGCCCGATCGCGAGATCCGCAAGGGCGCGGCCGACGCGATCCGCCAGTACGTCGAGGCCCAGGGCGCGCGCTTTCCCGAGGACGTGCGGCGCGCCGTGGACGACATCGCGCGGCGCGGCAGCACCCCGCTGGTGGTGGCCGAACGGCTGGGCGACGCGACCCGCGTGCTCGGCGTGATCGAGCTGAAGGACATCGTGAAGGGCGGCATCAAGGAGCGCTTCGCCGAGCTGCGCAAGATGGGCATCAAGACCGTGATGGTGACGGGCGACAACCGGCTCACCGCCGCCGCGATCGCGGCCGAGGCGGGCGTCGACGACTTCCTCGCCGAGGCGACCCCCGAGACCAAGCTCGCGACGATCCGCGAGCACCAGACGGCCGGGCGCCTGGTGGCGATGACGGGCGACGGCACCAACGACGCGCCGGCGCTCGCGCAGGCCGACGTCGCGGTGGCCATGAACACCGGCACGCAGGCGGCCAAGGAAGCCGGCAACATGGTCGACCTCGATTCGAACCCGACCAAGCTGATCGAGATCGTCGAGATCGGCAAGCAGATGCTGATGACGCGCGGCTCGCTGACGACCTTCTCGATCGCCAACGACGTCGCCAAGTATTTCGCGATCATCCCGGCCGCGTTCGCCACCACCTATCCGCAGCTCGACGCGCTGAACGTGATGCATCTGGCCACGCCGGCCTCGGCGATCATGTCCGCGGTGATCTTCAACGCGCTGATCATCGTGCTGCTGATCCCGCTCGCGCTCAAGGGCGTGCGCTATCGCGCGCTCGGCGCGGCCACGCTGCTGCGCCGCAACCTGCTGGTCTACGGACTCGGCGGGATCCTGGTGCCGTTCGTCGGCATCAAGCTGATCGACATCGTGCTCGCCGCTTTCGGCTGGGTATAAAGGAAGGTTCGTCATGAAGACCCTGATTCGTCCGCTCGTCGTCCTGTTCGCGGTGCTCACCGTCGTCACGGGGCTCGCGTATCCGGCGGTGATGACCGCGTTCGGCTCGGCCGTGTTCCCGTCGCAGGCGGGCGGCAGCCTGATCGAGCTGAACGGCAAGGTGGTCGGCTCGTCGCTGATCGGCCAGCCGTTCGACGCGCCGCAAGACTTCTGGGGGCGGCTCTCGGCCACCAGCCCGATGCCGTACAACGGGCAGGGTTCGAGCGCCTCGAACCTCGGTCCGACCAACCCGGCGCTGGCCGACCAGGTCAAGGGCCGGCTCGACGCGCTGAAGGCGGCCGGCACCGATCTCTCGCAGCCGGTGCCGGTGGATCTCGTCACCGCCTCGGGCAGCGGCCTCGATCCGGAGATCAGCCCGGCCGCGGCGGCCTACCAGATCGCCCGCGTCGCGAAGGCGCGCGCGATGCCGGCCGACGCGGTGCGCCAGCTGGTCGACGCGCATACGCGGGGCCGCCAGTTCGGCCTGTTCGGCGAGCCGCGCGTGAACGTGCTCGAACTGAACCTCGCGCTCGACGCGGGCAAGGCCGCGCACTGAGCGTGCCTGATCTGGGCGACCCGCCCGGTCGTCCGATGCGGCGCGCCCGGTGCGTGCCGCCTTTTCTTTTTCCGGGGTTTGGCACCACAATGCAGCGACCTTCCACGACGCGCCGCCCGCGACCCGCGGCGGCGCCCCCCGCATGAACCGTCCCGATCCCGACCAGCTTCTCGACAAGCTCCAGCGCGAGGAGGAGAAGCAGCAGCGCGGCCGGCTGAAGATCTTCTTCGGCGCCTCGGCCGGCGTCGGCAAGACCTACGCGATGCTGCAGGCGGCGCGCTCGCGCGCCGACGAGGGCGTCGACGTGCTGGTCGGCATCGTCGAGACGCACGGCCGGCGCGAGACCGCCGCGCTGCTCAGCGGGCTCGACCTGCTCGCGCCGCGCGTGATCGAGCATCGCGGCCGGCGGCTCGAGGAGTTCGATCTCGACGCGGCGCTCGAACGGCGCCCGCAGCTGGTGCTGGTCGACGAGCTGGCCCACTCGAACCTGCCCGGCACGCGCCACCTGAAGCGCTGGCAGGACGTGCATGAGCTGCTCGACGCCGGCATCGACGTCTACACCACCGTCAACGTCCAGCACCTCGAAAGCCTCAACGACGTGGTCGGCGCGATCACCGGCATCCGTGTCTGGGAGACCGTGCCGGACCGCGTGTTCGACGCGGCCGACGAGGTCACGCTGGTCGACCTGCCGGCCGACGAGCTGCTCGAGCGGATGCGCGACGGCAAGGTGTACCTGCCGCAGCAGGCCGAGCGCGCGGTGCGCAACTTCTTCCGCAAGGGCAACCTGATCGCGCTGCGCGAGCTGGCGCTGCGCCGCACCGCCGACCGCGTCGACGCGCAGATGCGCGAGTACCGCGCCGATCGCTCGATCGCGCGCATCTGGCAGGCGCGCGAGCGGCTGCTGGTGTGCGTCGGGCCGGGGCCGGAGGCGCCCACGCTGGTGCGCGCGGCGGCGCGCCTCGCGGCCGGGCTGAAGGCCGACTGGATCGCGGTGTATGTGGAGACGCCGCGCTCGCAGCGGCTCGACGATGCGCGGCGGCGCCGGCCGCTCGACGCGCTGAAGCTCGCGGCCGAACTCGGCGCCGAGACCGTCACGCTCGCGGGCGGCGACGCGGTGGCCGCGCTGATCGGCTACGCGCAGGTGCGCAACGTCTCGAAGCTGGTGGCGGGCGGCTCGCCGCGCGCCGGCTTCGCGCGCCGGCTCGCGCGGCCGTTCGGCGAGCGGCTCGCCGAGCGTGCCGGCGACCTCGACCTGATGCTGCTGCGCGCCTCGGCCCAGGACGAGGCGCGTCGCGCGCCATCCGACGCCGGCGCGCTGGCCTGGCGCGACGCGTTCCTGCGGCTGGCGGGCGAGCGCTCGCCGCCGCGCCACTACGCCGTGGCCGCCGCGATCTGCGCGGTGCTGACCGGCATCGCAAGCCTCGCGCAGACGCGCCTCGACCTGACCAACCTCGTGATGCTGTACCTGCTCGGCGTGGTGTTCTGCGCCGTGCGGCTCGGGCGCGGGCCGGGCGTGATGCAGTCGTTCCTGTCGGTCGCCGCGTTCGATTTCTTCTTCGTGCCGCCGCGGATGTCGCTGTCGGTGTCCGACACGCAATACCTGCTGACCTTCTTCGGCATGCTGCTGACCTCGCTCGTGATCAGTCACCTGACCTCGAGCCTGACTCGCGCGGCGGGCCTGGCCGAGCGGCGCGAGCGGCGCACCGGCGCGATGTACGCGATGGCGCGCGAGCTGGCCGCCGCGCTGACGGCCGAGCAGATCGTCGAGATCGGCAGCCGGCACGTGGCCGAGGTGTTCCGCGCGCGCGTGGCGATGCTGCTGCCCGACAGCGCGGACCAGGTGCGCCAGAAGATCGAGAACCCCGACGAGGCGCTGACGCTGACGGGCGCCGCGCTCGACAGCGACGTCGGGCAGTGGGTCTACGACCAGCAGAAGCCGGCCGGGCGCGGCACCGACACGCTGCCGGCCGCGCTCGCGCGCTACCTGCCGCTGAAGGCGCCGATGCGCACACGCGGCGTGCTGGCCGTGGTCACGCAGGACGCGCGCGAGCTCGACATGCCCGAGCAGCAGCGCATGCTCGACGCGTTCGCCGCGCAGATCGCGCTCGCGCTCGAACGCGTCCACTACGTCGAGATCGCGCGCGACGCGCTGGTCAGCATGGAGTCCGAGCGGCTGCGCAACTCGCTGCTGTCGGCGATCTCGCACGACCTGCGCACGCCGCTCACCACCATCGTCGGCTTCTCGTCGATGCTGGCGGGGCTGCACGAGGCGGCGGGGCAGCGCGGCGGGGCTACCAGAGCGGCCGGCGCGGCGGCCACCACCGGCACGGCGGCGGGCACGGCGGTTACCGTGGCAGCCACGGCGGCCGAGGCCGCCGTGAGCCGCGAGCATGAACTCGCCGAGGCGATCCATGACGAGGCGCTGCGCATGACCGGAATCGTCACGAACCTGCTCGACATGGCGCGGCTGCAGGCCGGCAGCCTGCAGCTGAAGCGGCAGTGGTCGCTGCTCGAGGAAACCGTCGGCGCCGCGCTCGCGGCCTGCAAGCGCGTGCTGGCGCGCCATCCGGTGCAGGTGCGGCTGCCTGCCGACCTGCCGCTGTTGCAGACCGACGCGGTGCTGATGGAGCGGCTGTTCGCGAACCTGTTCGAGAACGCGGCGAAATACACGCCGGCCGGCGCCGCGCTCGTGATCGGCGCCGAGCGTATCGACGAGGACGGCAAGCCGTTCGTGCGCGTCACCGTCGACGATCACGGCCCGGGGCTGCGCGCCGGCATGGAGGCGCGCATCTTCGACAAGTTCACGCGCGGCGAGAAGGAGTCGGCCACGCCCGGCATCGGGCTCGGGCTCGCGATCTGCCGGGCGATCGTCGATGCGCATGGCGGTAGAATCGGCGCGCGCAACCGGCTCGCGCCGGACGGCTCGGTGCTCGGCGCGCGATTCTGGTTCACGCTGCCCGTCGATGCGCCGCCGCCCGTGCCCGAAGTCGATGACGCCGGCGAGGGCGAGCAGGCCGATGGAGCCGCCGCAGCCGACGATGCCGACCGGACCACGGCGGCCGGGAACCCGCCGGACGAGGGCCGGGCCGCCGCCGGCCGGGCTCTTCCGCGCGCCGCGCCCGCCGCTTTCGAACCTCCGCTGACGCCCGACCATGAGTGAACCGACGCTGACCGTCGTCCTGATCGAGGACGAAAAACAGATCCGCCGCTTCGTGCGCACCGCGCTCGAGGCCGAGGGCATCGCCGTGTTCGACGCCGAGACCGGCAAGCAGGGGCTGATCGAGACGGCCACGCGCAAGCCTGATCTGGTGATCGTCGATCTCGGGCTGCCCGACACCGACGGGCTCGACGTGATCCGCGAGTTGCGCGGCTGGTCCGAGCTGCCGGTGATCGTGCTGTCGGCGCGCACGCGCGAGGACGAGAAGGTGGCCGCGCTCGACGCCGGCGCCGACGACTACCTGACCAAGCCGTTCGGCGTGTCCGAACTGCTGGCGCGGATTCGCGCGCACCTGCGGCGGCGCAACCTCGGCGGCGCGAACGACACGCCGAGCGTGACGTTCGGCGCGATCACCGTGGACCTCGCGCTGCGCGTCGTCACGCGCGCCGGCGCGCCGGTGCATCTGACGCCGCTCGAATACCGCCTGCTCGCGACGCTGGTGCGCCACGCGGGCCGCGTACTGACGCACCGGCAGCTGCTGCGCGACGTCTGGGGGCCGTCGCACGTCGAGAGCCATCACTATCTGCGGATCTACATGGCGCACCTGCGCCAGAAGCTCGAGGCCGATCCGGCGCAGCCGGAACACATCGTCACCGAAACCGGGGTGGGCTACCGGCTGGTCGGCGCGGCCTGAACGGCAACCCGGCGACGATCCGGTCCCATGCCGTGCGTCGCGATTACCCCGCCGCGCGGCCCGCGGCGCGCCATGTCAGCCACGCCAGTGCTCGCCGCCGGCGCCGCGGCGGGGGACCCGCCCGTCTTTCCGTAATGATTTTGATATAATCGCCGGTCGCACCGGGACGACCCGGTCGCGCCTTTCGATTCACGGGGACGGCCCCGTCCCTTCCCCGTGGAGTCCCTCATGTCCTGGATCCTGCTGTTCGTCGCCGGCCTGCTCGAAATCGCCTGGGCGGCCGGCATGAAAACGTCGGAGGGCTTCACGCGCCTCTGGCCTTCCGTGTTCACCGTGGTGACCGCGCTCGGCAGCTTCGCGCTGCTCGCGATGGCGATGCGCCAGTTGCCGCTCGGCACGGCCTATGCGGTCTGGACCGGCATCGGCGTGGTCGGCGCCTTCGTGGTCGGCATCGTGCTGATGGGCGAGGCCGTTACGTTGATGCGCGTCGCGAGCGCCTTGCTGATCGTGCTCGGCCTGCTCGGCCTGAAGATGACCTCGGGCCACTGAGCCCGTCCGGCCCGCCGCGCGCGCGGCCCGAGCGCCGGCCCGGTGCTTTCCCCGTGCGGTGCGTGCTGCGGCGCGTCTATAATGGGACGACATTTTCCCGGAACGATGCTGCTGGATGCCCGTCGAGGCTCCGGCGGCGCGTCCGCCTCGCCGGCCGCCGCGCCGGCAAGCGCGTTCGGCGCGCAAGGAGACCGCTCATGGTCGAGGCCATTTCGCTCGGCGCGGGGCTCGCGTGGGCGAGCGGGCTGCGCCTCTATCTGACGGTGCTGATCGCCGGCGTGCTCGCGCGCACCGGTCTCGTCCACCTGCCCGACACGCTCGCCGCGCTGACTTCCCCGTGGGTGATCGGCGCCGCCGGCGTGCTCGCCGTCGCCGAATTCCTCGCCGACAAGATTCCCGCGTTCGATTCGCTCTGGGACGCGATCCACACCTTCATCCGGATTCCGGCCGGCGCGGTGCTGGCCGCCGGCGCGCTCGGTCACGCCGATCCGGCCATGCTGATGATCGCCGGGCTCGCCGGCGGCACGCTGGCCGGCTCAGCGCACGTCGCGAAGGCCGGCACGCGCGCGCTGATCAACCTGTCGCCCGAGCCGGTTTCGAACTGGATCGCCTCGACGACCGAGGACGGCCTCGTCTGCGCCGGCCTCGCGCTCGCGTTCTTCGTCCCGCTGCTGTTCCTCGCGCTGATGATCGGCTTCGTCGCGTTCGCCGCTTGGGTGCTGCCGAGGCTCTGGCGCGGCGTGTCGGGCGGATTTCGCGGGATGGCGCACCAGATGGTGTCGCGCTTCAATTCACTCGGAGGCAAGCGGGATTGACGACGCAGCATGAGGAAGTTCGCGCCGCACGCGGCGCGCGTCTGGGGCCGGGCGAGCTGGTACGGCAATCGATCCGGATGACGATGCGCGACTGGCGCGCGGGCGAGCTGACGCTGCTCGTGCTCGCGCTGGTGCTGGCGGTGGCCGCGCTGACCAGCGTCGGCTTCCTGTCGGACCGGCTGCGCCAGGGGCTCGAGCACGACGCGCGCCAGATGCTCGGCGCCGATTTCGTGGTGCGCGGCGACCGCCCCGTCGATCCGTCGTTCGCCGCCGCGGCGCGCGCCGACGGGCTGGCCACGGCCACCACGGCGATCTTCCCGAGCATGGTCGGCGGCACCGGCGCCAACGCGCCGTCGCGGCTCGCCGCCGTCAAGGCCGTCTCGGCCGGCTATCCGCTGCGCGGGCAGGTGGAGATCGCCGGCGCGGCCACCGCGCCGGGCCGCCCGGCCGGCGCGATTCCCGCGCCCGGCACCGTGTGGGCCGATCCGGCGCTGCTCGACGCGCTGCACCTGAAGGTCGGCGATCCGGTGCGGGTCGGCCAGCGCAATTTCACGATCGCGGCGGCAATCACGCGCGAGCTCGATCGCGGCTTCTCGTTCGTCAATTTCTCCCCGCGCCTGATGTTGCGCGAGGACGAACTCGTCTCCACCGGCCTGGTCGGCTACGGCAGCCGCGTCACCTACCGGCTGCTGGTGGCCGGCCCCGATGCGGCCGTGGCGCGCTTCGCCGCGCTCGCGCACCAGCGCGTGGACGGCGGCAAGCTGCGCGGCGTGGTGCTCGAATCGCTGCAGGAAGGCCAGCCGCAGGTGCGCGAGACGCTCGACCGCGCGCGCCACTTCCTGACGCTGGTCTCGCTGCTCACGGCGCTGCTCTCGGCGGTGGCGATCGCGATGGCCGCGCAGCGCTACATGCGCCGCCATCTCGACGGCTGCGCCGCGATGCGCTGCCTCGGCACCAGCCGGCGCACGCTCGCGGGCCTGTTTGCGCTCGAATTCGTCGCGATCGGCATCGCCTCGGGCCTGCTCGGCGCGGCGCTCGGCTACGCCGGCCATCTCGCGCTGCTGGCCGCGCTCGGCAGCCTGATCGACGTGGTGCTGCCGCAGCCGGGCGTCGCGCCGGCGCTGGTCGGCGTCGGCGCCGGGCTGGTGCTGCTGCTCGGTTTCGCGCTGCCGCCGCTGATGCCGCTCACGCGCGTGCCGCCGGTGCGCGTGCTGCGCCGCGAGTGGGGCGGCGAAGGGCGCACCGCCTGGCTCGGCTACGGGCTCGGTGTGCTGCTGTTCGCGGCGCTGCTGATCGCGGCGGCCGGCAACCTGACGCTCGGCCTGATCGTGGCGGGCGGCTTCGCGGGCGGGCTCGTGCTGTTCGCCGCGCTGGCCCGCGCGGTGCTGTTCGCGGCGGCGCGCGCGGTGCGCGACGCGCGCGTCGGCGCCGGGCTCGGCTGGCGTTACGCGATCGCCTCGCTGCATCGGCGCGGCGCGGCCAGCGCGCTGCAGATCACCGCGCTCGCGCTCGGCCTGATGTGCCTGCTGCTGATCTCGATCACGCGCGACGACCTGGTGGCCGGCTGGCGCAAATCGACGCCGCCCGACGCGCCGAACCAGTTCCTGATCGACATCCAGCCCGACCAGCGGCCCGACGTGGTTCGCTACCTCGCCTCGCAGGGGATCGACGACGCGCCGCTCGAACCGATGGTGCGCGGCCGCCTGATCGCGATCGACGGCCGCGCCGTGAATCCCGACAGCTACGCCGACGCGAACGCGCGCCGGCTCGTCGACCGCGAGTTCAACCTGTCGTACACGACCCAGCTGCCCGACGACAACCGCGTCGTCGAGGGGCGCTGGTTCGGCGTCTCGTCGAAGCCGCAGGTATCGATCGAGGCGGGGCTCGCGAAGACGCTCGGGGTGAAGCTCGGCGACACGCTGCGCTTCGACGTGACCGGGCTCACCGTGGAGGCGCCCGTCACCAGCATCCGCAAGCTCGACTGGGGCACGTTTCGCGTGAACTTCTTCGTGCTGATGCCGCCCGCCGCGCTGGAGGACATGCCGGCGATGTACATCACCAGCTTCCATCTGCCGCCGCAGCGCGCGCGCGTGATAGACGGGCTGATCGCGCGCCAGCCCGGCATCACCGCGATCGACGTCGCGCCGATTCTGGCTCAGGTGGAGCGCGTGCTGCTGCAGGTGGTGGGCGCCGTGCAACTGCTGTTCGGCTTCACGCTCGCGGCCGGCGTGCTGGTGCTCTACACGGCGCTGGCCGGCAGCCGCGACGAGCGTGTGCGCGAGGCGGCGCTACTGCGCGCGCTCGGCGCGTCGCGCGCGCAGGTCGGCGCGGTGCAGCGTGCCGAGTTCGTGATCGTCGGCACCCTCGCGGGCGTGTGCGGGGCACTCGGCGCGCTCGCGATCGGCTGGGTGCTGGCGGTCCAGGTGTTCCGGTTCGAACTCGCGCTCAATCCGTGGGTGGTGCCGGCCGGCGTCGCCGCGGGCATCGTCTGCGCGGGGGCGGCGGGCTGGTGGAGCTTGCGCCGCGTGCTGGCGCGGCCGGCGCTGCGTTCGTTGCGCGATGCCTGATACCTGACGCGCGGCCTGAGCCCCGCGCCCTGATGCGGTATCGTTGCGCTTTTCCCGAACTCCGATTTTCCGTATGACCGACGATGTGACCGACGACGGCGCGCAGGCGAAGCCGAGCGCGTTCGACCTGGTGGGCGGCGAGGCGCGCGTGCGCGAGCTGATCGACCGCTTCTACGACCTGATGGACCTGGAACCCGAGTTCGCGGGGATCCGCGCGCTGCATCCCGCCTCGCTCGACGGCTCGCGCGACAAGACCTTCTGGTTCCTGTGCGGCTGGCTGGGCGGCCCCGACCATTACGTAAGCCGCTTCGGCCACCCGCGGCTGCGCGCGCGGCACCTGCCGTTCCCGATCGGCTCGTCGGAGCGCGACCAGTGGCTGCGCTGCATGGCCTGGGCGATGGAGGACATCGGGCTTGCGCAGCCGCTGCGCGAGCGGCTCATGCATTCGTTCTACGACACCGCCGACTGGATGCGCAACCGCCCGGGTTGATGCGCCCGTCGATGCGGCGCGGCGCCGTTCGCGGCGCCCGCGCCGCCGCGTTCAGCGCGGCTTGCCGCTTTCCGGGGTGCGCACGTAGACGCGCAGCAATTCCTTGTCGTCGCCGGGCCGCGCGCCCGACCAGACCGGCTCCCATTCACCGCCGAGGTTCGGCGTGACCGCGCGCAGCCCCTGCACGATCAGCCAGGTGCAGGCCGTGTCGGCGGGATTGCCGACCGGCCGGTGCTGGATGCCCGAAAAGTAGTAGAGCATCGGCGCTTCCGACTCGCCGAGCCCGAGGCTCGCCATGCAGTCTCCCTCGTTCCATTGCAGCTCGAGCTGGCGGTTGAGGCTCGCGAACACCGTGCGATAGCTCTTGGCGGCGTCGAGCCACGGCAGCAGCAGCGTGAAGATCAGCCCCCAGACCAGCAGTACGCCGGCCGCCCACGATAGCGCGCCGCGCCATTTGTCGGTCGCGCGCAGCGACGGCAGTACCCAGAGCCAGCCGATCGTCAGCGCCAGCGCGGCGAGCGTGAACGGCAGCTCGAACGGGATGGTCCAGTCGAGCGGCAGCCAGCGGCCGAGCCAGCGAATCGGCTCGCGCGACGCGTGGTACGAGGTGATGATCGACCAGATGTACCAGGCGAGGCCGGCGGCCGCGCCGAACACCACGCGGCTCAGGTAGTCCCAGCCGCGCGCGACGCGCATCGGCAGGCGGCCGACGGCGCCGGCGGCCAGCAGCGCGAGTGGCGCGATGAACGGCAGGATATAGAGCTCGCGCGAAGTGGCGGCCACCTGCAGCACGATCATGCCGATGCCGGCGAACAGCGCGGGCAGCGCGACGGCCGGCACGCGCCAGGCGCGCCAGCGGCCCGCGACGAGCGCCCAGGCGGCGAGCGGGCCGACCGGGAAGCCGACCGTGAGCAGCGCGCGCCAGATGAACAGCGGCTTGTCGTTCTCGGCGCCAAGCCGCGGCACCGAAAAGCCGAAGAAGCGGCCGACGTTGTTGTCCCAGAACCAGGTCATGAACAGCGTCTCGGAGCGCAGCAGCAGCGCGATCGGCCAGATCAGCGCGAACGGCGCGAACACCAGCGCGGCGACGCCGAGCGAGCGGAAGAACTTGCGGCTGCGGCAGGCCGGATACAGCACGAGCAGCGCCGCGAGCGTCGCGCCGAACACGAGCGGCACGAACGGGCCCTTCGCCATCAGCGCGATGCCGACGCCCGCGCCGAACCCGGCTGCCGCGAAACGGCCCGAGGGGCGCCCGCCGCAGCGGGCCGTCACGAGTTCGAGCAGCGACGAGAACGCGATCGCGGCACCGGCCATCAACGCCACGTCGGTCATCATGTCGTGGACGTGCTTGACCACCACCAGCGTCCCCGCGCAGAGCGCAACCGCGCCGATCACCTCGAGCTCGAACCAGCGCCGCGCGCCGCTCGCGATGCGCGCCGCGCGGGCCGTGAAGCCGAACGCGAGCGCGGCGAACAGGGCGCTCGCGAGCCGCGCCGCGTCGTGCAGCGGCAGGTAGCGTCCGAACAGCCAGGCCAGCGCCGCGGCGGTCCAGTCGTAGAGCGGCGGCTTCTCGAGGAATGGCTGGCCGGCGTTGGTCGGCACGACCAGATCGCCGGTATCGAGCATGTGCTGGATGATGCCGAACGTGTAGGTCTCGTCCTGCTTCCACGGATCGTGGCCGAAGATGCCGGGCAGCAGGTAGGCGCAGGCCACCGCGGCGGCCAGCAGCCAGACGCGCAGCCCGGCCTGGGCGGTGGCGCGAGCCTCGTCCGCGGGCGGGCGCCTGGGGCCGGCGGTATGACGAAACGGGGTGCGCGCGGACGAGCGCGTGCGGCCGGGAGTTGCGGGTCCCTGCATCGAAGTACGTCTCAGAAGTCGGTTGCCCAGCCGGCGGCATGGGCCGGTTGGTTGGGGATGCCGTGGGAAGGCGGAAACGCGGCGGATACCACGATGGACGTTAGTAGAACACGTTTTTATTACCGTTTGTTACGTGAACTGTCGCGACATTGTGAGGATTTATCGGCTGTGTGCAAATTTGTCGATTGCACGTTTGCGCGCGTCGCTTTTGTGCGACAGAGCGGGGTCGGCGGGGGAAATCGACTGAAGAATCGGCGGCCTGTTAAGGGCTGCGAAGTGACCGCGGCAGGCAGGATTCAGAGGGGAGCGCGGCACGCGACGGCCGCGTGCCGCCGTTGGCGGCGCGCGGGTGGCGCGAAGCCTAGCGTCCGCCGCCGACGTCGACGAGCGTGCCGGTCACATACGAGGCGGCATCGCCGAGCAGCCAGACGATCGCCTCGGCCACCTCGTCGGCGCGGCCCGGGCGGCCTATCGGCGTGAGCGCGCCGAGCCGGGCGGCGCGATCGGGCTGGCCGCCGCTCGCGTGGATTTCGGTGTCGATCAGACCCGGGCGCACGGCATTCACGCGCACGCCATGCGGCGCGAGTTCCTTGGCCAGGCCGAGCGTGAGCGAATCGACGGCGCCCTTCGCGCCCGCGTAGTCGACGTATTCGTTCGGCGAGCCGAGCCGCGCGGCCAGCGACGAGACGTTGACGATCGCGCCGCCGCGTCCGCCGCGATCGGTGGGCAGCCGCCGCGCGGCCTCGCGCGCGCAGAGATAGGCGCCCAGCACGTTGACGTCGAACACGCGCGTGAGCCGCGCGAGGTCCATCTCGGCGAGCGGCTGCGGCGGCGCGACGATGCCGGCGTTGTTGACGAGCGCGTCGAGCGGGCCGAGTTCGGCCTCGACGACATCGAACATCGCGATCACGTCGGCCTCGACGGCCACGTCGCCGCGAATCGTGACGGCGCGGCCGCCGGCGGCGCGGATCGCCCCGGCGACCGCCTCGGCCGCCTGCGCGTCACGCGCGTAGTTGATGCCGACGGCCCAGCCGCGCGCGGCGGCGAGTTGCGCGGTCGCGGCACCGATGCCGCGGCTCGCGCCGGTGACGAGGACGACCTTGTCGAGCGAGGCGGACATCGGGGTGGGGCTCCTGAACCGGTGAGAAGGCCAGGTCCGCCCGCGGGCCTGGCGGGGAAGGGGGAAGCGCGGCGCGCCTCAGGGCGCGTCGGTCACCGGCTGCCACTTGTCACGCGCGGGCGGCCGGTAGCGGCGCAGTCGCTCGAGCAGGCCGTCGGCCGTTGCGTCGATGCAGAGCGAGTCGAGGTAGGTGCCGGCCATGAAGCCTTCGTCCACGGTGTGCCGCAGCATCGCCGCGAGCGGGTCGTAGAAGCCCTCGACGTTCAGCAGCGCTACCGGCTTGCGGTGATAGCCGAGCTGCGCCCAGGTGAACACCTCGAAGAATTCCTCGAGCGTGCCGGCGCCGCCCGGCATGGCGACGAACGCGTCGGACAGGTCGGCCATCATCCTCTTGCGGTGATGCATGTCGGGCACCACGTGCAGTTCGGTCAGCCCCTGGTGGCCGACTTCCTTGTCCACCAGCAACTGCGGGATCACGCCGATCGCGCGGCCGCCGGCGGCCAGCACCGCGTCGGCGATGATGCCCATCAGCCCGACGCGGCCGCCGCCGTAGACGAGCGTGAGTTCGGCCGCGGCCAGCGCCCGGCCGAAGCCGCGCGCCGCTTCGGCATATACGCCGCGCGCGCCCGGCGACGAACCGCAATAGACGCAGACCGATTTCATGGCTTGGAGTCCTTCTGCGCGCCGCGCGGCGGCAGGTAGTCGTGGAATTCGCGCTTGGGCAGCTTGCCCGAGACGAGATCGTCGAAGATCTGACGCGAACGGCCGCGCAGGTACGGCGCCATCACCGAGATCACGTGCATGCTGACCTGGTGCAGCTCGTCGCGGATCGCGTCCTGGTCATTGTACTTGCGCGGATGCATAACGTATTGATACGAGAGCCAGTAGGTCGAGATCACGCCCATGTTGGTGGCGATCACCTCGATCTCGGCCGGCGTCGCCACCAGCTCGTCGTCGGACACCAGCAGTTCGCACATCTCGCGCGCGAAGCGCACCTTGTGGCTGATGATCTGCTTGAAGTGGGTTTCGAGCGTGCGGTTGCGGGCCAGCAGATCGTTCAGGTCGCGATACAGGAACCGGTAGGTCCACATGAAATCGGCCATGTACTGCAGGTAGGACCAGGTCTCGTCGATGGTCGGACGGTGATCTTCGGGAAAGCGCAGCCGCCGTTCGATCTGCTGCTCGAACTGCGCGAAGATGCTGTTGATGATGTCGTCCTTGTTGCGGAAATGGTAGTACAGGTTGCCTGGACTGATTTCCATTTCCTCGGCGATCGTCGTGGTCGTCACGTTCGGCTCGCCGATCTCGTTGAATAGCTTCAACGACAGCTCGAGGATCCGTTCACGCGTGCGGCGGGGAGGTTTCGCTTCCATGTGTCGTCCGGCCCTGTGTGTGCCGGACTGGCGGGCGCTGCATGAGGATGCTGCGGATTCGTCCGGCTCGGTTGGCTGTTCTTTCGAGACTATTGGCCGATTATAAACGGTCGTTCGCTTTTCAGGCGCATTTCGTGATCCCAATCAGGGCACGAACGACGGCGCCGCGACCGGGCCTCGATCAGGCCGCGATCGCGGTGCCGCGCGATGCCGGAGCGGTCGCTCGCGGCGCGCTCAGCGCCCGAGCCAGTGCCCGACCACGGGCCACAGGATGAAGCCCCAGGTCGCGAGGCAGGCGCCCAGCGCGACCGTCACGGCCGCGCTGCCGAGGTCCTTGGCGCGCTTGGACAGTTCGTGGCGCTCCAGCGAAATCCGGTCGATCGCCGCTTCCACGCTGGAATTCAGCAGTTCGACGATCAGCACCAGCAGCACCGAGCCGATCAGCAGCGCGTGCGAGACGGCGTCGACCGGCACCAACACGCCGATCGGCAGCAGGATCGCGGCGAGCGTCAGTTCCTGGCGAAACGCACTCTCCTCGCGGATCGCCACCTGGAAGCCGTTGACCGAATGCTTGAGCGCGTACCAGGCGCGCGTGAGCCCGCGATTGCCCTTGTACGGATTCGGCGGCAACGGCGCGAGCGGGTCGTCGGTGCCGAGCGGCTCGTGCGTGTCGGCGCCGTCGTGCGCATCGTGGGAATCGTTCTCGGCATGCGGATCGCGCGCGAACGCGGCGGCGTTCAGCGCGGGACGGCGCAACGGCGAGGGCGACGGAGCGGGCGCTTTCGCGCGCATGGCTGGTTTCAAACGGCTGCGCCTTGAGGTTGGGAGCTGGCGGTTTTCGGTAGCGGCTTCAGGTGCGAGGCGAACTGCTCGGACGCGGCGCGCCACGAGAAGCGCTCGGCCCAGGCGCGTGCGTCGGTGCGATCGATCTTCAGCGCTTCGAGGCAGGCCTCGCGCAGGTCGTCGTTCATCGCGCCCGCGTTGCCGTCGCCGAGCACGTCGACCGGGCCCGTCACCGGGTAGGCCGCCACCGGCGTGCCGCAGGCGAGCGCCTCGAGCAGCACCAGCCCGAACGTGTCGGTCTTGCTCGGGAACACGAACACGTCGGCCGCCGCGTACACCTTGGCGAGCTCCGCCTGCGTCAGCACGCCAAGGTAGTTCGCCTCAGGATAGCGTGATTTCAGTTCGGCGAGCGCCGGGCCTTCGCCCGCCACCCACTTCGAGCCGGGCAGGTCGAGCTTCAGGAACGCCTCGACGTTCTTCTCGATCGCCACGCGCCCGACGTAGAGGAAGATCGGCCGCGCCGTGTTCAGCACCTTCGATTCCATCGGCTCGAAAATGTCGAGATCGACGCCGCGCGTCCACAGCACCACGTTGTCGAAGCCGAACGTCTCCAGATCCTGCTTGACCACCGGGGTGGGCGCCATCACCGCCAGCGAGGCGCCGTGGAACCAGCGCAGGAAGCGGTAGGTGACCGACAGCGGAATGCCGAAGCGCGCCTGCACGTATTCGGGGAAGCGCGTGTGGTAGGCGGTCGTGAACGGCAGCTTGTGCTTGCGCGCGTAGCGGCGCGCGGCCATGCCGAGCGGGCCTTCGGTGGCGATGTGCAGCGCATCGGGCGCGAACTCGTCGATGCGCGAGCGCAGCCGCGCATACGGGAACAGGGACAGGCGGATCTCGGGATACGTCGGGCAGGGGATCGTGCGGAACTCGAGCGGGGTGAGCAGCTCGACGCGGTGGCCGAGCGCGGTCAGCTCGCGCGAGGTGCTCTTGAGCGTGCGCACGACGCCGTTGACTTGCGGCTCCCATGCATCGGTGACGATCATGATCTTCATGCGGGTATTCCTGTAGGGGGCTGGGCGCGGGACAGCGGCAGGCTCACGCGGCGGCCTTGGCCTTGCGCGAGGTGGTGGCGGGCGGCGATTGCATCACCGTCCAGTAAACGATCTTCAGCTCGCCTTCCATGGTCTCGACGAGTGCGGACAGGCTCTCGACCCAGTCGCCGTCGTTGCAGTACAGCACGCCGTCGATGTCGCGGATCTCGGCCTTGTGGATGTGGCCGCAGACCACGCCGTCGCAGCCGCGGCGGCGCGCTTCGTCGGTCATCGCGTTTTCGAACGACGAGATGAAGTTCACGGCGTTCTTGACCTGGTGCTTCAGGTACTGCGACAGCGACCAGTACTGGAAGCCGAGCCGGCTGCGAATCCGGTTGAACCAGCGGTTCAGCACGAGGATCAGCGTGTAGGCGGTGTCGCCGAGATAGGCGAGCCACTTCGCGTGCTGGATCACGCCGTCGAACAGGTCGCCGTGGACGATCCAGAGCCGCTTGCCCGTGAGCGTCGTGTGAAACGCCTCGCCGCGCACCTGGATGTCGCCGAACGCGAGGTCGCAGAACTGCCGCGCGGCCTCGTCGTGGTTGCCGGGGATGTAGACGACCTGCGAGCCCTTGCGCGCCTTGCGCAGGATCTTCTGCACCACGTCGTTGTGCGCCTGCGGCCAGTACCAGCCCTTGCGCAGCTGCCAGCCGTCGATGATGTCGCCGACCAGATACAAATATTCCGACTCGTTGTGGCGCAGGAAGTCGAGCAGGTACTCGGCCTGGCAGCCGCTCGTGCCGAGGTGGATGTCGGACAGCCAGATGGTGCGATAGCGGTGCGACGGGCCGTCGGATTCGTCGTGGTGACCGGTCGTGGCGCCCGCCGACGGCGGTGCGGGCGCCTTGTCGGCCGATGCGCCGGACAGGAACGCCGCGACCGTTGCATGCGCGCCGGCCGGATCTCGAAAGAAGGTAGTCGCGGACGTTTTGAGGCCCATGCGTGACTCGCGCCGATTGATATAACCGGCATTCCGCCATGTGGACGTGACCATGCCGTGACAGTCACGAAATGTTCTTATTGCGGTGTTTTCAAACGGAAGGATGCGGTAGCGCGGGGGCAGCGAAACGACACGCGGGGCGTGCGCAATGGCGTGGCGAGGCGTTCTTGACGGCAGCGCGACGCGCTGTATCCATCACGCTACGCGGGCATGACAGGCCGGTGGCATCGTCTCTCGGCCACCACTGGCGAGGCCCGATGAAAGGGAACCGCGACGAACCGCGAAACGGTGGAGCGCCAATGGAGGTGGTCCGTCAGCGACGCGCAAGCGGCATGCAACGCCTCAGCGCGACACCGCCTCGATGCGCGTGCCGGCCAGCCGGTCGTGCGGAAACCGCCGGCCGCGGTCGAGCCGCGCGGCGAATGCCCACAGCACGATCCAGACGGCGCTCGCGACGAGCGTCGCCGGCACGCTCAACGCGAGCAGCGGATGCAGCGCGAGCGGCGGCACGAACCAGAGCCAGGCGAGCAGGTAGCGCCACAGCGCGCGCGCCGGCGAAAGCGGCGCGCCGGCGGCGGTGACCACGCGCAGCCGCCAGGTCTTCATCGGCAGGGTCTGCCCGCCGTGCGTCCAGAACCAGACGAAATAGCCGCCAACCACCAGCGCGATCCAGACGGCGAGCCACTGGTGATGGACGAGGCCGTTGCGCTGGCCGAGAGCCAGCGCGAACGCGAGGCCGGCGAAGAACACCACGCCGAACAGCAGCACGGCTTCGTAAAGGAGGGCGGCGAGCCGGCGTCGCACGCTCGGCGGCGCGCCGGACCCGGAGCGGGCGGAAGCAGCCGGCGCGGCGCTCACGATCCCTGGTAGATCGACGGCGTGTCGGCCGGCGAGACCGGCTGCGCGGCCGGCGGCGGGAGCGTGCCGGAGGCGGCCGTGGTGGGCGGCGGCGCGCCGGGTCCGGTGGCACCGGGGGCTGGCGGCGAGGGCGGCACGAGCGGGGTGAGCGTCGGCACCGCCGAGCGGTCGTGCGCGTTCACGAGCCGGTTGATGTCGCGATCGCTCTTGCCGGACGGCGGTGCGCTGACGACGGTCGGGCGCCGGTGGCGCTCGGCGGCCGCGAGTCGGGCCTTCTGTTCCGGCGGCAGCTTCTGATAGTCCTTCCAGGCGCGTTCGCGCGCCTGCGCGGGCAGGTCCTTCGAGGCCTGGTAGTTCTCGCGCGCGACGCGCCGTTCCTCGGGCGTCATGCCGGCCCATTGCGTCATCCGTTCATGCAGCCGCTTCTGCTCATCAGGCGACATCTTCGGGAAACGCGCCGCGATCTTCAGCCACTTGCGCCGCCGCGCCTCGCTGAAACCGTCCCACAGGTGCTCGAACGGCGCCAGCGCCTCGCGCTGCGGCGGGCTCAGGCGCGCCCACGACAGCGGGCCGTCGGCCGGCAGGCTCGGAAAGCCGCCCGACAGCGACAGGCCGACGGCCGGCTGCGCGGCGTGCGGCGCGCTGGCGCCGGCGGGCGCCGAGGTCGGCGTCGGGGCCGGCGTGGCGGCCGGAGGCGAATCCTCGAAACGCGGGTAGGTGGCCGCGTAAGCGATCGCGAGCGCGATCACGCTCCCGAAAAATATCGCCAGTCCCCGTTTCTGCATCGCCCCGTGCTTCCTTTTCCGTGATCGCGCTCAGCGCGTGTGTGTCAGGTAGGCGTTGAAGCCGTGGTCGAGGTAGGCGTTCAGCGGAAGATCATCGCTCAGCATCGCGGCATCGATGTCCGCGAGTTCGGCCGTGTGCTGCAGGTTTTCCCAGTAGGCGATGCCGGCGATGCCGGCCAGCAGCACGGCCAGCGGCAGCGCCCGCGCGATCCGGCGCGCCAGCGAGACGGGCCGCGGCGCCGGGCCTCGCGCGAGGCCGAGACTGCCGGCGCCGGCACCCGCGAGCGCCGGCACCAGCACCAGGCCGGCGTCGGGCTTCTTGCGCGCGAGCGCGGCCCGGCGCGCGGCGGCGAGCCGGTCGGCGGCCGGCGGCGGCAGCGTGGCGGCGCGCTCGTCCAGCGCGCGGCGGATCTTCAGGGCGAATTCGAGTTCTTTGAGTTCGGGAGCGGAGCTCATAGCGTGATTCCTTTGGCCTTGAGCGCTTGCGCCAATGTGTGCGTGGCCCGGGAGCAGTGCGTCTTGACGCTGCCCTCGGAGCAGCCCATGGCGGCGGCTGTTTCGGCGACGTCCATATCTTCCCAATAACGCATCAGGAAAGCTTCCCGTTGACGCGCCGGCAGCCTGCGAATTTCATCGTCGATCAGCGACAGCACCTGCTCGCGCTCGAGGCGCGTCTCGCTGCTCTCCACGCCGCTGCCGTTGTCGGCCGATTCGAGCGTCTCGAGCGGATCGAACTCGTCGTCGTCGGCGTTGCCGAGCGACGAGAACAGGCTCACCCAGGTGTTGCGGACTTTCTGCCGACGAAAGTAGTCGTGGATCGCATTCTGCAGGATGCGCTGGAACAGCAGCGGCAGCTCGGCGGCCGGCCGGTCGCCGTATTTCTCCGCGAGGCGGATCATCGCGTCCTGCACGATGTCGAGCGACGCGTCGTCGTCGCGTACCGCGTAGGCAGCCTGCTTGAACGCGCGCCGTTCGACGCCCGCCAGAAAGTCGGCGAGTTCCTTGTCTGATGCCATTCCGTGAAAGGGTCTGCGCTCGAAGGGCTGGTAGGACGAAAAATTCCGTAAACGGGCCGGATGCTAACAAATTTTCGTGCCGCCCGACACGGCGCGTGGCGCCGGACCGTTGTCGCGGCAACCTGGCGCGTGGCCCGGCGCCGGCCGGCGGTAGATTTTTCCTTGACCACTTGACGCCGACACGATATTGTCGGCGGTTCGCAACATAAGTGATGGTCACATTTGAGGCTGGCCCAAGAAGCCAGCTCGTCAACTGGACGCGCCGCTTGAACCCGAGCCACAAGTTCGGCAGAGAGCACCCGATCAATTTTTTGCCGAAAATTCGAAAGGTCCATATGAACATGCCCAGCGCGGAATTCTCCACGTCGGAACCCGTTTCTGCCCCGTCGAGCGACTCGATCGGCGCCACCGTGCTCATGAAGGCACTGGCCGACGAGAACGTCGAATTCATCTGGGGCTATCCCGGCGGCTCGGTTCTCTACATCTACGACGAACTCTACAAGCAGGACAAGGTCCAGCACGTGCTCGTGCGCCACGAACAGGCGGCGGTGCATGCGGCGGACGCCTACGCGCGTTCGACCGGCAACGTCGGCTGCTGCCTCGTCACGTCCGGCCCGGGCGTGACCAATGCCGTCACCGGCATCGCCACGGCCTACATGGATTCGGTGCCGCTCGTCGTGATCAGCGGCCAGGTGCCGACCGCGGCGATCGGCCAGGACGCATTCCAGGAATGCGACACGGTCGGCATCACGCGCCCCTGCGTCAAGCACAACTTCCTCGTGAAGGACGTGCGCGAGCTGGCCGAGACCGTCAAGAAGGCGTTCTTCATCGCCCGTACCGGCCGTCCCGGCCCCGTGCTGATCGACATTCCGAAGGACGTGTCGAAGATGCCGTGCGAGTACGTGCCGGTCAAGAGCGTTTCGCTGCGCTCGTACAACCCGGTCACCAAGGGCCACTCGGGCCAGATCCGCAAGGCGGTGTCGCTGCTGCTGTCGGCCAAGCGCCCGTACATCTACGCCGGCGGCGGCGTGATCCTCGCGGACGCCGCGCGCGAGCTGAACCAGTTCGCCGACCTGCTCGGTTACCCGGTCACCAACACGCTGATGGGACTCGGCGGCTATCGCGCTTCCGATCCGAAGTTCCTCGGCATGCTCGGCATGCACGGCACCTACGAAGCCAACATGGCGATGCAGCACTGCGACGTGCTGATCGCCATTGGCGCGCGCTTCGACGACCGCGTGATCGGCGATCCGGCGCACTTTTCGTCGCGTCCGCGCAAGATCATCCACATCGACATCGATCCGTCGTCGATCAGCAAGCGCGTGAAGGTCGACATCCCGATCGTCGGCGACGTCAGGGAAGTGCTGAAGGAGCTGATCGAGCAGTTGCAGACGGCCGAGCACGGCCCCGACACCGAGGCGCTCGCGCAATGGTGGAAGGACATCGAGGCCTGGCGCGCGAAGGACTGCCTGAAGTTCGACCGCGAGAGCGAGATCATCAAGCCGCAATACGTGGTCGAGACGCTCTGGAAGCTGACGGGCGGCAACGCCTACGTCTGCTCGGATGTCGGCCAGCACCAGATGTGGGCCGCGCAGTTCTACCGCTTCGACAAGCCGCGCCGCTGGATCAACTCGGGCGGCCTCGGCACCATGGGCTTCGGCCTGCCGGCCGCGATGGGCGTCAAGATGGCCCATCCGGACGACGACGTCGTCTGCATCACCGGCGAGGGCTCGATCCAGATGTGCATCCAGGAGCTGTCGACCTGCAAGCAGTACGACACGCCCGTCAAGATCGTCTCGCTGAACAACCGCTACCTCGGCATGGTCCGCCAGTGGCAGCAGATCGAATACAGCAAGCGCTACTCCCATTCGTACATGGACGCGCTGCCCGATTTCGTGAAGCTCGCCGAGGCGTTCGGCCACGTCGGGATGCGCATCGAAAAAACCGCCGATGTGGAGCCGGCGCTGAAGGAAGCGCTGCGCCTCAAGGATCGCACCGTATTTCTCGACTTTCAGACCGATCCGACCGAGAACGTCTGGCCGATGGTCCAGGCCGGCAAGGGCATCACGGAGATGCTGCTCGGATCGGAAGATCTGTAACGGCGCCGCCGCGCGTCGCGCCCCGCGCCCCGCCTTCACGAAGGGCGGGCGCTGCCGGGTGGCGCGCGCCGCGCATTCGAACTGAATCAGTCGAGACCTATCGGGAACAAGCGAACATGAGACACATCATTTCCGTGCTGCTGGAAAACGAACCGGGCGCGCTGTCGCGCGTCGTCGGCCTGTTCTCGGCACGCGGCTACAACATCGAAACCTTGACGGTGGCGCCGACCGAAGATCATTCGCTGTCGCGTCTGACCATCGTCTCCATCGGCTCCGACGACGTGATCGAACAGATCACGAAGCATCTGAACCGCCTGATCGAGGTGGTGAAAGTGGTGGACCTGACCGACGGTGCCCACATCGAGCGGGAGCTCATGCTGATCAAGGTACGAGCGGTAGGCAAGGAACGCGAAGAAATGAAGCGGATGGCGGATATCTTCCGCGGCCGCATCATCGACGTGACCGAAAAAACCTACACAATCGAATTGACGGGCGCGAGCGACAAGCTCGACGCATTCATCCAGGGGCTGGACGCCGGCGCGATTCTCGAAACCGTGCGCACCGGCAGCTCGGGCATCGGTCGCGGCGAGCGCATCCTGAAGGTCTGATGCGGCCGTATCGAACGAAGCCGGTGGCGCCGTCATGCCCCGGTGATCCCAATCATTGAACACACTAATGTACTGCGAAGGAACCATCATGAAAGTTTTCTACGACAAGGACGCCGACCTCTCCCTCATCAAGGGCAAGCAGGTCACGATCATCGGCTACGGCTCGCAAGGCCATGCCCACGCGCTGAACCTGAAGGACAGCGGTGTGAACGTGACGGTCGGCCTGCGCAAGGGCGGCGCGTCGTGGAGCAAGGCCGAGAACGCCGGCCTGGCCGTCAAGGAAGTCGCTGAAGCCGTGAAGGGCGCCGATGTCGTCATGATGCTGCTGCCGGACGAGCAGATCGCCGAGGTCTACGCCAAGGAAGTCCACGCCAACGCCAAGCAAGGCGCCGCGCTGGCATTCGCGCACGGCTTCAATGTCCACTACGGTCAGGTGATCCCGCGCGTCGATCTGGACGTCATCATGATCGCGCCGAAGGCCCCGGGCCACACGGTGCGCGGCACCTACTCGCAAGGTGGTGGCGTGCCGCACCTGATCGCCGTGGCGCAGGACAAGTCGGGGTCGGCGCGCGACATCGCGCTGTCGTACGCGGCAGCCAACGGCGGCGGTCGTGCCGGCATCATCGAGACCAACTTCCGCGAAGAAACCGAAACCGACCTGTTCGGCGAACAGGCCGTGCTGTGCGGCGGTACCGTCGACCTGATCAAGGCCGGTTTCGAAACGCTGGTCGAAGCAGGCTACGCGCCCGAAATGGCATACTTCGAGTGCCTGCACGAACTGAAGCTGATCGTCGACCTGATCTATGAAGGCGGCATCGCCAACATGAACTACTCGATCTCGAACAACGCCGAGTACGGCGAGTACGTGACGGGCCCGCGCATCGTCACGGCCGAGACCAAGAAGGCCATGAAGGCGGTCCTGACGGACATCCAGACGGGCGAGTACGCGAAGAGCTTCATCCTCGAGAACAAGGCCGGCGCCCCGACGCTGCAATCGCGCCGCCGCCTGACCGCCGAGCATCAGATCGAGCAGGTCGGCGCGAAGCTGCGCGCGATGATGCCGTGGATCGCGAAGAACAAGCTGGTCGACCAGTCGAAGAACTAAGCTTCCGATGGATGGCCGGCCCCGTTTTCGCGGGCCGGCTCAGGAAAAGCCGCCCGAAGGCCGCAGTGCCCCGGGCGGCTTTTGTTATGCTACGGGCTTTGCAATCCAACGAACCACTCCATGAACTATCCTCATCCGATCATCGCGCGCGAAGGCTGGCCGTTCATCGCGATCGCTGCCGTCGTCGCGCTGTTGATCCATGCAGTCGCGGGGTTCGGTCTCGCCTGGCCGTTCTGGCTGCTGCTCATCTTCGTGGTGCAGTTCTTCCGGGACCCGGCCCGGCCGATCCCGACCCAGGCCAACGCCGTGCTGTGCCCGGCCGACGGGCGCATCGTCGCGGTCGAGACCGCGCATGATCCGTATGCGAACCGCGAGGCGCTCAAGATCAGCGTGTTCATGAACGTGTTCAACGTCCACTCGCAGCGTTCGCCGGTGGATGGCGCCATCACCAAGGTCGAATATTTCCCGGGTGCGTTCCTGAACGCGGCGATCGACAAGGCCTCGACCGAGAACGAGCGCAACGCGGTGGTGATCCACACGGGCAGCGACCACATCGTCACCTCGGTGCAGATCGCCGGGCTGGTGGCGCGCCGGATCCTCTGCTACGTGCGTGTGGGCGAGCCGCTCACGCGCGGCCAGCGCTACGGCTTCATCCGCTTCGGCTCACGGGTGGACGTCTACCTGCCGGTCGGCAGCCGCGCCCGCGTCTCGATCGGCGAAAAGGTCTCCGCATCGTCGACGATTCTCGCTGAATTGCCGCTGTAAGCGGCAGGGAGGCCCGATGGCTGCATTCAAACCGCGCCGGCCGCGCAACGGCAAGTCCCTGCCGCGGTCGTTCCGCCACAACAAGGCGCTCGGCGCCGACACGTCGAGTGCCGAACCGCGCCGTGCCGCGCGCCAGCGGTTCCTGCGCACGCGTGGCATCTACCTGCTGCCGAACGCGTTCACCACGGCCGCGCTGTTCTGCGGCTTCTTCGCCGTGGTGCAGGCGATGAACGTGCGCTTCGAGATCGCGGCGATCGCGATCTTCGTGGCGATGGTGCTCGACGGCATGGACGGGCGCGTCGCGCGCATGACGCACACGCAAAGCGCGTTCGGCGAGCAGTTCGACAGCCTGTCGGACATGGTGTCGTTCGGCGTCGCGCCTGCGCTCGTGATGTACGAGTGGGTGCTGAAGGACCTCGGCCGCTGGGGCTGGCTCGCCGCGTTCGTCTACTGCTCGGGCGCCGCGCTGCGGCTCGCGCGCTTCAACACCAACATCGGCGTGGTCGACAAGCGCTTCTTCCAGGGCCTGCCGAGCCCGGCCGCGGCCGCGCTGATCGCCGGCTTCGTCTGGCTCGCCACCGACAATCGCGTGCCGCTCAAGCTCGGCTGGCTGCCGTGGGTCGCGTTCGTGCTGACCATCTACGCGGGCGTGACGATGGTGTCGAACGCGCCGTTCTACAGCGGCAAGGCGCTCGACGTGCGGCACCGCGTGCCGTTCGCGGCGATCCTGCTGGTGGTGGTCGCGTTCGTGCTCGTCTCGTCCGATCCGCCGCTGATGCTGTTCGGCCTGTTCGTGCTGTACGGTCTGTCCGGCTACGTGTTCTGGGCCTACATGGCGATTCGCGGGCGCGCCAACCCGGCGCGCTCGGCCAAGTCCTGACGCTGGCACTGCCCCAGTCGGAGCGACCCGATGGTGACTCCGGCGCAACGGGGTCACATGTTGTTTCCCGCGACGGCGGCCCCCGGGCCGCCGTTTTGCCGCTCGCCGCCGGCTCGGCGTGCCGCCCGATTGCATGCGTCCGGGAATGCCGCTATATTCCCCGCCATGATTTTGTTTTCCCGCCTTTCCTTCCTTCGAGCCGCCGCGCCCCTATGCGCCGCGGCGTCGGCGCGCCTGCCGCGCTGAGCGTTTTCGCCCCTCGTCGAGCTTCGTCGCTTGTCTGTCGAGCGTCGCCAGCGGTGGCGCGAACTCCATCGTTTCGTTGCACCCACAAGATCCCCGGAGTCTCCCCCATGACCGACAAACTGATTATTTTCGACACGACCTTGCGTGACGGCGAGCAGTCGCCCGGCGCGTCGATGACGAAGGAGGAAAAGATCCGCATCGCCAAGCAGCTCGAGCGGATGAAGGTCGACGTGATCGAGGCCGGTTTCGCGGCCAGCTCGAACGGCGATTTCGACGCGATCCACACCATCGCGGGCCTCGTCAAGGACAGCACGATCTGTTCGCTGGCGCGCGCCAACGACAAGGACATCCAGCGCGCGGCTGACGCGCTGAAGCCGGCCGAGAGCTTCCGGATCCACACCTTCATCGCCACCTCGCCGCTGCACATGGAGAAGAAGCTGCGCATGACGCCGGACCAGGTGTTCGAGCAGGCACGCCTTGCCGTGCGCTTCGCGCGCAAGTTCACCGACAACGTCGAGTTCTCGCCCGAAGACGGCAGCCGCTCCGACATGGATTTCCTCTGCCGCGTGCTGGAGGCCGTGATCGCCGAGGGCGCGACCACCATCAACATCGCCGACACGGTCGGCTACGGCGTGCCCGAACTGTACGGCAACCTCGTGAAGACGCTGCGCGAGCGGATCCCGAATTCGGACAAGGCGATCTTCTCGGTCCATTGCCACAACGACCTCGGCATGGCGGTGGCGAACTCGCTGGCCGGCGTGCAGATCGGCGGCGCGCGCCAGGTCGAATGCACCATCAATGGCCTCGGCGAGCGTGCCGGCAACACCTCGCTCGAAGAGATCGTGATGGCGGTGAAGACGCGCCGCGACTACTTCGGCCTCGACGTCGGCCTCGATACCACGCAGATCGTGCCGGCCTCGAAGCTGGTCTCGCAGATCACCGGCTTCGTCGTGCAGCCGAACAAGGCGGTGGTCGGCGCGAACGCGTTCGCGCACGCCTCGGGCATCCACCAGGACGGCGTGCTGAAGGCGCGCGACACCTACGAGATCATGCGCGCCGAAGACGTGGGCTGGACCGCCAACAAGATCGTGCTCGGCAAGCTGTCCGGCCGCAACGCGTTCAAGCAGCGCCTGCAGGAGCTTGGCGTGTCGCTCGACAGCGAAGGCGAACTGAACGCCGCGTTCATGCGCTTCAAGGATCTCGCGGACCGCAAGGCCGAGATCTTCGACGAGGACATCATCGCGATCGTCTCGGAGGAATCGGCGCTCGCGCACGAACACGAGCATTACAAGTTCGTGTCGCTGGCGCAGCGCTCGGAGACGGGCGAGCAGCCGCACGCGAAGGTCGTGTTCGCGGCCGGCGGCGACGAGGTGACGGGCGAGGCGCGCGGCAACGGGCCGGTGGACGCGACGTTCAACGCGATCGAGACCGAGGTGGGCAGCGGCGCCGAACTCGTGCTGTATTCGGTCAACGCGATCACGACCGGCACCCAGGCGCAGGGCGAGGTGACCGTGCGGCTGTCGAAGAGCGGCCGGATCGTCAACGGCGTCGGCACCGATCCCGACATCGTCGCCGCCTCGGCGAAGGCGTATCTGTCGGCGCTGAACAAGCTGCACTCGAACGTCGACAAGCTGAACCCGCAGCTGTCCTGAGGGTTCGCCGGCCCGGGCGGCTGCCGCCCGCGCAAGGCAAGCCAGGAAGACACGACGCCCCACGCGGCCTGCGGCCCGTGGGGCGTCGTCGTTTCCGTGTCATTGCGGCGCCGGGCTGCGCAGCGCGCCGAAGCGCCAGCGTCCATCGTGCGCGCGCACCGGCTGGCGATAGTCCACGTTGATGCCGCGCGCCGGCGCGTCGGCCACGAACGCGTCGATCAGCTCGCGCACGTCGTGATCGAGATAATCGGCGCGCGTCGCATCGATGATCACCACCGCGCCGTCCGGGATCTGCCGCAGGTCGTGCTTGACGCGCACCTTGCCGAGGAACGACACATCCTTGCGGAACGTCAGCAGGTAATGGTCGTCGTGCCGCGCGAGCGTGGCCGGGTTGCGCAGGTTCGCGAGCGCGACGGCCAGCACGCTGCAGACGATGCCGAGCCCGATGCCGGCCAGCAGGTCGATCGCGAGCACCCCGGCGATCGTCGCCACGAACGGCACGAACGCGGCCGGCCCCTGCCGGGCCACGGCCGCGAACAGCGCCGGCTTCGCGAGCTTGAAGCCGGTGTGGATCAGGATCGCGGCGAGCGTCGCGAGCGGAATCAGGTTGATGAGCCCGGTCAGCAGGAACACGCTGGCGAGCAGCAGCACGCCGTGGACCACGGCCGAGATCCGGCTTTGCGCGCCGGCATGGACGTTGACCGAGCTGCGCACGATCACCGAGGTGATCGGCAGGCCGCCGACCGCGCCGGCCACCAGGTTGCCGATGCCCTGCGCCTTCAGCTCGCGGTCCGGCAGCGGCGCGCGGCGCTTCGGATCGATCTGTTCGACGGCCTCGAGCGAGAGCAGCGTCTCGAGGCTGGCGACGATCGCGAGCGTGACGGCGACGCGCCAGACCGCCGGGTTCCAGAGCTGCGCGAAATGCGGGCCGAGTTCGAGGTTCGTCAGCGCGCCGCCGAGCGCGGCGAGCGAATCGAGCGCCGGCAGCGCGACGCGGTGTTCGGCGGGCGGCGCGAACGCGGGCGCGAGCGCGTCGAGCGCGAGCGTCGCGGCGATGCCGAGCGCTACCACCACCAGCGGCGCCGGCAGGTTGCGGACCAGCGCGAAGCGGCGCAACGCGCCGGAATCCCAGGCCACCAGCAGCGCGAGCGAGGCCAGCGCGAGCGCCGCGGCGGCGAGCGCATGCGTGCCGAACGGCGCGGCGCCGCCGTGCAGGCCGAGCGCGAACGGCACCTGTTTGACAATTAGCAGCAGGCCGATCGCGGCCAGCATGCCCTTGATCACCGGCGACGGCACGTAGGCCGCGAGCCGGCCCGCGCGCAGCAGGCCGAGGCCGAGCTGCAGCAGGCCCGACAGCGCGACGGCGAGCAGGAAGGCCGGGAAGCCGCCGAGCTGCGCGATGCCGTCGACGACGATCACGACGAGCCCGGCCGCGGGGCCGCTCACGGACAGCGACGAGCCGCTCAGCAGCGCGACCACGAGGCCGCCGACGATGCCGGAGACGAGCCCCGCGAACGGCTCGACGCCGGAGGCGTTGGCGATGCCGAGGCACAGCGGCAGCGCGACGAGGAACACCACGGTGCCGGCGACGGCGTCGCGCGGGAACGTGGAGAGGAGGGTGCGTGGATTCATGGTGTCGGGATCGGGCTGGGCGAGGTGAGGGGCGGGCGGACGTGGCTCAGGCGGCCTGCAGCACGCCGGCGCGCGACGTGCCGTGCGGCATCCCGGCGGTGTCTGCTGCATCTGCGGAGCGGCCGTCGGCATCCGGATAGCCCGACGTCAACACCTTCAGCAGGCCGTCGGACAGCGAAAAGATCCAGCCGTGGACGAGCGGCGCCGGATCGCCGTCCCGCACGATCGGGCTCTCGCGCAGCAGGCGCACCTGCTCGTGGACGTTCAGCTCGGCGAGGCGATCGGCGGCGCGGTCGGCTGGCAGGCCGTCGAGCGTGGCGCGATGGCGGCTCGCGAGCGCGCAGAGCGGCGCGATGCGACGCGCCACATGCGGCAGGTCGGCCGGCGGCGGCAGCAGCGACGCGCGCACGCCGCCGCAACCGTAATGGCCGCAGACGATGACGTGGTCGACCTTCAGGACGCGCACCGCGTATTCGAGCACGCTCGCGCCGTTGTCGTCGCCGGGCTGGAACAGGTTCGCGATGTTGCGGTGGACGAACAGCTCGCCTGGCGCGCTGTGGGTGATCGCCTCGGCGGGCACGCGGCTGTCGGAGCAGCCGATCCAGAGTACGCGCGGGTTCTGGCCCTGCGCGAGGCCGTCGAAGAAGCCGGGCGCGCGCTCGGCGGTTTCGCTGGCCCAGGCGGCGTTGGCGGCTAACAGGCTTTTGGCGCGATTCATTGAGGAATCCTTGTTGATTGAATGAAAAGGCGACAGCGTACGGCGGGCTGATATCCCGATTCTTTCTAAATTGAAAGCTTGTTCGGTGGGATCTTAGGGGTTTGTCTCGATGCGCGGCGGCGCTGAAACATTCTGTTTCAATTTGCGAGCCCGGCGGTAATCGATGCACCATTTTCGGTAACGCCGTGCCGGTTCAAGGTGCATTGCCGTGTGACGAAAGCTGGCGACCACATTGGATTGCCGGAGAAGGCCGGCGCCGTATCACAAAATAATGAACGATTTGTTTTAATGATTTTTCGTGAAACGGATTCGAACGATTTCGCCGTGTGGCAATCAAGAAAAAGGCCATTCCGCGTGAGCGAGAATGGCCAGTGATAAAAACCTGTAAAAAACGACAGCTGTCCGATTACATCGGATTCAATCGACGTCGCGCCGTCGAATCGTGCTCAGAACGCCGTGCGACGGTCCGGATCGTGCAGCGGGTCGGGCGTCTTCTGCGTGAGCCGCAGAATGCCCTGGTCGTCGAAGTAGAAGCTGTAGAGCATGTACCAGACGTTGTCCTCGAGATACCGGTAGGTCCATACCTCGCGTTTCATCAGCGGGAAGTAGGAGGTTTCCTCCGGGCGTCCGAAGTTGACGAGCACGTCGGCCTTCTTCCACTTGCCGATCTCGGCGCGATAGAACTCGTTGGGCTGCAGCGCCTGGCGCATGCTCAGCACCTTGCCGGCCGCGTCGACATCGGCCGTGGTGGTGGTTTCGCCCATCGGCTGGGTCGGCCACATCAGTCGCTTGCCGCCGCCGGGCAGGTCGTAGACTTCGGCGGGCGGACCCAGCCGCGCCACGAGCGCCGACTGGTCCTCTCCCGCCTGATAGCGCTGCCACGGTTGCACGCAGCCGGCGAGCAGCGTGGCCACCGCGGCAAGCAGTACGGGAAGTCGTCGAAACATGCTGGTCTCCGTGGAATGCGATGCCGCTGTTGTATCACGTCGCACACCGGCGTGCTCGCTCGCCGGGGGCGATACGCTGACGCCGCTTCGTGCCTCGCGGTACCGGTGCGCCGCCGTGCCGGGATGATCCGGCCCGACCGGCTTCGACGGGCCACCGCGGCGGTGCCGGTATGATGCGGAGCCGGCCATGGCTGGAAGCGCCGAGGCGTGCCGATTGCCTGCCGGATCAGAGCGGAATCGCCATGCGCCGCTCGCTGCCGATGGTGCCGGCAGCAGCGCCCACGGCACGCACCAGGCCGCATCGGACGGCCGGATCGCGCGCCCGCCGCGGCATGTGGCGGGCGGAGCAGGCAGGGGGCTTAGACGGGAAAGAGAGTTGTGCTACAATGCCGGCCGGTTGTCAATCACGGCACGGCCATTCTTCCGTGTCCGCCTGTTAGCTAGAAAGGAAATCACATGTCGGTTGCAGATATCAAGAAGTCGGATGTTGTTGCTCAGTTCGCGCGTGGCGCCAACGACACGGGTTCGCCCGAAGTCCAGGTCGCGCTGCTCACCGCGCGTATCGTCGAACTGACGGGTCACTTCAAGACCCACGCGAAGGATCACCACAGCCGCCGCGGCCTGCTGCGCATGGTGAGCCGCCGCCGCAAGCTGCTCGACTACCTGAAGGGCAAGGATGCCGACCGCTATCGCGCGCTGATCGAGAAGCTGGGTCTGCGTAAGTAAGCGGGGCGCGTTCGCCTCCCGGAAATGCCTGTGTCAGTCCGCTGATGCAGGCATTTTGTTTTTCAGCGGTACGCAACGTCTCGCCGTAGCACGTACCGCGGGTGCCCGCCCGGCTGATCGGGGCGGTCCGCCCACCGGCCTGGCTGCCGGGTGGAGCTTTGTGTCATTCCAGGGCGATGTCCGCCGCCGCGGCGCTGCCGGCCTCGCGCTGGAATGGCATAAAAAACACACCTCTTCCCGCCGCGCCAGGTCGCACCACCGCCGCGCCAGTCGATTTCCCGCGCGGCGCATGCCATCCATGAACAAAACAAGGAGCGACCATGTCTCTGTTCAACAAGATCGTGAAGGAATTCCAGTGGGGCCAGCACAAGGTTCGCCTCGAAACGGGTGAAATCGCCCGTCAGGCGAGCGGCGCCGTGATCGTCGACGTCGAGGACACCGTGGTGCTCGCGACCGTGGTCGGCGCGAAGAGCGCGAAGCCGGGCCAGGATTTCTTCCCGCTGACGGTCGACTACATCGAGAAGACCTACTCCGCCGGCAAGATCCCGGGCGGCTTCTTCCGCCGCGAAGGCCGTCCCTCGGAGCACGAGACGTTGACCTCGCGCCTGATCGATCGTCCGCTGCGCCCGCTGTTCCCGGAAGGCTTCTACAACGAAGTCCAGGTCGTGATCCACGTGCTGTCGATCAACCCGGAAGTGCCGGCCGACATCCCCGCGCTGATCGGCGCGTCGGCCGCGCTGGCCATCTCGGGCCTGCCGTTCAACGGCCCGGTCGGCGCCGCGCGCGTGGCCTACATCGACAGCCAGTACGTGCTGAACCCGACGCGTGACCAGATCAAGGCCTCGAGCCTCGACCTCGTCGTCGCCGGTACGGAACGCGCGGTGCTGATGGTCGAATCGGAAGCCCAGCAACTGCCGGAAGACGTGATGCTCGGCGCGGTCGTGTTCGGCCACGAGCAGATGCAGGTCGCGATCGACGCGATCCACGAGCTGGTCCGCGAAGGCGGCAAGCCGGAATGGAACTGGCAGCCGGCGCCGAAGGACGAGGCGCTGATCGCCAACATCACGGCGGCGGCACAGGCCGATCTGCTGGCTGCCTACCAGATCCGCGACAAGCAGGCTCGCTCGGCCAAGCTGAAGGAAGTCTACGCATCGACCTCGGCCAAGCTCGAAGCCGATGCGGCGGCAGCGGGCACCACCGCCGCCGACAAGGCGACCGTCGGCAACGTCCTGTTCGACATCGAGGCGAAGATCGTCCGTTCGCAGATCCTGAACGGCGAGCCGCGCATCGACGGCCGCGACACGCGCACCGTGCGCCCGATCGAGATCCGCACCGGCGTGCTGCCGCGCACCCACGGCTCGGCGCTGTTCACGCGCGGCGAGACGCAGGCGCTGGTGGTGGCGACGCTCGGCACCAAGGGTGACGAGCAGATCATCGACGCGCTCGAAGGCGAATACCGCGACCGCTTCATGCTCCACTACAACATGCCCCCGTTCGCGACCGGCGAAACGGGCCGCGTCGGCTCGCCGAAGCGCCGCGAAATCGGCCACGGCCGCCTCGCCAAGCGCGCGCTGGTGGCGTGCCTGCCGAGCGCCGAGGAATTCGGCTACTCGATCCGCGTCGTCTCGGAAATCACCGAGTCGAACGGTTCGTCGTCGATGGCGTCGGTCTGCGGCGGCTGCCTCGCGCTGATGGACGCGGGCGTGCCGATGAAGGCGCACGTCGCCGGCATCGCGATGGGCCTGATCCTCGAGGACAACAAGTTCGCGGTGCTGACCGATATCCTCGGCGACGAAGATCACCTCGGCGACATGGACTTCAAGGTCGCGGGCACCGAAGCCGGCGTGACGGCCCTGCAGATGGACATCAAGATCCAGGGCATCACGAAGGAAATCATGCAGGTCGCGCTCGCGCAGGCGAA
This sequence comes from Burkholderia plantarii, assembly GCF_001411805.1. Lineage (NCBI taxonomy): Bacteria > Pseudomonadati > Pseudomonadota > Betaproteobacteria > Burkholderiales > Burkholderiaceae > Burkholderia > Burkholderia plantarii. The sequence continues at coordinate 3,197,017 of NZ_CP007212.1, read as the reverse complement.
GGAAGGCCGCATGCATATCCTCGGCAAGATGAAGGAATCGGTGTCGGGTGCGAACACGACGCTGTCCGAATTCGCGCCGCGCATGATTACCGTCAAGATCAATCCGGAAAAGATCCGCGACGTGATCGGCAAGGGCGGTTCGGTGATCCGCGCGCTGACGGAAGAAACCGGCACGACGATCGACATCTCCGACGACGGCGTCGTGACCATCGCGAGCACGAGCAGCGAAGGCATGGCCGAGGCGAAGAAGCGCATCGAGCAGATCACGGCCGAGATCGAAGTCGGCCAGGTCTACGAAGGCGCGGTGCTGAAGCTCCTCGACTTCGGCGCGATCGTGAACCTGCTGCCGGGCAAGGATGGCCTGCTGCACATCTCGGAGATCGTCAACGAGCGTGTGAAGGACATCAACGACTACCTGAAGGAAGGCCAGGTCGTGAAGGTCAAGGTGATCCAGGTCGACGAGAAGGGTCGCGTGCGCCTGTCGGCGAAGGCGCTCCTGAACGAGCAGAACGACGCACCGCAGCAGTAAGCGCAACGAAAGCGGCCGGCCCCTCAACGGGCCGGCCGTTTTTCATGCAGGATGGACGGGCTTGCGCCGATTCCGGCCCAAGCCCGTCCCTATCTTGGAGCGACGCAAATGAAAGCGATCGAAATCACCGAATTCGGCGCCCCCGACGTCCTGAAGCTCGTCGAGCGGCCCCGGCCCGATCCGAAGCGCGGCGAAGTGCTCATCAAGGTGGCGGCCTTCGGCATCAACCGGCCCGACGTGTTCCAGCGCAAGGGCGCCTACGCGCCGCCGCCCGGGGCCTCGGACCTGCCCGGGCTCGAGGTGGCGGGCGAGATTGTCGACGGCGAGCTCGGCGAGGGCGCGGCGAATCCGTTCGGCCTGAAGATCGGCGATCGCGTCTGCGCGCTGCTCGCGGGCGGCGGTTACGCCGAATACGCGACTGCGCCGCTCGCGCAGTGCCTGCCGGTGCCAGCCGGACTCTCCGACGTCGAGGCGGCGTCGCTGCCGGAGACGTTCTTCACGGTCTGGAGCAACGTGTTCGATCGCGCGCAGCTCGGCCGCGGTGAAGGCCGCGACGAGGAAACGCTGCTCGTGCAGGGCGGCTCGAGCGGGATCGGCGTGACGGCGATCCAGATCGCGCACGCGCTCGGCTATCGCGTGCTCGCAACCGCCGGCACTGACGAGAAGTGCCGCGCCTGCGAGGCGCTCGGCGCGGAGCGCGCGATCAACTACAAGACCGAGGATTTCGTCGACGTCGTCAAGTCGCTGACCAACGACCGTGGCGTCGACGTGATCCTCGACATGGTGGCCGGCCCCTACGTGCCGCGCGAACTGAGCGCGCTCGCGGACGGCGGGCGGCTCGTCGTGATCGCGCTGCTCGGCGGCGCGAAGGCCGAGGTCAGCCTCAACGAGATCCTGCGCCGCCGGCTCACGATCACCGGTTCGACGCTGCGCCCGCGCCCGGTCGAGTTCAAGGCGAAGATCGCCGCGAACCTGAAGGAAACGGTCTGGCCGCTGATCGAGAACGGCTCGGTGCGCCCGGTGATCTACCGCGTGCTGCCGGCCGTCGAGGCCGCCGCCGCGCATGCGCTGATGGAAAGCAGCGAGCACGTCGGCAAGATCGTGCTCGAATGGGGCGCGAGCGCTTGACATTCGTGGTTTGACCGGTTCTCGTGCGTCGAAGTAAAATCGCGGGTTTGCTTCGTCGGATCAAGGCCCTGGCGTGCGTGCGAGGGGCCGATTGCGGGGCGGTCGCGACGAGATTCAGTTCGAGATACGAGAGACGATGTCGACACAACGAGTGAAGCGGGTAATCGGTAACTGGAAGATGCACGGCCGTCTCGACGGTAATCGCGAACTGCTGGGCGAACTGCTCGAGGGCGCGCACGCCGTGCCGGCCGCCGTCGGGATCGGCGTGTGCGTGCCGTTTCCGTATCTGGCGCAGGTGGGCGAACTGCTCGCCGGCAGCCGCGTCGCGAGCGGCGCGCAGGACGTGTCGGCGCACGAGCAGGGCGCGTACACGGGCGAAGTCGCCGGTGCGATGATCGCCGAGTTCGGCGCGCAGTACGTGCTGGTCGGTCACTCCGAGCGCCGCACCTATCACGGCGAGTCGAGCGATCTGGTCGCGGTGAAGGCGCAGCGCGCGCTGGCCGCGGGGCTGACCCCGGTGGTCTGCGTCGGCGAAACGCTCGCCGAGCGCGAGTCGGACGCGACCGAGGCGGTCGTCGGCGCGCAGCTCGACGCGGTGCTCGCGCTGCTGTCGGATGACGAAGCGGCGCGCATCGTCGTCGCCTACGAGCCGGTGTGGGCGATCGGCACCGGCAAGAGCGCGAACTCGGAGCAGGCACAGCAGGTGCATGCGTTCCTGCGTTCGCGTCTCGCGGCGAAGGGTGTCGCGCAGGTCTCCGTGCTGTACGGCGGCAGCGTGAAGCCGGACAATGCGGGCGAGCTGTTCGGCCAGCCGGACATCGACGGCGGCCTGATCGGCGGCGCGTCGTTGAAGAGCGGCGATTTCCTGGCGATCTGCCGCGCGGCGCAATAAGCGCCGCGGCGGAAGCCGGCGGTTTTTTGAATCCGGGGCGGCGCGCGGGGCGCGCGGTTTCCCACTATTCGGGTGAGTGAGATGTCTGTTCTGAAAGTCTTGATTATCGTGGTGCAGATCCTGTCCGCGCTCGGCGTGATCGGCCTCGTGCTGCTCCAGCACGGCAAGGGTGCCGACATGGGTGCCGCGTTCGGCAGCGGCGCGTCGGGCAGCCTGTTCGGCGCGACCGGTTCGGCGAATTTTCTGTCGCGTACCACCGCGGTCCTCGCAACGATATTCTTCATCGCCACGCTCGCGCTGACCTACCTCGGCTCGTACAAATCGTCGCCGTCGATCGGCCTGCTCGGCACGCCGGGCGCGCCCGCATCCGCGCCAGCGGCGGCAGGCTCGCAGCCCGCGGCGGCTTCGGCACCGGCCGCGAGCTCGGCCGCCTCGGCCCCGGGTCAGGACGTCCCGAAATAAAAGGCAAAAAAAGCGCGAAGAATAGTTGATCAGTTTTGAAACCCGGGTTAGAATTTATTTCTTGAAGCGATTCGCAGGAAACAAGAAGGTCTTCCCGGGTCGCAGTAGTGCCGACGTGGTGAAATTGGTAGACACGCTATCTTGAGGGGGTAGTGGCGAAAGCTGTGCGAGTTCGAGTCTCGCCGTCGGCACCAAGAATACGCAATGCCAGCCAGCTTTCTCTGGCTGGCATTTTTCATTTCAGGCCCCCGTCCTTGTGATATCCGGGGATGGCATGCAGTCCGAAATGACCCTTTCTCCGGAAGGTGATATGCTCCGGAACGATCAGAACTAACCGATAGAGGATTGCCTTGAACCTCGCTGCCTATTACCCCGTCTTGTTGTTCCTCATCGTGGGTGTTGGATTGGGTGTGGCGTTGGTCGGCATCGGCAAGATTCTCGGTCCCAGCAAGCCCAACAACGAAAAGAACTCACCATACGAGTGCGGTTTCGAGGCCTTCGAGGATGCGCGCATGAAGTTCGACGTGCGCTACTACCTGGTTGCTATCCTGTTCATCATTTTCGATCTCGAGACCGCTTTCCTGTTTCCGTGGGGTGTCGCCCTCCGTGACATCGGCTGGCCTGGCTTCATGGCCATGATGATTTTCCTGCTCGAATTCCTGTTGGGCTTCGCCTACATCTGGCGAAAGGGCGGCCTCGACTGGGAGTAATGGGCGGATCAATCACCGGTTTGCGTGAGGCGGCCACTCTCCGCCGCCTGTCAGGAGTGGAAAGCAATGAGTATCGAAGGGGTCTTGAAGGAAGGGTTTGTCACCACGACGGCTGACAAGCTGATCAACTGGACGCGCACCGGGTCACTGTGGCCCGTCACGTTCGGTCTCGCGTGCTGCGCGGTCGAGATGATGCATGCGGGCGCGGCCCGCTACGATCTCGACCGGTTCGGCGTGGTGTTCCGTCCGAGTCCGCGCCAGTCCGACGTGATGATCGTCGCCGGCACGCTCTGCAACAAGATGGCGCCCGCCCTGCGGCGCGTCTACGACCAGATGGCCGAGCCGCGCTGGGTGATCTCGATGGGATCGTGCGCGAACGGCGGCGGCTATTACCACTATTCCTACTCCGTCGTGCGCGGCTGCGACCGCATCGTGCCCGTCGACGTCTACGTGCCAGGGTGTCCGCCGACTGCCGAGGCGCTTGTCTACGGCGTGATCCAGCTGCAAGCGAAGATCCGCCGGACCAGCACCATCGCCCGTCAATAAAAGTCCGAGCACCCACAATATGGCAAGCAAAATCGAGACCCTCAAAGCCAACCTCGAGGCGGCGCTCGGCGAGCGCGTGGTCAGCCTGACCGAGGCGGTGGGCGAACTCACGCTGGTGGTGCGCGCGCGCGACTATGTCGACGTCGCCACGCTGCTGCGCGACGATCGCAAGCTCGGCTTCGAGCAGTTGATCGACCTCTGCGGCGTCGATTACCAGACCTACGGCGACGGCGCCTACGATGGCCCCCGCTTCGCGGCGGTGCTGCAGCTGCTGTCGATCACCAACAACTGGCGTTTGCGCCTGCGCGTGTTCGCGCCCGACGACGATCTGCCGATCGTCGCGTCGATGGTCGACGTCTGGAGCTCGGCGAACTGGTACGAGCGCGAGGCGTTCGACCTCTACGGCATCGTGTTCGAAGGCCATCCGGACCTGCGCCGCATCCTGACCGACTACGGCTTCATCGGCCATCCGTTCCGCAAGGATTTCCCGCTGTCCGGCTACGTCGAAATGCGTTATGACCCGGAAGAGAAGCGCGTCGTCTACCAGCCCGTGACGATCGAACCCCGCGAGATCACGCCGCGCGTGATCCGCGAGGATCGATACGGCGGTCTGAAACATTGAGAGGACGACATGGCTGACATCAAGAACTACACGCTCAACTTCGGCCCGCAGCACCCGGCCGCGCACGGCGTGCTGCGCCTCGTGCTCGAACTCGACGGCGAAGTAATCCAGCGCGCCGATCCGCACATCGGCCTGCTGCACCGCGCGACCGAAAAGCTCGCCGAGAACAAGACCTTCATCCAGTCCGTGCCGTACATGGACCGTCTCGACTACGTGTCGATGATGGTGAACGAACACGGCTACGTGCTCGCGATCGAGAAGCTGCTCGGCATCGACGTGCCGGAGCGCGCGCAGTACATCCGCGTGCTGTTCGACGAGATCACGCGCGTGCTGAACCACCTGATGTGGATCGGCTCGCATGGCCTCGACGTCGGCGCGATGGCGGTGTTCCTCTACGCGTTCCGCGAGCGCGAGGACCTGATGGACGTCTACGAGGCGGTGTCGGGTGCGCGCATGCATGCGGCCTACTACCGTCCGGGTGGGGTTTATCGGGATTTGCCCGATGTCATGCCGCAATACAAGGCGTCGAAGATTCGCAACGAGAAGGCGCTGTCGAAGATGAACGAGGCGCGCCAGGGTTCGGTGCTCGACTTCATCGACGATTTCTTCACGCGCTTCCCGAAGTGCGTCGACGAATACGAAACGCTGCTGACCGACAACCGGATCTGGAAGCAGCGTCTCGTCGGGATCGGCGTGGTGAGCCCCGAGCGCGCGTTGCAGCTCGGCCTGACGGGCGCGATGCTGCGCGGCTCGGGGGTCGAGTGGGACCTGCGCAAGAAGCAGCCCTACGAAGTCTACGATCGCCTCGATTTCGACATTCCGGTCGGCGTGAACGGCGATTGTTACGACCGTTATCTGGTCCGTATCGAAGAGATGCGGCAGTCGTGCCGCATCGCGAAACAGTGTATTGAGTGGCTGCGGAAGAATCCGGGCCCGGTGATGACGGACAATCACAAGATTGCGCCGCCCAAACGTGTCGACATGAAGTCGAACATGGAAGATCTGATTCACCACTTCAAGCTGTTCACCGAAGGTTTCCACGTGCCGGAAGGCGAAACCTACGCGGCGGTCGAGCACCCGAAGGGCGAATTCGGTATCTATCTCGTGTCCGACGGCGCGAACAAGCCGTACCGGCTGAAGATTCGCGCACCCGGCTACGCGCACCTCTCCGCGCTCAACGAAATGGCGCATGGCCACATGATTGCCGACGCGGTCACGATCATCGGTACGCAGGACATCGTGTTCGGCGAGATCGACCGTTGATCGCCACGCCGTTCGCGTCGAGCGGGCGGCGAGCAGCAAGGCTTCGCGATGCGCGCAGTGCCGGCGCGCCGCGGGCAGTCAACAGTGAGCGCCAGGTCTGCCGTTGCGCATCCCCGCGGCAGGTTGTTCGTTCGGTAGGAATTGAATGAGTCGTGTCTGAAAATGATCTCAGCTGAAGGCCTGAAAGAAATCGATCGCGTGGTGGCCAAGTATCCCGCCGATCAGAAACAGTCCGCCGTGATGTCGGCGCTGGCCGTGGCTCAGGAAGAGCACGGCTGGCTGTCGCCCGAACTGATGCAGTTCGTGGCGGACTATCTCGGCATGCCGGCCGTCGCCGTGCAGGAAGTGGCGACCTTCTACACGATGTACGAGCTCAAGCCGGTCGGCAAGCACAAGATCACGCTCTGCACGAATCTCCCGTGCCAGCTCGGCCCGCATGGCGGTGCCGAGGCGACGGCCGATTATCTGAAGCAGAAGCTCGGTATCGACTTCGGTGAAACCACGCCCGACGGCAGGTTCTCGCTGAAGGAAGGCGAATGTTTCGGCGCCTGCGGCGACGCGCCGGTATTGCTGCTCAACAATCACAAGATGTGCAGCTTCATGAGCCGCGAGAAGATCGACCAGCTGCTTGAGGAGCTCTCGAAATGACGTCTTTGCACGATCGTCACATCAAACCGCTGATTCTCGCGAACCTGAACGGCGAGAACTGGCGTCTCGAAGACTACGTCGCGCGCGGCGGCTACCAGCAGCTGCGTCGCATCGTGGAAGAAAAGATCCCGCCCGAGCAGGTGATCGCCGACGTCAAGGCGTCGGGCCTGCGCGGCCGCGGCGGTGCGGGTTTCCCGACCGGCCTGAAGTGGAGCTTCATGCCGCGCCAGTTCCCGGGCCAGAAGTATCTGGTCTGCAACTCGGACGAAGGCGAGCCGGGCACGTTCAAGGATCGCGACATCCTGCGCTGGAACCCGCATGCCGTGATCGAAGGCATGACGATCGGCGCCTACGCGATGGGCATCACGGCCGGCTACAACTACATCCACGGCGAGATCTTCGAAGTGTATCGACGCTTCGAGGCCGCGCTCGAGGAAGCACGCGCAGCCGGGTATCTCGGCGCGAACATCCTCGGCTCGGAGTTTTCGTTCCAGCTCAACGCGCACCATGGCTACGGCGCGTATATCTGCGGCGAGGAAACGGCGCTGCTCGAATCGCTCGAAGGCAAGAAGGGCCAGCCGCGCTTCAAGCCGCCGTTCCCGGCGAGCTTCGGCGTGTACGGCAAGCCGACCACCATCAACAACACCGAGACCTTCGCGGCCGTGCCGTTCCTGCTCGCGGTCGGCCCGCAGAATTACCTCGAGCTCGGCAAGCCGAACAACGGCGGCACCAAGATCTTCTCGGTGTCGGGCGACGTCGAGCGTCCCGGCAACTATGAAGTGCCGCTCGGCACGCCGTTCTCGGCGCTGCTCGAACTGGCGGGCGGCATGCGCGGCGGCCGCAAGCTGAAGGCGGTGATCCCGGGAGGGTCGTCGGCGCCGGTGATCCCGGGCGACACGATGATGCAGATCGACATGGACTACGACTCGATCGCGAAGGCCGGCTCGATGCTCGGTTCGGGCGCGGTGATCGTGATGGACGAGACGCGCTGCATGGTGCGGGCGCTGCTGCGCCTGTCGTACTTCTACCACGAGGAGTCGTGCGGCCAGTGTACGCCGTGCCGCGAAGGCACCGGCTGGCTGTACCGCGTGGTGAAGCGGATCGAGAACGGCGAAGGCCGCAAGGAAGATCTGGACCTGCTGAACTCGGTGGCCGAGAACATCATGGGCCGTACCATCTGCGCGCTCGGCGACGCGGCGGCGATGCCGGTGCGCGGCATGCTCAAGCACTACTGGGACGAATTCGCGTACCACATCGAGCACAAGCACTGCATGGTCGGGACTCATTCGCACGCGCCGGCCGTCGCGGCCTGACGTGAAAGCCGGCGCAGTCCGGCCAACCCGATTGCGGAACATCAGCGCCCGGCGGGCGAGGGCGCGAGCGAGCGTAAAAGGTTAAGGACCATACATCATCATGGTTGAACTTGAGATAGACGGGAAGAAGGTCGAGGTGCCCGAAGGCAGCATGGTGATCCAGGCTGCGCACAAGGCAGACAAGTATATTCCGCACTTCTGCTACCACAAAAAGCTGTCGGTTGCGGCTAACTGCCGCATGTGTCTCGTTGACGTCGAGAAGATGCCGAAGGCCGTGCCGGCCTGCGCGACGCCGGTGTCCGCCGGGATGATCGTACGCACGCACTCGGAAAAGGCAGTGAAGGCGCAGCAGGCGGTGATGGAATTCCTGCTGATCAACCATCCGCTCGACTGCCCGATCTGCGATCAGGGCGGCGAGTGCCAGCTGCAGGATCTGGCGGTCGGTTACGGCAAGTCGTCGTCGCGCTATCGCGAGGAAAAGCGCGTCGTGTTCCACAAGAACGTCGGCCCGCTGATCTCGATGGAAGAGATGTCGCGCTGTATCCACTGTACGCGCTGCGTGCGCTTCGGCGAGGAAGTGGCCGGCGTGATGGAGTTCGGCATGCTGGGCCGCGGCGAGCATTCGGAGATCACCACGTTCGTCGGCAAGACCGTCGATTCCGAGTTGTCGGGCAACATGATCGATCTGTGCCCGGTGGGCGCGCTGACGAGCAAGCCGTTCCGCTTCAGCGCCCGCACCTGGGAATTGTCGCGCCGCAAGTCGGTGAGCCCGCACGATTCGGTCGGCGCGAACCTGGTGGTGCAGGTCAAGAACAACCGCGTGATGCGCGTGCTGCCGCTCGAGAACGAAGCCGTCAACGAATGCTGGATCTCGGACAAGGACCGCTTCTCGTATGAAGGACTGAACAGCGAGGATCGTCTCACCAAGCCGATGCTGAAGCAGGGCGGCGAGTGGATCGAGACCGACTGGCAGACCGCGCTCGAATATGTCGCGAAGGGCCTGAAGGGCATCGCGGCCGATCATGGCGCGAACGCGCTGGCCGCGCTCGCGAGCCCGCACGCCACGCTCGAGGAACTGTTCCTCGTCAAGCAGCTCGCCCGCGAGCTGAAGGTGCCGAACGTCGACTTCCGCCTGCGCCAGACCGATTTCTCGGCGCCGGTATCGGGCGCGCCGTGGCTCGGCATGCCGATCGCCGACCTGTCGAACCTCGATTCGGCGTTCGTGATCGGCTCGATCCTGCGCCGCGACCATCCGCTGTTCGCCGCGCGCCTGCGCCAGACCGCCAAGGCCGGCGCGCAGATCCACCTCCTCAACGCGAGTGGCGACGACGCGCTGATCCCGTCGGCCAAGCGCATTGTCGCGGCGCCGTCGGGCTGGCTCGAGGCGCTGGCCGGCATCGCCGCGGCGGTCGCCAAGGCGAGCGGCGGCGCGCTGCCGGACGCGATCGCGGGCGTCGAGGCCTCGGCCGAGGCCGAGCGTGTCGCGCAGTCGCTCGCGAGCGGCGAACGTCGCGCGGTGCTGCTCGGCAACGGCGCGGTGCGCCATCCGCAGTTCGCGCAACTGCATGCGCTCGCGCAGTGGATCGCCGAGCACACGGGCGCGACGCTCGGCTTCCTGACGGAAGCGGCCAACACGGTTGGCGCGCATCTCGCCGGCGTGCTGCCGGGCGAGGGCGGCCTGAACGCGAGCGAGATGTTCGCGCAGCCGCGCAAGGGCTACCTGCTCGTCAACGTCGAGCCCGAATTCGACACGGCTGATCCGATCGCCGCGCGCGCGGCGCTCGACCAGGCCGAGATGGTGGTCGTGATGTCGCCGTTCAAGTACGGCACCGACTACGCCGACGTGCTGCTGCCGATCGCGCCGTTCACCGAGACGGCCGGCACCTTCGTCAACGCCGAAGGCCGCGCGCAGTCGTTTAACGGCGTGGTGCGCCCGCTCGGCGACACGCGCCCGGGCTGGAAGGTGCTGCGCGTGCTCGGCAGCCTGCTCGGCCTGCCGAACTTCGAATACGAGACGTCCGATGAAGTGCGGCTCGCCGCGCTCGGCGACGGCGACATCGCCGCGCGCCTGTCGAACGCGACCTCGGTCGTGCCGGCACGCGCCGCCGCGCAGCCGGCCGCCGGCGCGCTCGAGCGCCTGTCCGACGTGCCGATCTACCATGCCGATCCGCTCGCGCGCCGTGCCGGCGCGCTGCACCTGACGGTGGCGGCGAAGGCCGCGCATGCGGTGGGCCTGCCCGCCGCGCTGTTCGACAAGCTCGGCCTCGCCAACGGCGACGCGGTTCGCGTGAGCCAGGGCGGCCGCTCGGTGCAGCTGCCGGCGGTGCGCGATGCGAATCTGGCCGAGACGGTGGTTCGCGTGTCGGCCGCCACGCCCGCCGGTGCGGTACTCGGCGGCCAGTCCGGTGAACTCGTGGTGGAGAAGGCGTAAATGAGCTTGTTCGATACGATCAACTCGGGTGGTACCGCGCTGCTCGGCGTGGCATGGCCGACCGTATGGGCGCTCGTGCGCATCCTCGTGGTCGCCGTGGTGATCCTGCTCTGCGTCGCGTACCTGATCCTCTGGGAGCGCAAGCTGATCGGCTGGATGCACGTGCGGCTCGGCCCGAACCGCGTGGGCCCCGGCGGCCTGCTGCAGCCGATCGCCGACGTGCTGAAGCTGCTGCTGAAGGAAGTGATCCAGCCGACCGCCGCGAGTCGCTGGCTGTACCTGATCGCGCCGGTGATGACGGTGGTGCCGGCGTTCGCGGTCTGGGCGGTGATTCCATTCCAGGCCGGCGCGGTGCTCGCCAACATCAACGCGGGCCTGCTCTACGCGATGGCGATCTCGTCGATCGGCGTGTACGCGGTGATCCTCGCCGGCTGGGCGTCGAATTCGAAGTACGCGTTCCTCGGCGCGATGCGCGCGGCCGCGCAGATGGTGTCGTATGAAATCTCGATGGGCTTCGCGCTGGTGCTGGTGCTGATGACGGCCGGCAGCCTGAATTTCTCCGAGATCGTCGCCTCGCAGCAGCACGGCTACTTCGCGCACCACGGCATCAACTTCATGTCGTGGAACTGGCTGCCGCTGCTGCCGGTGTTCGTCATCTACTTCATCTCGGGCATCGCGGAAACGAACCGCCACCCGTTCGACGTGGTGGAAGGCGAATCGGAAATCGTGGCCGGTCACATGATCGACTACTCGGGGATGGGCTTCGCGCTGTTCTTCCTCGCCGAGTACATCAACATGATCGTGATCTCGGCGCTGGCCGCCACGCTGTTCCTCGGCGGCTGGGACTCGCCGTTCAGCTTCCTGTCGTTCATCCCGGGCATCTTCTGGCTCGTGGCGAAAGTCTTCTTCCTGCTGTCGGTGTTCATCTGGGCCCGCGCGACGTTCCCGCGCTTCCGTTACGACCAGATCATGCGTCTCGGCTGGAAGATCTTCCTGCCGATCTGCGTGATCTGGGTGGTGGTGGTCGGCTTCTGGATGATGTCGCCGCTGAATATCTGGAATTGAGAGGGCGGATCCCATCATGACGGCTATCCAACATTTCTTTAAGACCTTCTTCCTGACCGAGTTGCTCAAGGGGCTCGCGCTGACCGGACGCTACACGTTCAAGCGCAAGTTCACGGTGCAGTTCCCGGAAGAGAAGACCCCGATCTCGCCGCGCTTTCGCGGGCTGCATGCGCTGCGCCGCTACGAGAATGGCGAGGAGCGCTGCATCGCCTGCAAGCTCTGCGAGGCCGTGTGCCCCGCGATGGCGATCACGATCGAGTCGCAAACGCGTGCCGACAACACGCGCCGCACCACGCGCTACGACATCGACCTGACCAAGTGCATCTTCTGCGGCTTCTGCGAGGAGAGCTGCCCGGTCGATTCGATCGTCGAGACGCAGATCCTCGAGTATCACGGCGAAAAGCGCGGCGACCTGTATTTCACGAAGGAAATGCTGCTCGCGGTCGGTGATCGCTACGAGAAGGACATCGCGGCCGCCAAGGCCGCCGACGCGCCGTATCGATGAGCTGGACGGGCCGGCCCGGGAAGGGCAGGCCCGGGAGCGCCGCGGCAACGGTGCGCGGCACGTTGCAGTGCCCGAGAACCGTGCCTGACCAAGGCCTAACGATGAACCGGTAACCATGGACTTCACGACCGTACTCTTCTACATCTTCTCGCTGCTGCTGGTGATCTCGGCACTGAAGGTGATCACCGCGCGCAACCCCGTGGCTTCCGCGCTTTTCCTCGTGCTGGCGTTCTTCAACGCGGCCGCGATCTGGATGC